>JADZFV010000413.1 GCA_020854255.1 Candidatus Melainabacteria bacterium | reverse complement strand
TTCACAATGAGCCCAAGGAGATCTTGCTTGCCTTGCAGCAAAAATTGGCCCAATCGGGAAAGAATTTGAAGCTTGTGGAACTGAAGGAAGCCGAGCATTGCTGCGGCAGCGCAGGCATCTACAACGTGATCAATACGGAGTTGAGCCTGGAAGTGCTCAATCGAAAAATGGAAAACATTGAAGATACGCATGCCGAAGTGGTGGTCACGACCAATCCAGGCTGCCTTCTTCAACTGAATGCCGGCCAAGAATTGACTAATTTGCCGGTAAAAGTAATGCATCTGGCTGAGTTCGTTTCGCAAGCCTATCCAGGTGAGTAGTTAACGATTGAAACTGCTCACTGAGGTAAACTTCTGGCAATACTGCGGCACCATGCCGTTTTTGAAGCGAAATCTCGATTGTATTTCGAGGGGATATCCAAAATGGCATCGAAACCATATATAGATACGGCGCGTATCTTGATCGTTGAGGAGAGCGCAGTGCTCCGCCAGCTGTCCTTGAATATGGTGGAAGAACTCGGTTTGATCGCTCAAACGGCAAATGATGTGGAGGATGCGCTCAAACGCATGCAAGATAGAGATTTCGACATCGTCCTTGTCGAAGTCAAAGCTCCGGAGATTAAGGCGATTGCGCACATTGAAGCTTTGAGGCGGTCGGCGAGGGCGTGCGCCAAGAAAGTCCCCATTGTGGCGATGTCGTCAGGCATCAAACGGGGCCCGCTGCTCAGCGCCGGTGCAGATGACATTTTGATGCGCCCATTCATGGCAGGCGAACTGGAGGCGGTTATCGACCGCTGGCTCAGTCCGGGAGTTATCTCGTAAGGGCGGCTTCTAGAATCGCCTGATAGCGGTTGTTGTCAGGCGTATTTGCCAGGTTAGCTTCCCGTAATGCTGTTTAAATGCTGAAAAGCACGCTGAAATACGGGATCTTGCCCCATTATAATTAGGTCGGCCAGATAAGGGCGCCGCCTTAAAACGCACCGCATGTCAGTGGTAAGAAGGGCGCCTGACCAAGAGGTTTCCTATTGATGACAGCTATGGTAGCGCACAGGAAAGTGGAGCTGTTTGAGGGCGATCTGCCTGACGAGCGCTTTTGGCACTACATGAAAAAGACTCTGATTGCGGTGGATACCGAGACCAGAGGGCTCAACATTCCAAGAGATCGCCTCTGTCTCGTGCAAATCTGCGATGACGAGGGTATTGTCAGTTTTGTTCGTTACAAAGACAAGGACAGCTTTCCAACGCAAAGCAACGTGAAAAAGCTGATGGAAGCAAAAAACGTAATCAAGCTGTTTCACTACGCGCGCTTCGACGTATCTGTTATGAAGTACTATCTGGGCGCTGAAACCAGTCCGATATTTTGCACGAAGATCGCATCCAAGCTTGTTCGCACCTATACAGACAGGCATAGCCTCAAGGATCTGGTGGCCGAGCTTTTGCAGATTGAGTTGGACAAAACCAACCAATCGAGCGATTGGGCGCGCAGCGATCTTTCCGAGTCTCAAATGGAGTATGCAGCTAACGATGTTCGTGTGCTGTTGCCTATTTACGACATTATTCTCGGCATGCTAAAACGCGAAGAGCGTGAGGGGCTTGCTGGGCGTTGCTTTGAAGCAGTACAGGTCGTTTGCGATCTGGACTTGAGGGGTTTTTCGCACGTGTTTGAACACTAGGCAAATTGGAGTTGGTCATGGAAAAGCTGATTTACGAGAAGTCGAGAAAGGGAAGAAGAGCTCTGGTTATTGAAAAACCAGGCGTGGAAGAGAAAAAGGCCAGTGACCTGATTCCGGCTCAATTCGTTCGCAAAGAGTCGGCCCGGTTGGCTGAAGTAAGCGAATTGGAAGCGGTTCGCCACTTCGTGCGCCTCTCGCAATTGAATCACGCAATCGACAAAGGTTTTTACCCACTCGGCTCTTGCACGATGAAGTACAACCCCAAGATTAATGACTCCATGGCTGCCCTTGAAGGCTTTAGAGAACTGCACCCCATGCAGCCTGAAGATCAAATTCAAGGTGCGCTCGAATTGATCTACAACCTGGAGCGCAGTATTTCAGAGGTAGTCGGCCTGCCTGCAGTAACGCTGCAACCAGCTGCCGGAGCTCACGGCGAGATGACAGGCTTGCTGCTTATCAGGGCCTTTTTCCAGGCAAAAGGCGACACCGCTCGCAAGAAAGTAATCGTGCCTGACACCGCGCACGGTACTAACCCTGCCACTGCCGCACTTTGCGGTTTTGACGTGGTCGAAATCAAATCGAACGAACGTGGTCTGGTTGATACTGACGCACTGAAAAATGCATTAGGGCCGGATGTAGCTGCCATCATGTTGACCAACCCGAACACCCTCGGATTGTTCGAAGAAGAAATTGATGTCTGCCAAAAACTCGTACACGATGCCGGCGGGCTTCTTTATTACGACGGCGCCAACCTGAACGCCATCATGGGACTGGTGCGTCCGGGCGATATGGGCTTTGATGTCTGCCACTTGAATTTGCACAAAACCTTCTCCACCCCGCACGGCGGCGGCGGACCCGGCGGCTGTGCAGTTGCTTGCCGCCAAGAACTGGAGCCCTTCCTTCCCAGACCGGTCATCCTAAAGGAAGCTGAGCGTTTCAAACTGGAATGGAATCGCCCTCAATCAATCGGCAAGGTCAAAGGTTTTTACGGCAATTTCGGCATTCTGGTACGCGCTTATTCCTACATTCTTGCTCATGGAAAAGAAGGCTTGATGCAGGTTTCCAAAGACGCGATTCTGAATGCGAATTACCTGAAAAACAAGCTAAAGAGCCGCTTTACTGTGGCTTATCCACAAGCCTGCATGCACGAATTCGTTCTCTCCGGAAATCAGCAGAAAGAGCGCGGCGTCTCGACGACCAATATCGCCAAGCGCCTGCTCGACTATGGCGTTCACGCACCGACCGTCTATTTCCCGCTTGTTGTGCCGGAAGCCATGATGATCGAGCCGACTGAAACCGAGACGAAAGAAACCCTAGACGAGTTCATCGAGATTCTCACCAAGATAGACGAAGAGTCAAAATCCGACCCGGAAATGGTGCGCAACGCACCGCATACAACTCCTGTGGGACGCCTGGATGAAGCGCTGGCAGCCCGCAAGCCGAATCTCAGCTGGACGCCTGACGCGAACTAGTCAATTCGGCGGAGTTTATCCAACTTTGGTTATCTACGGCCCTTCGAAAAATCTTATTTTTCGGAGTGTCGGTCTAATTGCTTCTACGAATTCATGCGGGTTTACAGGCCTGAATTAGTCTGCCTGGAACGGCAATTTTTCTCCGGAATTTATAAAAGCCGAGTTTCAGGGCGTTTCGAGTCCCTGTGTGGAACTGCGAAAAATTCAATTTTTCGGATAGGATGATCAATCGAAATCTTGAGTACCGGTCCTAAAGTAAATGTTTGAAGCGGACCGAGAATTTGAGATAAGCAATTTTCTCTTCGATGCGCTCGATTTCTCGCTTGGTGCCTTTGATTGGCGTCAGGCAAACAAGCGCGCTCAGATTGATGAAGAGCATCGGTGTAATCGACATCATCAGCTTGCTCATGTGGTCGCCGTGGAATTCGGTGTAGCACTTCATGGCCAGCCCAAAGCCAATTAGGCTCAAGACGACAAAGATGCACCAGTGCATGATCAGAAAAATGCGCTCGCGGGCCAGTAAAACAAGCAGCGATCCAAGCTCTTTTGTGACAGCCGGATCCATCGCGTTGCGATTCTTCGGCCTGGCAAATGTAGGGGCCTGGCCGCCGGGAGAGTTGCCGCGTGCGGTTTGACTCGGCTCCGCCTGCCGACGATGCATGGAGGCGCCGCACTCACCACAGAATCGAGCACCCGCCTCGAGAGCCGCGGAGCATGTCGCGCATCTTGTGCCGGTGCGATTTCCTGCTTGAGTGTCAAGAGCCATGCAAATCTCTCTGCGCAAAGGAAGGCAGCGGATTCCAGGTTGGCGCAACCAGGAGGGCGGGTTGGCAGCGCCAAATCTAAAGGAATTGTACAAAGCGATGTCGCCAAGCGTTTCCCAAAAATGGATGAAACTTAGGTAAGGAAGAATTGCTTTGAGCAGGAAAAATCAAGAAAGCGGAAAATGCAACTTTTAGAATCTTCCTACAACCAAAGAGGCCAATCGGCGGAAAGTTAGTTTGAAAGAAACGGTCAAAGTGCCAGACAATATTTTGCCTGTGGCGAAGGCAATCAACTTCATCGAAGAGCGGCTTGAGCAGCCGCTGGACGTCAAGCAAGTATCCGGACACATTGGATTTTCGGAATACTATTTTCACCGCATGTTCCAGAGCGTGCTTGGCGAATCAGTCGCTGAGTATGTGAGAAAACGCCGATTATCAGAGGCAGCGCGCAAGATGCTGGCCAGGGACGAAAAGCTGATCGAGATTGCTCTTTCATGTGGATATGACAGCCAGGAAGCATTCACAAGAGCTTTCAAATCAATGTTCGGCATGACGCCAGGCCGTTTGCGCAAACTTGGCATGATGCCTCTGGAGAAAAAACCGGCAACCATAGACATGATGCTGCATTTAGAGGAAGGACTGACTATGCAACCAGAAATTGTAGAGCACGATGAGGAATTGGTAATTGGTATGGGCTCGAGTTTTGCAGAGAACCCATTTTGGCAAATCAATAAACTCTGGGACAAATTTAGCAAGCGCGAAAACGAGATTCCCAATTTGAGCGGCAACTATGCCCTCGGTGTCTGCATGCCCAAGCACCAGGACATTCCAGTAAAAGAAGGCGACACCTTTGTCTATATAGCCGGGCGTCCGGTTTCAACTCTGGATGAAGTCCCTGAAGGGATGGTGGCAGTCAAAATTCCCAGGCGCAAGTATGCGAAATTCACGCACAAAGGTGCGCTCACAAATTTGCCGCATACCGTTAATTACATCTGGGGAACATGGCTTCCCAAGAGCGAATACAAGCACTCAAATAGCCCTGACTTCGAGCTCTATGATGAAAGATTTGATGTCAAATCCCTCTCTGGCGAAATCGATATTTTTGTTCCGATCGACTGATGATTTGTCGAAAGTTTCCAGCCCCGGAAAACCATCGATGGTTCGCACGGCACAGGCTGCAAGTTGCAGCCGAAGACTGAGCATTTTATCGAGTAGGAATCAGCGTGATAAGTGACTGTAGTCCATCTGCGCTCTAAGGAATATTAGGCGCTGCTGCAGCCTGTAAATTTCTCGCTTTGTCCCTCTGATTGGAATCATTGTGACGAATCCAATCGAATTGACGAACAGAAATGGCGTAAAGGCAATTACCAGTTTCGCCACATCGTCTCCAATGAATTCTGTATACGCTTTAATTGAAAGAAAGAAGCCGAAAAAATTTACGCCCAAAAGAACAATCGTGTTCAGTATCAAAATGAAGCGCTCTCGAAAAAGTGCACTCATGATCTGATTTATTTCCGCTTTTACTTTGGGAGTAATGTCGGCGAGATGAGCACGGGCAAAGCGAGGTAATTCATTTGTGCAGCGCGGAGTTTTTTCCACCTTCAGCGGTCCGCGCACACTCTGCGCAATGGCCATGTTGTTGCCGCATTGCCCGCAAAATTTTGCTTGCCATTCAATGGGCTCACCGCACTGCCCGCACTTCAAGGTGCGCAACGGATTTGGTCTATCAATGGAAGAAGCGCTAGTCACCGCTTTGTGACCCGTACAACAACTTGGAAGTATCTATTTATAAACTTCATAATATGCCTGAAGCGAAAAAAAGTGTACGCAATTTAATGCTCGCTTTGAGCAATTAGTGGGGATATTACGTAGTTGGGTGCCCTGTGAAAAACGTGGATCTAGAGAGAAGACTAGACCAGTGTGCGCAGCCGTGCCGCCGTCCTTATAAGTTTGATGGCTGCGCCGGGATTGAATTTGCCCTCCGTGAACACTTCCTTGAGGACAACTTGAGAGATCATGCCGCTGTCTCTCATTGCGATGCGCTGTGCAAACGGCATTGCCGCATCGACGAAATTGAAATCCGGATTTATTACAAGCGCCACGCCTTCAAGCGTTAGAAGCGCCCGCATTACATAAGTAAACTCGGTCGGCAGGCGGAAAGGATAGCGGTAGCAAACATCGGAAAAATCGAAAAGCACTTTGCGGAATTGCACGCGATTGAGACCTTCTGAAAAGCGTGAATTGATGATCGGCGTCAGCTCTAAGGCCAGAGATTCGCGATCGACGTCTTCATCCAGGAAGCCCATGCCCACGAAGTCATCAACGAGCGCCTGATAGTCTTTCTGGATGACATGGATGAATGAATTGACCAGATGCTGCTTAAGCTCATTACTCAAGCGCCCGACCATGCCGAAATCAAAGATGCCGATGCGACCGTCCGGCATGACGCGCATGTTGCCCGGGTGCGGATCGGCGTGGAAGAAACCATCTTCCAGCAATTGTTTGAGGTAAAAATTGGCGCCAACCTTTGTCAGATCAGCTCGGTTGAAGCCTTGTCTTTCCAGGGCTTCTACATCGGTTACGCGCGTGCCGGGCACAAACTCGATGGTGAGAACGCGCCTGCCGGTCAGACGCCAGACGATGCGCGGAATATAAATATTGGGGAAATTGCGGAAATTGTGCCTGAAGCGGTCGGCATTTCTTCCTTCGCGGATATAGTCGATTTCTTCAAAAGTTGTGCGCGCGAATTCTTCATTCACTGCCGGCCAATCGGTGTGTCGGCATAGACTCGGGTAATTCATCACTTCATCGGCGACCGCACCCAAAACTTGGACGTCGCAGGCCAGTCTCTGTGCGAGATCCGGGCGTTGTACTTTGACTACAACCGAACGTCCATCCTTGAGAGTGGCCCTGTAAGCTTGAGAGAGCGAAGCCGCCGCAATCGGTTCTGCATCGAAGTGAGCGTAGAGCTGCTCAGGTGGCGCGCCCAATTCGCGGATGATAATGTCGCGGGCTATAGACGTTGGAAAGGCGCCTACTTCTTCCTGTAACTTGGCCAATTCGAGCATTGCCGGAAGGGGCAGCAAGTCCGCTCTGGTTGAAAGCGTCTGGCCGATTTTTATAAAGGTAGGGCCCAGGGCGTGCAAGCGTTTCAGGAGCCAGGCTCCCAGAAGACGATATTCTTCGTACTTTTCGCTGGTCAAAACGGCGGCTTCGATGTCGGCGCCTTCTTTTGAGGTGCGCTCGAATTCTTCCATGTGATAGCGGGCAAAGCCGTGCACTGCTTTGATGATCACCCAGACGATCGGAAATACTCTCAGCGCTTCTTTGAGCCCCTGAAGCCTGTAAATACGTAGGAAAACGCGCACCGTCGATTTGACCAGTGCCATTCTTGTGACGTCGCGGAAGCTCTCTCTTACAGGGTTGAAGTTGCGCTCGGCGGCAGATTGCACTGGTGCAGGCGCGCCGGCATCTACCTTGGGGCTGGCGACTTCAGGAGGCTTTTCTGTAACTTGTGCTTTCACTTAGGAAACGACTTCACTTGATACCCTTGACCTCTAGTTTAATGGCTCTTTGTCCGTTGTCAGCAGCACAAAGACATAAATTAAAGTTCTACTGACAGAGTTAAAACCCACTCACCATCAGGCTCCTAGGCAAGGGCACCCGGTCCTGGTCGACAAGTGGAGCTGGAACAGCTTGAGGGGACGGGATTTTGAGCAATTCTTCACTTGTTGCATACCGTTACCTGCAAAGACCGGAATTTAAAGCGTCAACGCTTTAGCTTCTGAATTTGATCGCTGTCACGCCGGCTGCCGGAAACATCTGGCAAAAATCGCAGCTAGTGGGCTTTAGCGACGGTTGAGCACTTCATACTGCTTGGAGATGATTTCCCTGATGCCCTTTTCGCCCAGGTTGATAAGTTCTTGAAGCTTCGTGGTGTCGAAGGGCTTTGTTTCTGCAGTCATTTGCAATTCCAAAATCTTGCCTGATTCGGTAAGGACGAGATTGCTGTCCATTTCGGCTTGCGAGTCTTCAGAATAGTTCGGATCAAGCAAAAGCTGACCTTTTACCTGGCAAATGCTGACGGCAGCCAGATGCTCAGTGAGGGGAAGCTCATCCCAGAGCCCTTCTTTGCGCAGTTTTGTCAGCGCATCATGCAAGGCAAGAAAACCGCCGCATATGCTGGCGACGCGGGTGCCGCCGTCAGCCTGGAAGACGTCGCAGTCGATGGTGATCGTGCGTTCGCCCAGGGCGCGCCGGTCTACAACTGTTCTCAAACAACGCCCGATCAAGCGTTGAATTTCGTTGGTACGCCCTGATGCCTGGCCGCGAGTCACTTCGCGAGCAGATCTGACCAGGGTCGAGCCCGGTAAAAGCGAATATTCGGCTGTTATCCAGCCTTCAGACTTGCCGATCAGGAAGGCCGGAACACGCTCTTCAATTTTCGCCGTCGTAAAAACCTTGGTGTCACCAAATTCCACTAATACCGAGCCGTCGGCATTCTTAGTGAAGTTGCGGGTGAATTTGATCTGTCTGAGTTGATCCCATTGTCTGTTGTCGCGCCGCCGGAACATTCATTGCTCGCTTTCTTATTGGTGGTTTCTATATTTATGGTTGCGCACTTCGTGCACTCTACCTAATTCCCTGGCACGCGAGTCATTATCGGTTATTGGCAAGATCAGGTGCGAAGGCGGCTAAATCTGAGTTGTTTAACTTCCGCCGTGCCCTTGAGAATGAATTGTTTGCCGGGAAGGACTTTCAGCTCAGTAAAACTGAACTGTATGTCATCAGATCTTTTACCCCAGTTCGACAGCCCGTTCACCTTATTCACAAGTAACCTGGCAATCTCCGGGCTCAATGGTTGTCCGTTTGTGGAGACCTGGGTGTCCTGCATCTCCAGCCAGCCGTCTTTAAGACCCAATTTGGCTTTTATCGCCACCGGTATAGGAACCCCGACCTGACCGATGCCGACGCGGGTCTGGAGATTCATGTTCACCGAGTTGGACTTTGTCAATTTGATATCGCCCTGTGTGAGGCTGAATCCAACATTGCCTCCCATGCTGCCCAGCAAATTGGCCAGCATGCCGCCTGATTTAGTGGCTGAATACGAGAGGCGATCGAGAGTTCTGGGTGAATTGATAAAACGATTGAGGCTGTCCTGGGTAATTGTCGCAGACACCTGCGCCTGAGCTGGGGTAGTAAAGCGGAGAATTCTGTGATTGAGAAGAATACCGGTATCGAAATTCAGATCACCGGCAGTGGTCAAAGTCAGTTGGTCGACTGTGAAGTCCTGAAATGTGCCGCCATTAACATTTATGTCGAGCGATTTGAGAATGCCTTCGTTGAGATCGAGATTGCGAGCAGTCAGATGCAATTGCTTTGCCGCCCCATCGAGAAACTGGCCGTCCTCCATATCAATATCTAATTTGCCGAAGCGCCCTGAATTGATGTCGACAAATGAGATTGGTGGTGCCAGGATCGGGCCCTGGTTGTTGAGGGCGGGCTGTCCGAGCGCCTGATTGCCGACCGCACGTTCGAGGGTATCTTTGATGACCTGCGCCGGATCAAGTCCTTGCAGCGGTTTTTGGGGAGCGCCTTGAGCTTGATTGCCTGCTGGCAGGGAAACGCCCTCGGGATTTTGTCCGTGGGCAGGATCAAGGGCAAGAGTGAATGTCGCCAGTGCAGCAATCGCCAACGACATGGCTATAGGCTTTTTGTATTTGTTACCGCCTGAAGGTCGCATGCCGGTATTGGAGTGCATAATTCTCATCTCCTCTTGCTTTTGAATAAATATCAGCGCAAATGTAGAAGTGGTGGTTTTGATATCCAGCGTCCATTGAATGGATAGGCGCATCGCCTAACCCCTTGTAGCATTCTCAGCCGGGGTTTATCAATTGTATGGCAGGTCTTTGCCCGGACGCGTTCTATAGTATGAAAAGACAATCGTTTAAGACTTTTGTTCCTGCTTAAGTAAAAGCCACCACGAGATCAAGTCTGGTGGTGGCAGATACGATTTTCCGGAGACAACCGTCATTTCTTAAAGACGGAACACCAAACTACGGGGTGGTTGTAGCTGTGCTGGTGCTTTCGGTCGTCGTGGCGGTGCTAGCAGCATCAGGAGTGGTGGTCGCAGTGCTGGTTGCATCAGGAGTGGTGGTCGCGGTAGTGGTGCTCGTTGTAGACGCACTGTCTGTTGCACCGCTGCAAGCCGACAGAGAAGCCACTAGAACTAAACTGGCTGCTGCCAAAGCGATATTTCTGTAAGTCATAAAACTGAATCGTCTCCTT
>JADZFV010000412.1 GCA_020854255.1 Candidatus Melainabacteria bacterium | reverse complement strand
GGCGGAGAGTCGGCGCGACTGCTTATGGGTCGCATGATGATGCAGAAGAACCCAATTCTCATATTTGACGAGCCGACCAATCACCTTGATCTAGAAGCGGTAAATGCACTGGGTGAAGGTTTGTCGGTTTTTCCTGGCACCGTATTCGTCGTCTCACACGATCGCGACTTGATTTCAGACGTTGCAACCAGAGTCGTTTCATTCACGCCACAAGGTGTTGTTGATTACAACGGCACTTATCCAGAATACTTGGAAACACATAAATTCAAGGAATACAGCCGCGCCGGCAAACGATAAGCGCCCCTTGACTTCCGGGCGTCTCCGAGTCTCAGCCCTGAGGATGATTTTTGGAAGTTAAACCGTTAACGGTTTAACTTCCAGGGCGATACTTGCAAAGCGATTTTCAAGATTGATCGACCTGCTTTTCTTTGCTCAAGTGAATCACCTCTCCTTCCAGGTTTTCTACCTGGTCAATGTTTTCTGCCAAGAAGGTATCTAATTCTGCGGCTAGCGCTTCTGCACTTGCAAAGCGATCATCTGCGTCGATAGCGGTTGCTCTGGAGACGATATCGTTCATCTTTCTAGAGAAAGCAGAGCCTAGATTGGCAGTTTGTATGGCTTGCGGCTCCTCTCCCGTAAGGAGATAAAACATAGTGGCACCGAGAGAATAGAGGTCGCTTTGAGGAATCGGCCTGCCTCGAAATTGTTCGGGAGCCATGTAACTCGGTTTGCCAACTACTGAGCCTGTGACTTTTGTTTCGACCTGGCGTGCCACAGAAAAGTCGATCACTTTTAGCATGCCTTCGTCGTTCAATATAAGATTATCCGGGGTGAAATCTCTGTGTGTAATGGGCGGATCGTTGCTGTGGAGAAATTTCAGTATTCCGCACATCTGCCAGGCCAGTCGGGCCACTTCTCGTTCCGAGAGTCTTCCGGCCTTTTGTACAAGCGCTTTCAGATTTGCTCCCTGCACTCTCTCCATCACCAGGTATGCTCTGTGGTCTTCAATAAACAGATCAAAGAATCTGACTATCTGCGGGTGCTGCAAGCGCGCCAGCATTTCTGCCTCAACCTGAAATCTTTCAGCAGCTTTCATGCGCACCTTAGGATCCGGGAAAACAGGCAGCATGAATTCTTTGAGAGCGACCAGATTGGAGTCATCAGGCAGTTTTTGCGATCGAGCCAAATAGACTGTCCCCTGCCCGCCCATGCCTATTTTTTCTTGAACTGTATAGGCGCCGTCCTGCAGATGAAGACCTGGCGCAAGCGGCGTCAGTTTGTCGCGTTTGGGTGCAGCCGCCAATTCTCTCAGCCAAACTTCCGTATAGCTTTGGCGAATGTTCGGCGAGCCGAACACGTCTTTCAATTCTTCGCAGGACACATTTTCAGGCAGATTACGATTCAACCCTTCGATGAACTTCATGCGGTGCCACGGCGAAAGTATGTCTCCGTATCGAATCTGTACGGAAGGGGAGGAACCGGCATAGAGAATAACTAGGTAGTCGAGGTTAGAACGTTTCTTCTTGGGGCGCACGAGTTGGACTCTGGTGATATGGTTCCAGTCTATGAATTTCTTCGATACCCATTGCGCACCGACTTCCGATGAAAATGTCTCGCGTTTGAGCATAATTTCAATTCCTGACGCGCCCAGCAAAATTGTGTTTGGATTCGATCTTTGATCGAGTGTCAATTTCGCCAGCCACAAACCCAAAAGGATAAAAAGCGGTTGCGAAATCAATGAAAAGGTCTGGATGAAACCGCTTACGCTGTCTGTCGATGCCATGTTCAAAAAAGGTTTGAGAGGAACCAAAAATGTCTTGGCCAGAAATATCAAGGTCGGGTCCAAAGTATTGGTTGGAATGCCGATCAAAAAAACAAGGCCGAAGAGAATAAAGAAGGCCGGCAGCCATTTATCAATCAGGCGAAACCAGATCGATACCTCAGCATTAGGGCAATAATCCAAATATTCCGGTTGGAATCTCCTTGTGCACGTGAAGTACTCTCTGGATTCGGGTCCGGCGACAGTATTTCCCAATCCAAATGGGTTTTTGCTCATGCTTGTTTCCAGCTTGAGAGTTGGGTGGCTACCTCTCGAGCGGAATTCGGCCTCTTCTCTTGTTCCAACTGAGTCAGTGAAGCAATCAGGTTGCTCAAGTGTTTTGGCGTGGCCGGCTTTATAATTGATGGATCAGAAACGCTGATTGGTTCGGGATCCTGGCTGGTGAGAAGAAAAAACATTGTGCAACCCAGTGCGTACAGATCGCTTTTGACAGTAGGTTTGCCGCGCAGTTGTTCGGGTGGAATGTAAGCCTGCTTTCCAATCAGAGTGCAGGTTGCCGTTCCTAAAAAACTATTGGCGGCACCGAAATCGATAATAGCAAGCGTGTCATTTTCGCGCAAAATAATGTTGTCGGCTGAAATGTCTCTGTGAATGATGGGCGGCTCTTGTTCGTGCAAATAAGAAAGAATATCGGCTATCTTGGCGCTCCAATCGATCGCTTCTTTTGCCGAGATAGCGCCGTTTTCTTTGACGTATCTGCGCAGATCGGTGCCCTTGATGTATTCCATAAGTAAATAGTGCCTGTCGTCTTCGACGAAGTAATCAACGACGCGTGCCAATCCTGGATGGTTCAACTGGCTTAAATAGCGCGCTTCGCGCTCAAGCATCGTGATTGACTGCTCGCGCAATTGCGGCTCTGCTTCCCTGGGTATGACCGCTTCCTTCAAAACCAGATTTTTGCTCTCAGCTGTTTTGACCAGATAAATTGCCGAGAGCCCTCCGAATGCCAATTGTCTCTCCAGGGTCAGCCTGCCCTCTTGCAATTTGTGTCCGGGCTCCAGAGGAATAAAATTGGTGGCGCCAAAACGTGTTGAGAGTTCTTCTTCCCACATTTCGGTGTAGGAATGGTTTTTGTTTCCTTCCAAAAGATTTGTGCCCGTGACATGAGCGCGCGCCTCCAAGAGTGCCGGAAAGCTGTCACTGCCGCCACCCCATACATCAATTGCGATAATCATCTGCTCGAGATCCTGGGCTTTGAATAACCTCGAGTCGAAGTCAACCTGCTTGCCGTCCTTGAAAAATAGTTTCAGCACGCCGCCCTTTTTGCGCGGTTTGAATGTTACGTATTGCAGGTCGCTCCACTGCCTTTCGGTGCGAAACCCCCACTTGGGCAAAAGAAAAAACGGCAATGATATGCCTTCGCGCGTGAGAAAAACACTATCGTCTGAAGATAGAAGTGCCAGAGAAATCATGGCGCCAAAAACCAGGAGTTCTGCCATCAGGAAAAGAGATGTCGGTCCATATTGCAAAAAGTTGCTGAGGACGGCAGAGGAAAGGAGGATACTGGACCATAAAAGGAAGACACCTGAGAGCGGCAGGAGAATGAAAAGTGAACGATTTAAAATCAGAACTGGGTAGCTTCTGTAGCGAATGTTTACTTCTGCTTCCGACATGCTCTTTGCTCTAATCGCCGTGCTGACAATGTTCCCTCTGAAATCCCTAAATATTCGCTCTGGAGAGGCTGCCGGACAAGTCCTTAGCCCAGACAGAGCTAATGTATGCCCACATGTATACGTGCATAATTGCCCTCACTGTCTCATTATCGCCATGGCTGAGCCGGGCGGTGGTCGCTTAAAATAGGCGCTTGAGCCTGAATTGGGAAACCAGGGCAAATTTGCCGGACTGGCGAGGAAATAGCGTGGACTTGGCTATCGATGTGTGTAAAAAGGGCAAAGCCCTGCCTGCTCTGGTGGTTGTGACTGCACTTTGTCTGAGCGTTTCTCTGCTTTCCCCTCCGCCTGTGACGGCCGCCCCCAGCGCCGCCCCCACTATTACAAAATTACCAGGCCAGGTGGATGAACTCTCCAACCAGCAGAAAGAACATATAAGCCAATTGGAGGCTACTCTTGAGAAAGCGCGTCAAGCTAGGGGAAGTAAGGGCGAAGCAGAAGCTGACGCCCTCTATCAGCTCGGACAGTATCACTTTTCCATTGGTGATGCTGGCAAAGCTGAGATCTACTTCAGGCAGTCCCTAGCGGTCGAAGACAAGTTGCACAGGCAGGAACAGGCTTTGCAGGTGCGCATTGCCCTGGCTCATTTGATGATGTCTCAAATGCGCTCTCAAGATGCTCTTCAGATGTATAGAGAAGCGCTTTCTGTCGCAAATAAAAACAAAAACAGCGAGCAAATTGCCAGTGTTCTCGATAATCTGGCTTCCTGTATGTTGATAGCCGGAGATTACGAACAGGCAGAAAAACTCCTCTCAGAGTCCATGCAGTCGACTGCATCTGCTACTGTCAAAGCCAATGCGCTGATTAACCTGGCTGCCGTCGCCGCCGTGCGCCGCAATAATCAGTTGGCTTTAGAGCGCTCTCAGTGTGCAATCGAGCTGGCTTCAGGCTCGGACGAACTGCGTACGCTTGGGCTGGCCTATCGGCAAAAAGGCAGGACCTGCGCCAATATGGGCGATTATGCCGATGCTATAACAGCCTACAGGCAAGCAGCCAAGAATTTCGAAGAGGACGTTGAACCCTTGCTTCAAGCTCAGGTTCTCCTCAGCATCGGGCAATTGCAATTGGCTTGCCGCCAGCCGCAAGAGGCAAAAACAGAACTTAAAAAAGCAATGGAAATCGCCAGAGGCGAAAACGATTCTCATCTGATTGTTGAATGCATGATTGCACTCGGTGCTGCAGAAGCTGACACAGCCAATTTCGACGCCGCCCGCAATTGGCACGGCCAAGCAATCAAATTGGCGCAGTCGAGCAATAACAAACGCGGCCAATATCTGGCCGCCTCCGAAGAAGGCTTTGATTTGCTCCTGGAAGGAAAAGTAGAGAAGGCACTGGACAGATTTCTGGAAGCCAATTTTTTGATTGGCAAATCCAGTGGCGCCTGTGTAAAAGAGCAAGCCTGCATCCTCAGGGATCTGGGACTTTGCTACAGATCGCTCGGACAGATGGAAGCGGCAATCAAGTATTATCTGGAGTCGGCAGCGGCTTTTGACGCAGCCGGTGATATCGAGAATCAAGCTCTTCTGGTAAACAGTGTGGCGGTTGTCCATCTGGATATGGGCAGGCGCGGTGAGTTTGAAAAAGAGTTTGATCTTGCCAGAGGTCTGGCGGCGGCCAGTAAGAGTCCTGGCGTAATTGCCTGCCTGGCATTCAATCAGGCGCAGTTTGATTTTATGGCTCAAAAGTTTGATACCGCATTAAAGTCATACGGCGAAGCAATTCAATCAGCGCGCGCCGCAAAAGACTTAAAGACAGAGTGTATGTCCTTAAGCGGACTCGGATTTACGCAGTTGTCCATGAAAAATGCTGCGGCGGCAAAAGAGACTTTCCAAAAAGCGGCTCAACTGGTCCAAGGGCAAAACACTTTTGATACGCGCTGGGACGTCGCCCTCGGACTAGGAAAAACCTACAGAATGTTGGGTCAGACAAAAGAGGCCGAGACGCAGCTCAAGCAGGCCGTCAGCCTGGTGGAGAAAGAACGAACTTTTCTATCAAGAGACACATTCAAAACATTCAGTCTCGATTTGCGTCAGGAATGTTTTCTGGAATTGATCGATCTATATGCTTCCACCGGGCGTGCAGATCTTGCCCTTGAACAGACCGAAAAGGGCAGAGCAAGAGCCTTTCTTGACTTGCTGTCAGGAAGGGTGAGTCGCAGTTCGGCTGACACCGTTGCTGTAATTATCGAAGGTTCGCAAGAAAAAAAGGGCGCAGTTGCCGGTCAGCAACTTATGGCAATGGCAGAAAATATGCCTGATTCGACTGTTCGTGGGGTGAAAGTAATCCCCAAAGCATCCACTCTTGTCGAGTCATCTGCCTACAGTCCGGTAAATGCCCAGGCGCCCTCATTGTCAGAAATTACCGAGTTGGTCAAACGCCACAATTCGCATGTTGTTGAGTATTGCATGCTCAAGGACAAACTTTTGATCTGGGTGATTGATCCAAATGGTCAAATCAAATTGGCACCGCCTGTGGTGATTAACGCGTTTGAGTTGAAGAAAAAAATACGCGAGACTCACAATTCCATTGCACAAGCAACCAAATTGCCCAAGGATTTAGCCGGTGAGGACAAAATGCGAGAAGTCTTGCTAAAAGATCTTTACAGTCTCCTGATTGCGCCGATTCAAAGCTATCTGCCGGAAGACCCTGATGGAGTTGTAACCTTTGTTCCGCACGGGGCTCTCTTTTCGGTGCCTTTCTCGGCCCTCATGTCAGCCAAGGGCAAGTATCTTATTGAAGAACACACTGTCAGCTATCTTCCAGCTATAGGCGTCTGGCGCGCAACAGAAAAGATTGCCTGCGAGTCGCAGCGAGCCAAAGACAACACCCTTTTGGCTTTCGGCAACCCGATAACCAAGGTGATTGCCTTTCTTGGCTCGCTGCCATTTGCAGAAAAGGAAGTAAGAAAGGTGGCGACTCTGTTCGGCGATGGCATGGCAACACTGGAAGTGGGAGCCCAGGCGACTAAGTCCGCTTATCGAAATCTGGCCCCGAAAAGTTCAGTGATTCACCTGGCTACTCACGGACTCATTTCTGAAGAAAGACCGATGGAGTCTGCTCTTGTCCTTGCACCGGAAGGCGCCGACGACGGGCTTCTTACAGTCAAGGATATTCTTTCGATGCCGCCTTTGAAGGCCAAGATGGTGGTGCTTTCAGCCTGCCAGACCGGGCGTGGAAAGATTACAGGAGACGGCGTGGTCGGTTTGTCGCGAGCTTTCATCATTGCCGGAGCCCCGTCTGTGGTGGTCAGTCAGTGGAATGTGGACGACGTCATGACCGAGTATCAAATGGGTGAATTTTACAAATCTTTCCTGTCCGGCAAGTCAAAAGTAGCCTCTTTGAGAGACGCTCAAATCAAGACAATCGGCTTCATGGACAGGCTGCTCGCCTCGCCGCCCGGAACGGTAGCAAACCGTCCCAACCCTCGCCTCTGGGCTGCCTTCCAGTTAATCGGCGACACAAACTAGGTTGACTTGTTTCTAAAGCAGGTACCAATATCCTGCGCGCCCCAGGTTTTCTGCAAAAAACAAGACGCGTGGCAAGTCTCTGCTCCGGACACTGGTGCGCGCCCATAGCTTCAACAGTTGCAATATTTATTTGGAAGCCAGCTTGGTTGGGAATATTGCCGGTTTGGATATTTCTGCTCTCAATCCGCCATAGAGGCGAAAATTGAAGCCGGCCAGTCCGGGACTTGAGTTGGCTCCCATATTGAAAATCGGCTCTGCCCTTACAAATGCGGCGACCGGAATATTTCTGTGCAATTGTCGCGCAATTTCGCCGGTCAGAACAAAAGTCTGGTTGTTGTTGCCGCCGCGAAGATTGCTGTTGCCGAAGTTGGTAAGAAACGTGCAGTCGGTCGTAAACAGCCAGGGGCTCTTTCTGAGAATGTAGCCCACGGAATAAAACTGATCGAATTCTTGGAAGCGATCGAGCATTTTCTGAAAGCGAACCTGACCCATGACACTGGCGTATGCAGCACCGTGATTGCCTACGCGACGAACTACAACTGCCGAAGGGATGATATCGCAGAGCGCCGGTGTGCTGGAGCTGAGATTGAAAAACAGCTCTCGGCAAAACAATCCTGCCGTCATGGTGGTTTTTTCATTGATCGTGTAATCGCGATCGGCCCGCAGTCCAACCGAATAGATATTGCGGCTCAGTATGCTGTCTCTGCTTGCATACTGATCGCGGAAAAAGAAGAAATTGCTGGACACTCTTGTGCGCCTGTTCAGCGCGTAACCGACGGTCAGGTTCGGCAATACCCGATAAACAGCATCAGCCTGCGGGTTTCTCGATGTCTGAAAAACGTTTGTTTCCAAACGCAAGGAATTCTCGCAAGTGCCCGAAAAGAACATTCTGGCCGGCAGCCTGTACAACATGCGCGCTTTATATGTATCGAAATCGCTGAACGCGGCGCCGCGTTCTGGAATCTTTATCGGCGTAAGGTCGAATTGCTGGGTGTCGTCCGGGCGTGATACCGATTGTGCTATCGAAGCAGGCATCAACGGATCTACAGAAGTCTCAACAGAGGGAGCGTCAGATGATCTAGCTGTGTCCTGCTTTTCAGACGGCGCCACAGCGCTGCAGTTTTGCAGCTTCAATGTTTCCAGAGACATGGGGGCAGCAGCTTGGACTTCGCTTTGGCCTGTTTCTCTTCGCTCTGAAACATCATGCTGCGCTGAAACTGCCTGTTGGCTGGCAGCTGCACTGGTTGCATCAGTATTGGTAATTGAGTTTGAAACCTTGGTCTGAACCGCCGGTAATACCAGACTCGGCAATGCGCCTCGGCTGGTTGCCAAATCACCATCCAGGGCTTTTGCAGGAATCGCGCCAGCAAATGTAGCTGCGCACGATAAAATCGCCGCCAGACCGGCAAGAAGAGAATATTTTCCTTTGGGTATCTTTAGACGCACTTCTAGAATCGCATTTTTTGCAAACTTACTTGCCCGGTTGCCAGTAGCTGGACGACATGACGACATCCGGATTATAGCTATTCTTTAAATACTGACCATGACCGGAATTTCAAGCTCTCGACCAAATCAAGGGGCTGGGGTGAAAAAGCCGGCGGGCGGCGCTGCCACCGAGGGCGGTGAGATATCTCTTATGCCGGTTTACTTCAGACAAGGCTTGTTATCAAGATGGCAGTCCGTCTGCGACAATCATCGAATCTGCGCGAACGAGGAAGAACATATGGCCGGTGCCAGGAATCATACGCCGAGAAAAATGGCTTCGGGCGAACTGCGCGATCCGGCTATTCGTGTAATTTTGCTGCCCCGTGACACCAACAAACACGGAACAATCTTCGGCGGCGTTATTCTCAGCTATATCGACTTAGCCGGTGCCGCAGCAGTCAGCCGTGTGACTGCCCAGCGCATCGTTACAGTGGCCATCAAAGAGGTCGTTTTCCACGCACCTGTGCTGGTCGGCGAGGCAGTCAGCTTCTATACAGCCGTGACGCGCGTTGGTACTACCTCTGTTACGGTGCATGTGGATGTGGAATCGATGCGCGGCGACGAGCGAGTCGCCGTCACCGAAGCCGATATAACTTTTGTTTGTGTCGACAAAGACGGAAAGCCTGTCCCGGTTGAGCTCATCAAGTACAGCTGATTAAGATAGCCGCATTCTAAATTCTCAGTTCTTGTGTCGTGAGTCCGGCTATCATATGCACTGTTTTAACTCTTTTGCGGCCACAATATGATGACAACTGAAGCAGAACCACAGGCGAAGGCCGTCCAGGAAAGAATCAGACTTTATCTGGGCACCGGCTGCGGAAAAACTACAGCCACATTTGGTGTAGTGCTGAGAGCACTGAGCAAGGGCAAGAACGTCACTCTGGCTTTTTTCGACAAGCTGGAAGAAAATTCCAGCGAGGGCCTTGCACTGGGAGTCTTGTCAAACGTTCAGCAGCCCGGATTCGGCAGGCTTACTGTCAAGTATTCAGGCGTCAACCGCCTTGGCACCGGACCTAAAGGCAGCTTCCGCCTTTATAGTTCGCCCAACGGCATATTGCCTGAGGATAGAGCGGAAGCTCTGGCCGGTTTGAATTTTGTCGCCGAAGCATTGAAGCGTGGAGACGATATCGTCATAGGCGACGAAATTCTCGATGTGGCCCGCGTGGGACTGGTGGACTGGGAGGCGGTCAAAGAAACCTTTGATTACCGCAAAGATCCTACCGTTCTCATCCTGACTGGACGCCGAGCGCCCGACTGGTTAATGGAACAAGCCACAACGATTTCCACAACGACACAGCTGCGCCACCACGGCAAAGCCATCGAAGGCTTAGACTGCTAGGAAAAAGCGCATGACTTTTCGGTAGGAGCCGGCAACTTAAAACTAGTGCTTCTTCAGCGAAACTGTCTTGTGGCTGGGCGCTGTCGTCACTTCTTTTTTCAGCACTTCCATCGCTTTTGCCAGCTGCACGTCTTTGCCGTCAGTAGGTGAGCGCTTGAAGTTCGAATAAGACAGATCGATCCACCAGGGTCCGCGACCTTTGTTGTAGTCGTCGTCTTTGAGCACTACTTCGCAATCCTTATCGGGGCTTATGCCATGTTTGTGAATGTCCACATCGTTAGGAGTCAGATATTTGGCAATGGTGACGTTGATGCCGGAGCCATCATCGAGTCTGTTGATAGATTGCACGAGTCCTTTTCCGAAAGTCTTCTGTCCGACAAGTTTGGCTCTATCATTATCGTGCAAGGCTCCGGAGAGAATTTCCGAGGCCGAGGCGCTGCCCTGGTTGATCAGCACCACAATCGGTTGTTTGGAGATCGGGCTGTTTTGAGCTTCGGTTTTTGCCTTGTAGCCTTCGCTGTCGATAGTACTGACTATGGTGCCATGATCAAGGAACATATTGGCGATATCGATCGCGTTGGAAAGCAATCCGCCCGGGTTATTTCGCAAATCGATGATCAGTCCGTCGGTATTATTCAATTTCTTGAGCGCAAGCCTCATCTCCGAGTTGGCTTTTTGCGAGATGAAACTGTCCAACCGAATGTAGCCAAGATTGCCGGGCAAAATTTCGCAGCTGGCCACGGCTTTGATTGGTATCTCTGCACGTTTAAGGGAGACCTTGCGCCTGTCTTGCTTGCGCAGGAAGGTAATGCTTACGACCGAGTTGATCTCGCCTCTGATCTGTTTAACTACCTGATCGAGAGACTGACCCTTAACCGGCTTGGCATTCACCTCCAAGATTTCATCGCCCGGGTGCACTCCGGCATTGAACGCTGGTGTTCCTTCAATCGGCGCAATCACAACTACTTTGTGCTCTTTATTCATGCCCAGCTGCATGCCGACGCCGAACAAGTGAGCTTCGATTTGCGATTTCTCTTCATCGAAGGAGTCACGATCTAGAAAACGAGTGTACGGATCAGCCAGACTGGCAAGCATGGTTTCGATGGCTTTGTGCGCATCTTCTGATGTCTTCAGTTTGCCGTCGTAATGGTGTTCCCAGCGCGACCAATCCTGCGTATTGAAGCCCCGCTCGTAGAAATTGTCTTTGAGCAATCTCCAGGCCTTGGCATAGAGAACTTGAGGCGGCACATTGCGCGTTATCTCGGCCAGAGCAGGAGATGCTTTGAGCTCGGAGGTGTCGGCTATCAAAATCTGGGCCGGCTGGGTCTTGCTGCCGCCGGTCAACAGCCAGCACTGGACAGCGAAAAATAGCAAACACAAAACCAACGGAATGCCGATACGGGCTACTCTTCTCTGTTCCACTGAATCAGTTTCCCCTGTAAAGAACTCATAGGTACCTACTACTGATATTAGATCATGGCGGGCAAACCCGCCAAAATTCTGTGAACTAAAGCGAAATTGGTATTTTTTGATCCGCCCCTCTTTTTTTCGACATTTCTTGGCGCCTCCTGTCTGGCACCTTTGGTTAGCCCGCCCTCCGTAGCCGAACCGCGGGGCTGCAAACTGAGGTCTGGGACGTGGTTTTTGAAGGCGCCCCTGAATAGGCACGCTTTTCGCCCCTTTTACGAATTAAACAAAATCTTATTTTAGCCCTCGCCTTGCCAACAGTCGATAGCTTTTTACCCAAAATAACTAAACATCTAGACTAAGTTAACTGATTGGGGTTTAAATGCCAGCCTTGTCTGACCTAACATTGAACCTGATTTCGAGTGATTTTTCTGGTAACCAATAGGATAAGCGCCTGCAAATGGTCTCGCCCGCGTATGCTGAAAGGGTTGAATTCACACCCGCCAATCAGTCACTCATATCTACGTCCCCGGTACCATCAGACAACGGGGGCAAATCGGCATCCGAAGTGGACAGCACCCTTTTGAAATCTTTACCAATCATTGGCGGACTGGCAAAGATTCGCCTGTCCAAGCAGACTAAACTCCGGCTGAAACTGGCATTTAGCGCGTTGATGCTGGCCAGCCTGTTCATTATGGGCAAAGTGGACCTTTCCAAAAGCTGGCAGGTGGCTCTCCAGTCAAACGGCTGGTATCTGTCTGCCGCCGTAGCGTTTTTTCTGGGCTCTGTTTTCATAAATGCCAAGCGCTGGCAATTGCTCGCCGACGCTGTTGCGCTTCGCAAGCCGTTCCTGGCGCTTCTGCAGTATTGCTATGTCGGACTTTTCTTCAATCTGTTTTTGCCCTCCACTGTAGGAGGAGACTTCTCGCGAGGCTATTACCTCTCTAAGGGCACGGGTAAATACAAGAGCGCTTTTTACTCAGTACTTGCCGATCGCACGGTCGGCATCGCCGTTCTCTTTCTATTCGCCACCGTTGGGATTCTGTCCGGACCGGCCGGACATTTGCCCTGGAAGCTGAAATTGCCCATTCTGCTTGGCACCGCCGGCATATTCTTATTTCTGCCACTGGCGCCGAAACTCTGCCATATGGTCCTGGGCCCGGATAATCGCATCACCAGGCGATTCGAAAATTCCGCGGCGAAAGTGTACTGGCACGATCGAAAGCTAGTCTTCTCGGCGCTTTTTCTATCTGTGATCCTGCAGCTGGTCATTGTTTTATGCCACATCACAATTGGGCTGGCTCTGGGATTGACCATGATTCCCATCTGGTACTACTTCGTTTTTTATCCTTGCGTGGCCGTTCTCGGCTTCATCACTCCCAGTTTTAACGGCATCGGCATCAGGGAGTGGGCATACACATACTTCCTGACTTTCATTGGTGTCGATAACTCGCATGCGCTCACGTATGCGATGATGTGGCTGGCTCTAACCACTCTCAGCAGCCTGGTTGGCGGGGTTGTATATTTCGTCGGTCATCTGCAAATTTCCAAAGAAGAAAGAGAAGAATACGAGCACGTTCAACAAGAGGAAGCCGAAACGGCCTGATCCTTCAAGTCCCACCTTGAAATTTCAAGGATTTGAGAGAACGTCATGAGAAGCAAAGTCGAGTTTGCTCCAGGCTGCCATCCCCTGGAAAACCCGCTGGTAAAGCAAGTTCTGGCTCACGCCCGCAACTGCTCGGTATCTACATATATAGTGGGCGGCTACGTTCGCGACAGCATCGCCTCTCATGACAACCAGTCTTTTGATGTCGCAAAATCCGGCGACAGCTCAAGGAAGCGAGATGTCGATTTTGCCGTGGCGGGCGGCTCGGCCTTTGACTTTGCACAGGTCATATCCATCGAGATGGACGGGCATTTCGTTCCTCTGGATGAAGCAAATGACACAGCTCGAGTGGTTTTTGACGATGGCAGCATTGTTGATTTCTCCGGTTGTGTGGGCGGCAGCATCGAGGCAGATCTCAAGCGCAGGGACTTTACGGTCAATGCCTTGGCCTGGGATAGTTTCTATCCCGATTATGTGCTCGACCTGGCCGGCGGGCTTAAAGACCTTTCTGCAAAGACGATCCGGGCTGTTTCTAAACAATGTTTTCTGGACGATCCGTTGCGTGTGCTCAGAACTTTTCGTTTTGCCCACCAGCTGGATGCCCAAATTGAGCCAGCTACTTTAACCTGGGTCAAGGAGCTCTCGGAAGGGCTCAAATCTGTGGCGCCCGAGCGTATCAATTTCGAGCTGTTCGAGAGCCTTTCCGGTCCGACAGCCGGACATTTGACTAAGCAGCTTGCCTCCTCAGGCGTGCTCGAGGTGGTTTTTCCGGAACTTATCGACTGCCGCAAGGTGACGCCTAATTCTTATCATCATCTCGGGCTTTTCGATCACAGCGTCATCACGGTGCACGAACTGGATAAGCGCCTGCCGGACCTGCCTGCGTGGATGCATGCAAGCGCGAGACGTGAATTGTCTTCCGGCGTCAGCAGGCTTTCGGCTGCCCGTCTGGCCTGTATTTTGCATGACATCGGCAAGCCGGGGACCTGGGAGGTAACCCCGGAAGGAAAACATACTTTTGTCGCACACGATAAGCTCGGCGCTCAAATGACCGCCTTGATCGCTGCCAGGATGCGCTGGTCTCGACCGATCGAGCGTTTTGTCACCAGGCTTGTGGAATTGCATCTGCGCCCGGGTCAGCTGTTTCATCAGGGACCTCCCACGCCCAAGGCGATCAACCGTTTTTACCGAACAGTCGCAGATGACGTGCCTGAGCTGATGATGGTCGCCTTTGCCGATCTGGGTGCCACCTGCGGGGCGGGACTCAGCGGTGAAAACCGCGAAAACCTTGAGGCGGGGCTGATTTCGCTCATGCACGGCTATCGGATCTTCCTTGAAGAAATTGTCACCCTCAAGCCTTTGATCGGGGGGCATGACATCATGCAGCTCTTGCAACTCAATCCGGGTCCGATTGTGGGCGAACTCTTGAAGGCTCTGGAAGAAGCCAGAGATTTGAAGGAAGTGGTGGATCGCGCCCAGGCTGAGGCTTTTGTGAAAGAGCTGTACGCGCAAAAGTATTGCAAATAACGTTTTTAGGCTTGGCAACCATTAATTGGTGTTAAACAAAAAATTTCCGGGAATAAAAGTCTCGGTGAGATAGAGCCGACTTTTGGTTCTTGAAGCCAGTAACTATAGCGGTTTCCAAGGGTTGGGCGTGAAAGAGCTCCACCGGCAATCAATGCAGGAGCCCGGTTACAAGAATGCCAATGGACACGGAAGCACACATGCAGGTGACAGTATGAATACCAGGGCCGATAAACTCCGGAATTACACGATAATCGCGAGATTGGATGATGCCATTCCGCTGAACACCGAAGAGTGGGTCACTGTTGAGCGCTTGCTTAACCAGGTGAGTGAATTTGTACCGATTTCCATGCTTAATAATGTCACCGAAGCGATCATTTCCTATGCCGATGATCAAGCGCGCAGAGGCTATTTGCTCGGTCAAGAAGACCTGGTCAAAGAGCTGAAGAATAAGGCACAGCGCATAGCCTGAGTGTAATGAGATTGATCGATTCGTGACTTTGTGAATGCGAATCGGCCCAATCGAAAATGCATCGATAAACGCCACGAATTCGAAAGTATCGTGGCGTTTTGCATGGGCGCCGTGAGCGTTTTCTTGCCCTCTGAAACTTTCGTTTTCACTGGCGCGGCAGGTATTGCAATAGATGCCAAAGCAAGATGCAATCAGCGCAAATAATTGAGAGGATTGTTCGGCTTGCCGTTGACGCGCACTTCGAAGTGCAGGTGCGGCCCTGTCGAAAAACCGGTAGTGCCTTCGTTGCCGATCACATCGCCTTTGGAGACATTGTCTCCGACTGCCACTGAAGTGCGTGATAAGTGAGCATACAGCGTCGCCATTTCGTTACCGTGGCTTACGATCACAACTTTTCCGTAACCGCCGTACCAGCCAGTGAAAAGAACGCTGCCGCTATCGGCGGCGCGAATTTGCGAGCGGTTAGGGCCGGCCAGATCGATGCCGGTGTGAAATTTGCGCACGCCGAAAATTGGATGGCGGCGCCATCCGAAAGGCGATGTGATATGAGCCTTGAGCGGCATGGACAGATTGCCGGATCCCTGTTGGGCCGGTTTGTTAGAACTTCTTGCCGAGCGCTGCATGGCCAGAATCTGTGATTCCAATCGATGCGATTCGTTTGAAAGTTGCTCTTCGGCCCGCTCGTAAAAAGCTCTTTGATTTTTCAATTTGCTCGCCACTTGTTCTTGTTCGAAGCGTGCCTTGGCGATTTCCATCGCTTTCCGGGCAAATTCGCTGACCATGCTGCCTATTTTGTCTTTCTGGTCGGCCAGTGCGCCTTTGCGGGAATTGAGCGCGGCTGCTTTGGCTCTCAGTTCGTTGAGCAACTTTCTGTCTTCCTCAGCAATGCGCTCCTGAAAATAAATGTTGTCCAGAAATGCCTGCAGAGAATCAATCTGGAAAAGCATTTCCAGGAAGCTTAGCCTTTGACCTTCATAAATTTCGCGCAAACGTTTGGCTGCACCGGCGGAAAGTTTTTCTTCCTTTGTTTGCGTCACCGTGAGCACTTGAACGGTCTCATTAAGCTTACTTTCAGTGCGCTTGAGCTGGTGCTTTGAATCCACCAACTGACCTGTAGCGGTATTGAGTTTTTTGGTGATGCCAGACAACTTGACCATGGCCAGTTGTTCTTTTTTTCTGGCCAAAGCTGCTTGCTCATGCAATTCCTTGCGCTGCTTTTCAATCAGCAAAAGTTTCTTCTTTGTCTCTGCAGAAACAAATGGACTTTCAAGCAGGCGGCTGGGTGCTGCAGTTACGGGCAATGTTTGACAAGTAGAAATTACTGCCAGAGATGCGGCAGCAGCATAGACGCAGAATTTCGCCGCGCGTGCTTTGTCTTTGCGTACAACCGAGATCGATTGTTTTTGTAAGCCGTCACTAAAAATTGAATTCGGCATCCTGGAAGGGTTTTCCTTTCTTCTGCTGACAAGTCTTCTGGCTGATGCAGTGCTTTAGTGGCAGGGCGTTTTGCAGAGCGCAGCTAGTCAAGTAGTGGATGCTTGTCAGTAAGGGTTAAGCATGAGTTTACCATTGCCAAGCTGGAAGAATTCTTCTCTTTCTTTAAGTCTGCAATGGCTCAAGACCAGCTCTTTGTTTGTTCTGCAGGGTTTCATCTCAGGTACTCAGTGTAGCCGGATGCGCAATCAACCCGCCACAGGCACCGGAAGCTTATGCAAAACGAAATAAAGTTGGCTATCTATGCGTATCTTAACGATAAGG
>JADZFV010000411.1 GCA_020854255.1 Candidatus Melainabacteria bacterium | reverse complement strand
CTGATCAAGGAGATCTATACTGTTGAGCCTGGCGCCGAACTTGCCGGTTGCCAATACTGGCATGAACTCGCATGATGGAGCAGGCAAATGGCTGAGGAAAACCAGACCGCATCAGAGCTAGATTTGGAAAAGGAACTGGCATACTGGTTGTTGGTCAGCGAGCAGGGGCATGCCGCATTCGGGCGCCGCAAGCTCGTGCCGGCCGAGCTGAAGTTCAAAGAAGCTGTCGCTATTGCCGAAAAGTTTTGCAGCGAGCCAGGATATGAGAATGATGAGGAATTACAAGCGAAGTACTCCAGGAGTTTAAATAACCTGGGAGCGGTCTATCATGCTCAGGGTAAGTTTGGTCTCGCCGAAGGGGCATATCAGAAGGCCCTCGACCTGAAAGTGCAACTGTTCGGCGAAGAACACTTCGAGACTGCCCCTTGTTTGCAGAATCTCGCTGCCGTTCACAGTGCGCGTAAGCAATATGACAAAGCCGAGCCTCTATACCTTAAGGCAATATCTATAAAAGAAAAAGCTTACGGAGAAACTTCCGAGGATTTGCTCACACCCTTAAAAAATCTGCTTATGCTCTTGCAAAAAATGGAACGTGCGACTGAGGCAGAAAAACTGGAAGCGCGCATCCGGGCAATCGAGCCGCCGCCCGCCAATCCAGGCGACATCTGGCAGAGCGTTCAACTAATAAAAAAGGAGACATAGGCGCTAATCACCGAGTAATGCGTTCTTAAGGTCGCCAACGAATTCTTTTACGGTGCGGTGGCGGTCTGCAGGCTCTTTTTTTAGAGCTTTGAAAAGCACCTGATACGTTGCATCCGAAACAGGCGCGCCATCGACCTTCTGAGGCCGTTTTGTTGAATGCGCCTGAATATAGCCTAGTAGTGATTGTTCGAGGAACGGAGGCTTTCCGGTAAGCAATTCGAATGACAGACAAGCAAGTGAGTATACGTCGGTTTGTTTTTCGTAGGGCTTTAAATAGAGTTGCTCGGGACTCATATACGGTGCCCCAGCTTCTGAAGGTTCAGATGTTGGAAGGCCGCGATCCCGGTAAACAGCGAAAAAGTCGATTAGTTTGACGTTCACCCGGTCGTTGGGCAATTCCTTGACCAGCACATGTCCTGGTTTTAAATTGGCATAGATGAGCTCTTGACTGTGTACCTCGCTAATTGCTTCACCCACCTGTTCGATAATTTGCATACTGAACTCTGCAGGTGGCTGGCCTTTCGACTTGAGTAAATGCTCGAGAGAGGGAGCTTCCACAAGCTCGAAAATCATGAAGGGATGTCCAGTAGGAGCAATACCGAAATCATGGACAGCTGTTAAGTGCGCACTCTCAAGCTTACTAAGCGCCCTGGCTTCTTCCTGTAAACGTTTCACCTTGAGGGTGTCACGGGTAGCACTGCTAGTTAGTATTTTTGCCGCCAATCGCCGGTTTAACAGGGAATGCTCTGCGACAAAAATTCTCGCTGATTCTCCAGTGTGCAACAGAGTCAAGATATTGTAGGCATAAATAACAGAGCCTTCTTGGATTTCTCTGGCTGGAATTTTGGGCAGACTGGTAATCTTGCTGGACGCGGGCGTTGCAGTTTTAATGGGAATTGATGCGCCATTTAATTCCCTGGCTTTTGAATGCTCCATTTCTGCTATCTTGCGCCGAATTGATTCAGCCAGTGTCAATGGCTTGGTATCGGGGTCGAGCTCCGCATCGTTGTTGTGATCACGGTTGCCCTGGTTATTTGCATCGCTCATGAGAATCTCCGTGAAGACTGCATTCTGCCTGCTGGTTTATCCATGCCCGTGCAGTCTTCGGTAGAAACCTCATTAACCCAGAGGCAGCGAGAAGTAGACTATGGTACCGCGTCCAGCGCCTGATTCTGCCCATGCTCTTCCGCCTACTCGCTCCACATTGTTACGGGCCAGGTACATCGAAAGCCTTGAGCTGTAGGTGTCTTCTGAGTGCTTTCCTTGAATGAAGCCGGAGAAGACGTCGGCTATTTCTTCTTCAGGCAGTGACGGACCGGAGCTCGAGACTCCGATGCGCAACTCAGTACCCTTGGACTGAGCTTCGACGCGTACTCGTCCGCCAGGGGCTGTTATGGTGATCATTTTTTCCAGCATGGGCAGCAAGATTGCTTTGAAAGTTTCTTTGTTGCCACTGATATTGGGAAGCCCCGGCACGCTCTTATAGTCGAGAGCGAGCTGCCTGTCGCGTGCCAGAGGAGCAGACTCTTCCAGGCACTCGGCAATCACGCGAGTGACCATGATTTGTTCGCGCTGCGTATGCACTGCCGGCGGTGGCACTATGCCGCCGTATATCATGAGCAGACTGTCAACCACACCCAGCAACTGTTCGTAGTGCACATGCAGTTCGGCAAGAGTCTGGCCCACCGAAGGGTGCATGGATTGTGCTGCGTTCGATAAAATCACACTCCAGCGTTCTTCGCCGTGAATGAGGTGGGCGCGAATATTGTCGTTGAGCATGGCGACAATCTCGCCTTTCAGTTGAGTGTTTTCGCTGCGCAACGAGCGGTCGCGTAATACCATTACGTACCCTTGAATATTGTTTTCGTCGCTGACGATCGGCTGCAAGTGTGCCAGCACTTCTACCTGTTTGTTTTCCCAGCGGTGAAAAACAACGCCTTCCGGATAAAATTGATTGATCAGCGCATTGGGATCGCCGCCGTGAGTGGCAAAAACCTCACCATGTGCAGCGCTATTGCGTGTCTCCCCAGGCCGTCTGACCAGATCGAAGCAAAGGCGCCCGGCGATTTCTGCTTCGGTGACGCCCATCCAGTGCAGGAAAACAGGGTTTGCCGAAATTACATTGCCGAACTGATCGAGGATCAAAAATCCTTCCGTTGAAACTTGCAAGATGCAATCGAGCTTGTGCTGAAGGATTACCGCCTGCCGATTGGCGAAATTGATTTGCTTGGAAATTTCCGAAAGTTGTTTTCCCTTTTCCGTGTACTGGCGGTTGAGTGTTTCAACCTGCTGATTGGCTGCTTCAAGAGAACGATTTTGCGAATCTACCTCTTCGGCCTGGCGCTGTATCTGCGACTTGAGATTGGTCACTGTCTGACGCATCGAAACCACCGATGTATCAATCAATTCGCCCAATTCCAGCCAGTCTCCGGAAAGTCCTTCCAGAGCGGGTAACACCTGTCTCTGGCTGGCCAATTCATTGGTGCGGCGAATCAGGAAACGCAGCGGCGAATTAACGCCTTTGGTAATTCCTGCCGAAAAAAGCAATGCAAACAGGAATGCGACCACTCCCGATGCGGCTGCAAGAACTATGACTTTAGAGGCTCTGTCCAGCATGTCGGGCACAGGTGTGCTGACCAACATGATGGCGATACTGTCGTTTTTGCTTCCTTGAACCAGCCCGCACTCGCGCCAGAGCCGCCCGCTCTGTTCAAATCCCGCATCGGCCTTCATGAAGGCACTGAATGGGCCTCCTTTTGCTGGAAGTGCTTTGGCGCCGCCCTCCGCCAGCTGTTTTAGAAATCCGGTTGGTTTGCGGCCCAGTCCCGGTGTGACGGCAATTAGCTGCCCACCTCTGGCGGCTTTGTTGCTGCAGGAGACCAGCGCCAGATCTATGCCGGCCAGGCGGGCCGGGTCCATGGTCTGCAACTTTGTCACCATGCCGGTCAAGAATTCAGCGTTGAGCGGCTGGCTTGCCGCCATCACGCCGGCTACTTTCGAGCCAAGCCTGATTGGCACCATACTGGATTCGGCTACAGTTCCTGTGGCTGTGAAAGAAGCCGCGCCTCCGTACCAATCGTTGTTCTTGAATACGAAGTCGACGGCCGGGCTGGCAGCCCTGGCGTCAAAGTCCGGAGCTTTCGGGGCATCGCTGCTGTAGAATACGTGCCCTTTGCCGTCGATTATGGTGACAAAGCCATTGAAGCCCGTTTTCAGAACGACTTCTTTGAGAGCAGTTCCAAAAGCTGCTTTATCACCTCGGCTAAACGGTCCCATCAGATTTTGGTCGCTGACCATCTGAATGGCGAAGGCACGATTCGCTTCCCGAATTGCTTTCAAGTCTCCGTCTATTTGTTTGACAGCCTCTCCCACCCTCATGGAAGCGGTGTCACGACTATTCTTGTAGTCGTTGAAAGTAGAACCACCGGCGTGAGCGAGAACCATGATCATGATCACGGTCAAAAATCCAAATGTAATTCTTGCGCCTAGTCCCAATTAAAAATCACGCTATCAGGCTGAAGTAAGAGCAATGAGGACTTTTTATGAGAAGTCATAAAAAGACAGCCCATTAGAAGTTTATCTTCTTTCTAAAATATCTAAGCGTGTTCAGCAGAAAAACGACGTTTGCCGGCAAAAAGATATTAAGCTGCCCGGCAACCCTTGTCATTGGGGTTTACCCGGAATCTCTTGATAATGTCTTCAAGATACGCACGGCGCATGCAATGCACCATGACTCTCGATGAAGGCGTGAGCTAGTCTTCTGAAGGGGCAACTTTGCGGTATTCGGATTGCACTTGAATTCCGCGAATCAGCTGGTTTGGACCGCAATAGCCGAGCTCGAGCAGGATCTGACCCAGCGCTTTCTGCTCATTGCCCTTGGCGGCGTCGTCGCGTTGAATCTGCAGTGCTTCGTCGAGCTGGTAAATGGTTATGTAACCCAGCTCCACCAGAATTTGTCCCAAAAGCGTTTTGTTTTCTGTGGACGAACCTGACTGTTTGGGCTCTTTCGGATTTTTTGACGCGCTCTTTTTCATTTTTCGCCTTGGCGACCCTGGTAAGGACAACATGCAGTTATTTTGAGAATTAAACAAAAACAGACCGCTGGACACACCCGCAGGTGTCAACTTATGGCTGCTGGGTTTCCCCCCTGACCAGGTTCGTCGGCCTGCGCCGCGCCCAACGATCTGTAATCGGGAATTATAGACGATTTCACAAAATAAAGGCCCTAACTGTAATGGCAAGTGATATTGAGATGGGCGGCTCTCCGGCGCCGCAATTCTTAGCAGCTTAAAACAAGGTTGCCAGAGAATTCAGTAGGGCTTTGATCTTGTAAGATCTGACACTGCAGTCAGGCGGATGAAACTGTCCCGCACCATATATGATGGCGTTTCTGATTTCATTGAGTTTGGCTGTCTCACTCCTTCTTTTCGGTCACCTTAAGGAGGTTCCATGGCGCTTGTGAAACAAAAACCAATTTTGCCGCCCACGCAAATTAACGAGATAATGTACGCGATGTGGCCCGCACAAGCTTTGAAAGCCGCAACCCAGAACCATCTTTTCGAAGCCCTAGATCAAGAAGCGAAGGAAGCTGGAGAAGTTGCCAGAGAGTTGAAGCTTGACGTGCGCGGCACCCAGCTTTTGCTCGACGCCATGGTCGCTCTCGGTTTTCTAGCCAAGACAGGTGAGCCGGTTTACAAATATTCGATAGCCGCAACTGAAACCGGCGAACAGGCGCGCACCTATCTGAGTGCGAAAAGCCCGCTCTACATGGGACCCTGGTTCCAGCAGGGTGAAGAACTGGGCAAGATGTGGCGCAATTTGCCGGATGCAATAAAAACCGGAAAGCCTGTCATGGAAATCAATACTGACGTTGGCGCTCAGGAAATATTTCCCAAATTGGCTGAGGCTATCTTTCCGAACAGCTATGCAACAGCGCGTCAGGTAGCCACTCTTCTTAAAGCCGATAAGATCAAAACCGAATGGCTCGTCCTTGATCTGGCGGCGGGATCGGCTGTCTGGAGCATTCCGTTTGCCGAAGCAAGCCCGAAAGTGAAAGTGGACGCTCTGGATTTTGACGCTGTTCTCAAAGTCACCAAGCACTTTACCAATAAGTATGCCGTGCAAGATCGCTATGCTTTTATTTCAGGAAACTGGCGAGACACACAGCTTAAGAATGATGCGTACGACATCGTAATTCTCGGGCACATCCTGCACTGTGAGGGTAAAGAAGAGAGCAAAGCACTGCTGAAGCGCTGTTTTGAAGTTATGAAACCACACGGGCGTCTGGTGGTAGCCGAAATGCTCGCCAACGATCAGCGCACTGGGCCTGTTTTCCCAATCATGTTCGCGCTCAATATGTACCTTGCTACAACTGAAGGCTGTGTCTTCACGGAGGCAGAGCTGAAAGAAATG
>JADZFV010000410.1 GCA_020854255.1 Candidatus Melainabacteria bacterium | reverse complement strand
TTTCATTTTCAGCCCTCCACACCAACTACGGATGCGCAGCCACTTTAAAGATGCCAAAAAAATTGCATTCTTGTCTGATTGAAAGTAAAAGTATACCTCGCAATTCCCGCACTCAGTCGCTTTGATCTCTCAATGCCACCGCGTGCAGTGACTAGACCCCAAAAGCAAGTCACCCGTCTTCCTTTGAGTTCTTCCAGCAGCCTATCTGCTGCCTTGCCTTGTATTTCTGGCGACAATTTGCCGCTAAACTCCCAGCAGTAAACTGGAGATTTCTCCCTCTTTCTTATCATCTGTTGCCAGTTGTGTTCCTGCTTCCACCGCCAGCAGACACGCTGATTTGAGTGCAGTGGGACTATTTGCATCGTTCCCGCGGCTCACCAGGACTATTCATGTGCGGCGACGGGTTCCAATTCGTATGGGCACACACTGCTTACAGGAGATTTGAGCAGGTAGGGTTAAAGTTTCTACTTCGCCGGAAATCCCAATTGCGCAATCGCTTCGGTAGCCGGAATGCGCTGGTCGTGGCAGTAGGTGAATGCCATAATGGCGCGCTCCAGTGGCAGTGCGCCTTCCTGCACGAGCGAAACGAGACTCTCGGAAGCTTGCACTACATCTACTTCCATAATTTCCGACTCGGAAAGAATATCTCTCAACAAATATGAATCAGTCACTGCCGTCTTGATCGCTTTCCGCATCAAATCAGCGTCTTCATAGTCGGTGATGCCGGCATTTTCCATGACGCGGTCGAGCAAGTCTCCATTGGTGATGCAGCTTTCGATCAGCTCCGTCAACCGGCGGCGCGTCATGAAGCCGGCCACTTTCAAAAACTCGAAGAGTGTAAGTTTTTTATCCAACGGCTCTCTGGCCTCGCCAAACCGTCCCCAGGAAAGATCGAAGCTGACGCCGGTTGAATACATGTCCTTGACGACATTGACTGCCCGCTCTAGATCGATTTCTCCCGACCAGAGTTTCTGCTGGAGCTTCAATGCACCAAGCAGCATTTCGGGACTGATCCAGTCCAGGTCAGTGAGAATTTCTCCCAACATCTTATTGTTTGCCCAGGCCATTTCCAGGGCCGCATCAACGTCTGAGGTGGAAAGAACCTCTGCTGTGACGAACAGTTCGCCCAATTTGATCTTGTATGTTTTGTTTTTGTCCTTGCTCTTTAAACCTTGCATGCGCATGCGGTCCATGCGGAAAGTCATCAGACCTTCGCTGCGCGAAACTTGACCTTTGCGAATCTCATCTTGAATCTGCAGTGCGCGAGCAGACAGGGGCTCTGTAATCAAACCAAACAAAACCAAAACGCGGCCCAGGGGCAGACCGGTTGCTCCACCCATCTTGAGCGCTCGCTCTAATTGCTCGTGAGAAATTTGCCCGCAGTCGACAAGCAGTTCGCCCAGACGATTAGTCGGCCTTTGCGGCTGGTGCAAGCCCTGCTCGTGCAGGATTTCGATGAGCGGCTTGTTGTTTTTGCGCGCTTGCTCAACACAATTAAGTGCCTGCTCGCGCGTTAAAACTTTATCTTTCACCAGAGACTGTACTTCGACTACGGCTCTGAGCGCTTCTTCCGAGAGGCGGTTGGACATAACCAACACGCGCCCAACCGGCATCTGTGTTTGAGAGGCAATCGTGAGCGCCTCCTGCAAATCAGAGGCACGGACGAGACCACTAAGCGCAAGAAGGCTTCCGATACGCAAGTCGGCAGATTCTTCCGGCGGCGACGCCTGAGTCATTTGACGACGGGTTCCTCGAGCGAAGGGACGTGAATTCACAATAGCACACGGGCAGCCGGTCATATATGATTCCTCGCCTACCTGTTGCGCCTCGTTACCCTCGCCCCTAAAGCCTTTGCAGCTCAGGAGGGGCAAGCCGAGCAATGAGCGGCGGCTCCTCCTGCGCTTGGCAGGTGGCCACATTCAGGGACAAAGCCCCTAATCCTTTCACAGTCTCGGTTTCCACCTTCATAACTCGCTCATTGATTGTCTGAGCCGCTGAAATTATCCGCCCCTTGTAGCCGTCTGTGTCTCCCAACTGATGAACGATCAGCGCGACTGCCGGGTGCTCGGAAATCACTTTTGCAAAGAGAACCCCGCCAGTGCGTTTCCACTTAAATTCCAGAACCCCTGTATGGCAACCGCAACCGAGCTTCTCGAAATATGCGCGCGAGCATGCCAAGACGATCGAATCATCGGACGCACTTGAAGACGTGCCGGTTTTACCCGTTTCTCCCCAAAGACTCTTTAAATTCCGCTTTGCTGCTGCGGCAGGATTGTTGGTGTGGGCGCGAAGCTGACCGCGACAATACGAAATCAGCTCATTTTTCGGCTCCTTGAGCGCCAATTCATTAATAATGTCAGCCGCCTCTTTGTGTTTACCTTTCAAAGCAAATACCCCGGCGTGCGCAAAGCGGTAGCGCCAGGCATTGACGTGCATTTCTTCGGCAAACGTAAGGGCTTTGTCAGCCAAATCCAGCCATGCTTGCGCATTCTTTTCGTCGCCTGCAGCGCGCGCCTTTTCAAAATTACTCGCAAACATGCCGGCCAACTGGACATACAGCCCTCCGTCCGCCTTTACCGACTGCATGGCGCCTGTGAGAATCTGAGCCTGTTCTTGAAGCGCTAATTCCGCCTTCTTCTGGGCCAACTGCGCGGCAATGAGATAAACTCGGCGATCTTTAGGCGCACTATCCAGGACCTTCTTCTGAAGCGAGAAAGCGAGCTCATCGTCTCCATCTTTAGCCGCCGCCAGATACAAAAGGTTTAAAGCGCGAGCGTCGGCTGTGGCGGCAACCCCACGCAGCATTTCTTTGGCGCGATGCGGCTGAGCGATCTTAATGGCTGTGTCTGCCACATCAAGCAATGCCAGAGGATTACGCTTTGCTTGCGATGCCAAATTATCCAACTGATTGACGGCATCCTGCGAGCGTCCGGCCATAGATAACGACTGCAAGAGTCCCAGCCGGGCTTGCAGATTTCCGGGATTGCCTTTCAATACCTTCTCGTACTCTATAATCGCGGCCTTCGCATCGCCTGTGGTTTGCAGCATCACTGCCAGGTTGAAGCGGCATTTAGCGTTTCCGGGCTCTAATTTGAGCGCCTCTCGACACTCCTTTTGAGCGCGATCCACAAAACCAATCTCCCAGAATAGCCTGGCCAGCTCACCTCGATAAAGACTATTGCCGGGTGACTGCCGCACGGCTTGCTGCTCCAGGTCAATAGCGCCGCGCAAGTTGCCTGTCTTTTCAGTCTTCATAGCATTAGCATGAAACTTGGCGGCCATCGAGCTCTCAGCGGCAAAAGCGGCAAAAGTGTCAACTGATAGTCCCGCGCTCGCCGTCAAGAGACCAATGGCAATGAAAAAAACTAGCCCGCGCCTTGCTCCGGTGCAGGTAAAATTAGCATGCGTGGGAAAGAAATTTGATGCCATCGATCAATAGAATCGCAGATTTAGCGCAACTATATCAAGCAGCCGGCCGCTTTGATGACGCAAACACGCTCAGAGATTACATTTCCAGGCAGGGCGGGGATGCCTCTGCGGTTGGCAAAACCGCTCAATGTGGAGATGCACCCGAGATTACCGAAACAAGGCTGGCCGGAAAAGCAATTGTCTGCACCCGGTGGCAGGTAGCCCAAAGCATTGCTATTGCAGCATATATATTTTCGCTCTGCCTGATGCTGTTGCCGTCCTGGCCGCCTCGAGATTTGCTCATTCAGCCTGTACAACCATTTTTAGGGGCTTTCGGATTGTGGCAGGCCTGGAATGTTTTTTCACCGGAAATTCGCAAGGAAAACTATCACTTATTTGCTTTTGTTGATTACAAAGACGGAAGCATGTCGGTCTGGGAATTTCCCAGACAGGAAGAAAAAAAGGGCATCGAGCAATTGCGCGCGCACAGATTTCGAAAGTGGTCTCAAGATCGAGTAAAGAACAACACATTTGGGCTTGTGATGCCGGACACCGCGCGATATGTGGCGAGAATTCACAACAACAAACTCAATCCTCCAGTTGCCGTAACAATATCGATGCTGGCTGCCAACATTCCTGAGCCGCGCAATGGCAAACAAGAGCCTCTGCCTCCGCATGTAAATAGAACCACTCTTTTCACATACAAAGTCTTGGAAGGTGACTTAAAATGAGCCTGTGCACACTATGGCAAGGCTGGCTCAGGTTCTGGTTTGAACCCATTTCACCTCTGCCCTTGGCTCTATACAGAATTGTATATGGTCTGATTGTATTATGGTTTGGATATTTGCTTGCTCCTGATCTCATCTTCTGGTTCGGCACGGACGGCCCGGTATCAAATCCGGTATCGCGCGAATGGCCAAGCGAGATCTTGCTTGATCCTTTGATCTTGTTTCCGCGTTCTGATACCACCATAAAAATTGCATTTGCAATACTGATGGCTGCTGCCTTTTCGCTCACCATCGGTTTGTTCTCGCGAGTCAGCGCCTTTTTGGTTTTCCTGGGTCTGGTTAGTTTCCACCATCACAATTGGTTGATCCTGAACAGCGGCGACACCATTATGCGAATATCGGCGCTTTATCTGGCAGTTTCAAATTGCGGCGATGCACTGTCTGCAGATCGCTTGACAAAAACATACAAAAGTGGCGGCAGAGAGCCCCGCACGCCACAGCCCAAAGCCCCATGGGCACAGCGTCTTATGCAAATCCAATTGACCCTCCTTTATTGTCAGGCATTTTTCTCCAAAATCGCAGGAGAAATGTGGGTGAATGGAACCGCGCTTTACTACACGACTCGCCTGGAAGATTTCCGCCGCTTTTACTTCCCGCCTGTTGCAGACAATATTGAAATTCTGAAATTTCTCACCTGGGCAACCCTGGCTATCGAATTTTCACTATTCACCTTAATATGGCTCAGAGACTTGCGCTACATCGTCATAGCCCTGGGCTTATTGTTGCATATATCAATCGACATCTCGATGAATCTTCCGATATTTCAATGGCTGATGATGGCCGCTTTCATTCCATTTATCTATCCTGAAGATCTGGAGAGATGCGCCGGAAAAATCAGGCGAGTATTCGATAAGATATTGGGCCCGCCCAAATTACTGATCTATGACGGCGGCGAAAAGGCAGTGGCAATCAAGGCGGAGCTCCTGGCGCACTTAGACGTTCTCAGACGGAAGGGGGTGGTATGCGCCACTGTGCCTGGTGCCCTGAAAATCTGGAAAGAAGAGCTTGTCTCTTCTGCAAATGGCGGAGAAATTGAGACTTATGGATCTTCGTTGTTGCCGCCCGGTGGCGGTGGTGGCGGTGGTGGCGGAGGAGGTGGTGGCGGCGGCGGCGGTGGCGGCGGCGGCGGTGGATTGACCTGAGGCTGCTGCGGCTGCGGATTGGGCGAAGGTTGTTGCGGAGCCGGCGGAGCCGGCGACGGATCGAAGCAAGGCGGTATCTCGTCCTTACATTCGCCCGGCACAGGCTGTGTTTGACCACTGAAATTGAAAGTATGGTCCGGGTCGAAGGAATCCTCCGGAACTGTTGCCTGCAGATTCAAGATCGGGTACAGATAGCTGCTGCGATAACGAAGCGATCCGTCTTCACCACGGAACTCAGCGCCGAAGAAAAATATTTGCGCCGGGATTTTGATGGTGATTTCAGTAGTAACAAATACAGTCGGCTGGTTGTTGGGATCCAGCGGATTGGCATTTCCGTATGTCGGCGGCAGCCCGTTGTATTTGAAATCGACAATTTTCAAATCGCGAACAAAAAATCCGTCGATTCTCTGGTGCGTGGTCAATGCGCCGTTGGCAGCGGTTCGCGCTTTGTCGGGCGGCGCCAGTCCGGCAGCACGGGCAGCATCGCGGCAAGCTTCGTTGTTGGTTCCGTTTGCGACAACCAGCACGGCGATATCAACAACAAGCAATGTCAGAACAACAAAGAAGAAAGCGCTGGCAGCCAGCTCGAGCGCCGACACCCCACTTGGTCTTCTCGATTGTGTTGTCTTTTTCATGCGATCACTCAATCAACTGAACGAGACTGCGAGCCACCTGCAAAAATGCCTGACTGATAGCATTTACCTGCCCGCCGCCCGGAGCAATTATCGAATTGCGATTGACCGGGAAAAAGCGTGCACCATTGCCGGAAAGCGTAGCTATACCTTCGGCTGCCGGAGTCAATTCGTCGCCCAGGAAAGGTCTCTGCAAAGCCTCGACAGGAGCATTTTGTGCTACTCCCACCGTGAAGATGGGGATGCCTTTCTCGTTGGCTTTTCTGGCCAGATCGCGTGACTGCGAATAACCTAAAGAAGTCGAAGGATTGCCGGCAATGTCGCGAGTGGCAACACCATCGGTGATGAGAATAACTACCTGGCGAGCAAAAACCTTGCGCGGGCTCTTCTCCAGCATATCCAGCGCCTGCTTGAGAGAAGCAGCAGTGTTGGTCGCTCTCAATGCAATCAAGTAAGTCTCGAAAGCTTCGTTGATGGTCAGATCAGGTTTTGTAGAATCAGTCGGATCTGGAATCAGATCTTTGTCGGGATCCTTCAGAGTGGCGAGATCCATGTACAGTATCGGGCGCTTGAACGGACCCGAGGGCCCAGGCGAAGTGCTGTTTACGTCATAAGCGCAATTGGGAACATCGGGGTCTTTGACTGCGATATCGGAGATTGGTTTTTCAGTAAATCCAGGCGGCGAACTCAGTGTTTCGTAAGAGACTAGCCCAAAGCGCACATCAGAGCCAGCACCTTGCAGTGCCTGATAGAAATTCTCCAGTGCATCGACTGTGGCTGCGGCCGGCTGACAGAATTTGCTTGCCAATTCCATGTAAGCAGCCTGATATCCAACTTGTCCTTGAGAGGGCAATTGGCCCTGCTCGATTGCTTTTTTGAATAAAGTGTTTTCCAGTTGCTGGAATCTCGCCGGCTCAAGATTGCCGCGGGCGGCTTCCGTCAAGTATGCAAGCCCATCAAATGAGTATGTTTGACCTTTATATGGATTTCGCTTTTTTGTAAAACTGAAGCGCGAACCAGGACCGATCGGGAGCGGCCCGGTCGTGCCGAATATCGGCTGCGGCTTCGAATTGACTTGATTGTCGCAATGCACGACGATATCGGTGATTCCATCAGGCTCTGCCGGACATGCACAAGCATAGTTGGAAGGTGCGCTCGGAGGCACTGGGATACCACCACCTATGGCGCAATCAAGACCTCCTGATCCTGAGACGGCACTTCTGTCGCCGGTTTCCTGGAAATATCTCTCGTTGCAGTTGAAATAAGGAAGTCTTGGATTGGCTGCATTCATGCGCAGCTTCGTGTAATTGATGACGTTTAGATTCTGTGGGAAAAGACAATTGACTGTAGAACCGTTTGGCTCAAGCGGAGTAAAAATGCAATCGGCAAGCGTTCCATACTGAATTTGCGCCCAATCCAATTTGCCCTTCGTCAGACCGAGAGTTTTTCTCAAATTCAAATAGTCATTGAACTGCGCGACCAGATTGGCGCGCCGGGTATCACACTCAGCTCTGGTATAACCGGGGCTGCGCAGATACGCTTCGAAATCTGCCTTGGCCCGCAGATAAGCCTGCCAGGCGGCGTCGATCTGGCTGCGCTCCGGCTCAGGCATTGTCCATTTTCTGTTGACCATCGACACTCGAGTGGAATCGTCCATCGAGCCCGAAATGTCAAAGCACATCACCACATCCAGGATGGGGACGCCAGCTGTTGATTTGCTGTACAGAGGCACGAGATTATTGAGCTGCAAAAATCTTCCGAAGGCAGGCCTTCCGGTAAACAACGCCGAAAAGCGAACCGCTTTGGCATCCGAGCTGTCCGGCTCCACGACCTGAAAGTTGGCGGGATTGATGGCTTCCACTTTGAATTGGCAATAACCGGGCTGGCTGCCCAATTGCAGTCTCCCGCCCCGCCCTACGTTGACGGATGTGGTCAAGGTGCTGCCGAGAATAATATTGAGCTGACCGCCGGTATTAGCAAAGGTGCTTTTGAATGCATTCTCCGCCGCCTTTTCGGCCTCTTCAAATCGCCTCAATCGGTCGGTCGGCTTCTGGAATCGCGACGTGACAAGCATTGCCGCGCCTGCCAGTGCGGCCGAATCGGTATTGGCTTCGAGTTGCTGCACTCCGGCCTGATAACGCGCGATTTCGAATGAAAAGATGCCAATAATGGGGATGAGAATCAACCCGATCAATGCGCTCAGCGCAATTACGCCCTGCCCAACAGGAGTACGAGCAGTCAGGCGGCTGCCAGATTTTTCTCCAGTAAAGCGGGTCATCGTCACGCAAATTCTCTTGTGATGATCTTTGATTACAAGATACCGTGATGCCAGGTTATAGTACTTGCGATGCGTGACAAATTCCGGAAAATTTCCACCTTTTGCAGAGCTTTAATCTAACTGCTGTATTTAAGGCTGTCAACGATAGACATGACTACGAATTGCAATAGGGCCTGAAATGAAAAATCTGCTTACCACAAAAACAGCAGTAATTTTGTTTTTTGCATGCATATTTTGTTGGGTCGCCGCCGCCAGCATCGAGCGCTCGATGCGCCTGTCGGGACAATCCAAAGAGCAAGGCGCAGGCGCACGCCGGGCCAAATTGCACGAAGAAATTGAGAAACAAAAAAGCCAGATCGCTGCGTTGCCTGAAATGAAGTCGGCCCTCGATCGCCTCACCATGGCAAGCAAGCTGGAAGAGCTGGGATCTCTTTTGTGGCAGGATCAAAAGATGCAAGAAGCATCGAAAGTTCTTGCCAGGGCTCTATCTCTCCGGCGCCAGGGAGGAGCCAGCAAGGAAAGAATCATCTCCACCTTGAACTTGATTGCCACCGTTTGCCGCGACAGCAACAACTATTTCGATATGCGCACGGCATTGCGCCAGATTCAAACGCTCAACGAACACGATCCATCAACGCCGATTGAGGTTTTGATCAGAGACAGACAGAATATGGCTTCCTGCAATTTTCTCTTCGCTTTAGCGGAAAATGACCCAGCCAAAAGGCACGAACAATTAGTGCTTACGCAGACGATGATGCAAGATTTGAAAAAAGAATTATTGAACGATCACCCGATTGAAACGCTGAGCCCGAGCGAAAAGTACTTGCTTGCCACCATCGATGAAAATCAGGCTTCCATCTTTGACGAGCTAGGCGATGCGTCGGCCTCGAAAACCCTTAAAGACGAAGCGCAGACTCTCAGGTCTGCGCTTCGTTGATCATCTTCCTGTAAACCTTTCTTTTACCTACATCGAGAGACCTTTTGGGTTTTCGAATACTTCGCGGGCATGCGTCTGGATGGTGAGCGGTCTGGTCAAGCCGGGGATGTCGCCGAGCAGTCCGCCATTGTAGGTGATCAGTGGTTGGGCTTCAGCTTGCAGTTCTACTTCCAGGTAATAGACGTTGCCGTAGGTGTTGCCGCTGGCCAGGGGTGCGTATACGGGTCCGGTTTTGTTGCCGGTGGTGTTGTTGACGGTGACAATGCCGGAGCGTACGGATTGAACTTTGACTCCGTTGAAAGAGTTGATATAGCGTTGAACTGTTTGTTCTGCAACGGTGATAGCCGGGGTGTTGTTGCCGAGCTGGACTGGAGCTGCTTGTTCGTAAGTCAAGGATTTGGAGGCTCTGTGGGCGGCTTCTCTGCAGGAAGCAATGACGAAATATGAGCGAAGACCGATGGCGCCCAGGTTGATCAGGGGGAATGCCATGAAGATGAACAAGACCATAAGAATCATCGGCGATTCAGCAATCGTAGTGCCTTTGTTGCTTCTTGCGCTTCTTACGTTGGTCTGGAGTCTTGTCATTTTTCAGTACCCGGATGAAGGTTTGGGGGAGCGGTGGGGTTCGATGCATGCATCCTACTCAGCAAGAATGACAAAGTCCGGAAATTTTCGTGACACTTTCGTGGCACGATACTGGCATTCTCGTGGAATTCCCCGCCCTCCGGGACTACAGATCCGGAATGCGGGAGTGAAAACGACCGCCCAGGCTTTACTTGCAGACTTTTACCGTTTTAGAACAGCCAGAAAGCCCTATGGAGCGCCGAACATATCCCCAGTGCCGGAATCATCGCCCCAGAGAAGGGCCACCTCATCTTTGACTCGGTGGTAACCCTTAGGCACTTTCAGCTGGAAAGCCTTTTTACTCTTCTCGATTTTGTATGTATCAAGCAAAGTGACCAGTTTTCCGCTCTTGTCCGTTTTCAGCCTCATGAGTACGCCACCGGTGCTGGGTACCGATTCCAATTGGGCAAATACTCGCAAAATCTCCATGGCAAACTGTTTAGCCACTCCCTTGCCGACTTCGAGCTCGTCGCAAACCCAGAGCTGCTTTTTGTTGAACTGTTTCTCAAGAGTACCGTCCAGCTTTATAGGGTTAATCTCGAAGAAGTTGCAGTTGAGCCCGCAGATTTTGGTTGGCTTGCCCCTGGTGACCTTGAACCCCTTGTAGCAGGTTTCTTTCTTGGTCTTAGCTTGATATTTGGCTGCTCGTTTCTTCCACTCAGATCTTGGCTCTTGCAAATAAGTCTTATCTCTGTGATTGAGAATCAAGATCTCCATCATTCTCTCATCACCAAAAGCCTCGATGCCGAGCTTTTCCATGTAAAGCGAGGTGGTTGTTTCACCCAGGTTAAAAGCAACATTGCCGAGAAAATTGCTGCTCATGTGCAAGATCCAAATTTCGCCGGGCTTTAGCTTGCCTGAAGCCGCGCATGGGGTAGAACAATAGCCGCCGATAGAGGCGAGAATTAGCGGCACAAGCATCATATGAAGCAAAAGAAAACGCGACTGGAGCATGATTTACCCGGTAATAAGGACAGCAAAGGCGCCGATGGGAGGCAATACAAAATGGCAATTATGCCAGAGTCGGGCGCACCGCACCACCGAGCCACCCACGGGCAGGTTGGGCATAACTAGAGAGGGCGCCCGGTAAGCATTGACACCTAATTCAACTGAGCGAACAAATTCGCCAGATTCAGCACCTTCAGTACATCCAGCAGAGTCAACAGGATATCGAGACTTGCCTAAGAAGAGGTTATCAAAAAAGCCTGACACCGACCCGAACCTGTCCAATCTGACCGCCCGGACTTCAGGTGACGCTCATGCGGGTGAAAAGCAAGAGGCCAAAGACAAAGACTTTCACTCCGGTAAACCCGCGGGCGCGTGCGATAAGAATAAATCGTCTGACAAAAACGGCGAGTCCGGCGCAAATGGAAAAGCCGAAGTAGAATCCAAAACAGAAAAATCGCAAGACCAGACGACATTCAGCTCAATTGTTAACAGCTCGATGGCGGGCGCGGCCGATGGCTCGGACAGTCAAACCCCGCCCTTAAGGGCGGGGTCTCCTTGTGAGGATGACGCATTAATCGGCAAGGTTCTTTTGGGCAAGTATCAAATCATCGAACTACTCGGCTCCGGCGGCATGAGCCGTGTGTTCAAGGCGCAGCAAATGCTCACAAAAAAGGTCGTCGCACTCAAACTCCTGCACAAGCATTTGAGCAGCAACCCTGTGATGATGCGGCGCTTTCAAGCTGAGGCACAAGCTTCTCACCACCTGGCGCACATGCACATCATCACCGTATACGACTTCGGTGTGACTGAAGAAAATCAGCCCTTCATCGTCATGGACTACCTGGAAGGTCGCGCCCTCTCGGAGATCGTAAGAACATGGGGACAGCTCAGCATCGAGCGCTGTTTGAAAATCACCGATCAAATTTTGGATGCACTCGAACATGCGCATGAATCAGGCGTTCTTCACAGGGATTTAAAACCGAGCAATATTGTTTTGATACCGGTCGGTGAAAACACCGATTACGTAAAGCTTGTTGATTTCGGCATCGCCAAGATACTGCCCAAGGCCGGTCTGGAAGCACAAGAACTCACGCAGAGCGGTGACGTATTCGGAAGCCCGCTATACATGAGTCCCGAGCAGTGCCTGGGCAACATGACCGATGCGCGCTCGGATATCTATGCGGTCGGATGCTTGCTCTACGAGTGCCTTACAGGAAAGCCACCTTTAATCGGCAACAATACCCTGGAAACTATGCACAAACAAGTCAGCGAGATGCCTGCCGGTTTGTCCAATGTCAAAGCCGATGTGCGGCTGATCAAACAGCTCGAGGACATTGTCTTCAAAGCGATGGACAAGGAGCCTGAAAATCGTTTTCAATCGGCCCTGGAGATGCGCAAAGCCATAGAGCAAACCCAAAAGGAGTGGCGTGAAGGCTCGGCACTTCTCGCTTACATGCGCCGCTCCGGCGCGACGTATCAACGTTTTTTTCAAAATAAGCTCGGCAAGCGTTGGCGCGCAAAAGTCACGGTAGCGGCACTGATGACCGCGGTCACAATGCACTACGCAATCATGATGACCATTCTTTATCATCCGGGCAGCGCCCCAGAAATAACCGAACGCGCCATACCTTGGACAGCTATCAATCAGCCGCTGTATAAGCTGGTTGCAGCAGAAAAAATGCGCAAGTTGAGCCCGATAACTGATGCAAGCGACACCGAAGAACTGATTCAATTCACTTCTGAAATTGCTGCGGTCAGTCAGTCTGAGTCCGCTCAGTACCGCAACTTTCAATATCGTGGCGTGGATAAGCTTTATAACGGCGACTTCGATGCCGCCTACTACGATCTCACCCAGGCTATCAAGATGGCAAATTCGGTTGGAATGAGCGACTCAATGGATACTGGCTATATGCACATGGCTGTGGCCACTTGCTTGTTCGAAATGAGCAAACTAGGCAACAAGAAGGATTCAGGGCTGCTCAGTGCATTGAATGAGATTAGAAATGCTGTGTTTGTATTCATGAGCGCCAGCCAAGCAAGACCTCTCACGATCGCCAGGTGCATTGAAGGAGATATTTGCGATCGGCTCGGCAAAAGGCTTGAAGCCATCTTCGCTTTCAAGCACGTTACACGAGATGTTTTCTACTTCATAGCGGGAAAGGCTGATAGGCAGAGAATCCGAGATAAGTTGAGGGCGGAGGCACCCAACAACTTTGCCTGGGGTGATATCAGCCAGTCGGCTATGGGCTATCAACTGGCAACTCTGGGCCATTTTTTCCTCGAAAACAATGAGGGGCTCAACGAGCTGCAGTGGGCTGTTGAAGCAAGCTCCTTACCCGGCGAATCCGCTGCGGTTGCCGGGCTGCCGAGCCGAGACAAAATTCGGGAGCTGACGTTTTCTCGAGGTGAGCTGGTGCCGCGATGCGTGCTGAACGATCAAGTCGTAAACACCTACATCGTCGATGCGGAGGACGTATATCAACTGCTGGTAGGAATGTGCGAGCAGCGGGGCGCAGGCAGAGGCTCTCTGAGCACGGGAGTGGCCAGAGGCAATCTCGGCATGGCACGGCTGAAAAAAGGACTGGCTCTGCGCAATTTGTCCATAGAAAAAATGCGCAACCGCTTATTCGACGAATCCGGTCTGCTGCTTGAGCAAGCGCAGACACGCTTCAGAGAAGCAGCTACAGAACTCAGGCTGGCACGCAAGGCTCTCGAATTGCATTTGGGCTCAAACCACAAGTATGTCGCCTACACGCTCCTCAACTTGAGTGACGCGGAGTTGAATATGGGACACGTAAATGAAGCTCTGGAGGCGCGCTCCGAAGCGCACAAAATTCTTGGACCGGCAGGAAATTGAATCGCGAAAATCGAGGAAATCTGGACAGCCTTACAAAAAAGATAGAGAACTTCGACGAGCACTACAGGCAGTGCGGTATTCAAGTGCAGTATGCTATAGCGCGTTGTGAAAACGCATGATGTCAAACCCCGCCCTTAAGGGCGGGGTGCTTGAAAGGATGAGAGGTTTGTCAGGTTGGAAGGAGAGTTGAGCTATTGGCTGCCGGTGGGGCTGGTTGCAGCCACCGCTTCCGCGCTGACGTTGTACTCCGCCTGGAGCCGCCAAGGCAAGGGTCGCTTTCTGTGCGACGATTGTCGTTTTAACAATCAAACCGATTGCCTGAAAACGGAGAGACCGGGGGCTGTTGTTTGCACCAGCTATCGTCCGGTTGTCGACACAAAAAATATCGAAACCAAAACCTAACTCGCGTCAGGTTGATACCGTATTCGGTGCTGACTGGCGATCTCGAACAACCTGCAGGTAAGTGCTTCTCAGGCAGCGGAATGAAAAACTGTTATAAAATAGGGGTTCGACATTGGACGCCTTGTTTATGAATGAAGCCGAAAGAAGATCGCTGGAGATACGCCGTAAAGCACTGGAAGTCTTTGACGGCAAAGTCGAAGAGCTTGAGCTTCAAAAAATTCTGCATCTGATAGAACGCAATCAGCCAGACTTTCTCGAGACCGTGGTGAAGCAGCTTGAAGAGGATAACGGCCGGTGGTCGGACCGTTCTGGTTTTCCAAACGCCAAAGTTAGACGCGATGGCAATGGTCGGGTGCAAACAGTGACCTTTGAAGCGCTGGGGAAAGTGCAGCCGGACGGAACCCAGGAAATTCTCTCAATTACTTGGAGATCTGATCACAGCGAAATTGCCTGGGTGGAATCATTCACAAAAGAACTTCTCAAGAAAGAAGAAAAATCCGAATAAAGCCGCATTAAGACGGGCTCTTGCGCGTCCACGGAAGAACAAAAGCGGAGTGAATAATAGAAAATACTACAAACCCCTCTGCCGGTTCACCCACCGGGCTCAGAGGGGTTTGCTCCTGATTGGATCGTGACACGAGGCTATCCTGTATCTTCCTTAACTCCGACGCGCTTTTAAGCATGAAAATATAATCGGGTCATGTTTGAGTGGCCCGCATCAAAATAAGCTGTCGGTCTCCGGTCGATCTGCAATTATTATAGGCCTGTATTCAAGAGGCGGTCAAGATGCTAAAGGAAAGATTAACGCATTTGAAAGAAATCCCGCTGAATGCCGGATACGCAAGCATCAGGACAGGTAAGGACGGGCCGGCTCGGCATATCAAACATACTATTTGCATGTCTTCGCCATCAAACAGGTGACCGTGCCGTCACCTAATAGACGTTCTGAGCGAGAGGAAAGGTTCTAGACAGTTTCCTTTTGCAGCACTGTAAGCAGAAAACGGACAAGACGCGGGTCAAACTTCTTGCCGGCGTCATCTTGAATTTGCTTGATTGCTTCCTGTTTCGAAAGACTCTTGCGATAAGGTCTCTGGCTGGTCATTGCCACGTACGAATCGACCAGCGAAATAATGCGCGACTCAAGAGGAATTTCTTCATTCTTCAAGCCTCTCGGATATCCGCTGCCATCCCAGTTCTCGTGCAACGCTTCAATTACAGAACTGAGCTTATAGAGCATTTTTGCAGGCTCTAAGAATTTCGCGCCCAGGGACGGGCATTTGCGGATCTGCGTCATTTCGTCTTCAGTAAGAGGTCCATTTTTCTTGAGAATTTCTTCTGCAATGGAAAGCTTTCCGATATTGCTGAAAGCAGCCGAGAGCGAAACCAGCTCTGCATGTTCTCTCGAGAGACGCAGGCACTGAGCGATGCTGTTGGCGTAAGAATACGCGCGCGGCGAACGTTCGTTGCCGTATGCATCTTTTTCGTCGATGCTCTTCACGATTTGCGTGATCAAACCGAGAATACCTTTTTCATTGGCAAGCGCAATATCAACTGTGGCTGCCAATTCAAGGGGATTTGCTTGGGC
>JADZFV010000409.1 GCA_020854255.1 Candidatus Melainabacteria bacterium | reverse complement strand
TCTCAGTAAGGGCGATATGACAAGACCAAAGGTGGCGGCTAGCGGAATCGCTGCCAGCGTCTTCAGAACAATTCTTCGATTTGTGCCTTCCATTTTTAGAACTCCGTTTACTTTGTTTCGCCCTCAGGCCTGGCTTCTTCGCTCTTAGCTCGGTCTGCCGTCTGTCCCTCTTTCGGCTTTTCTGAAGGAGAGCCGGCAGCAGGCGAACCTATGTTGGCCTCGGCAATTTGTTTGTTGGTTGAGTGGAATGCGCGCACGTAGGCTACGAGCTTCCAGATGTAAGCTTGATCGAACTTGACTCCTTTGGCCTTGTCCTGTTTGCCAAGGAAATTGGGCATCCCTTCCCACTTTATTCCATTAGCGATGTGATCGTACAGGGTGTCGTCCGTGCGATCGTAGAAACGCTGATAGTTTTGAAAGTTTGCCGGATTGGGCTCGAGTACGTTGTATTTGTTGAGCGGACCGTCGCCGTACCCTTTAGGACCGTGACACACGGCACAATTGGCGCCGTACACCGGTGTGACTTGCTCGTAATCCGTAGCTCCCATTAACGGACATGCCAGGGAGCGAAGATAGAAAACCAGGTTCCAGGTCTTTTGACTGGAAACCGAATCCAGGGTAGAAGGGTGCTTGAGGCCGTCTTTGCCGAAAGCAAGGAACATATATTGATCGATTGGTTTTTGCTTGCGCATGTACTGAGCAGAAGCCAGGTCGATGGCTGCCTTGCCGCTCACGCCCTTGCCGTCGGCGCCATGGCATTCAGCGCAGGAAAGCTTTTCGTATACGACTTTGCCGTCCGGCTCGGACGGTTTGTCATCGGGATAGATAGCTTCGCGTCCACCCTTTGTAACGTCTTTGGAAACCAGGTCAGAGTCATCGCGCTTCACCGTAACTTGATTGCCGCAGCCGCCTAATAGTGTCATCGCCGGCAACACCAAGAGCAAAAGCGCCAGCAATGATGTCGCAAGTCCTTTTGTATTTTGGACCTTCTCGAACGTAAAAACCGGTTTTTTAGAACGTGTCATAACTCACTCAGTAACCGAAGAAAGGAATCCATGAAAACATTGCCCAGAGAACAATGAAGAAGAAGCAAACTACCAAAAACAGAGGCGGCGGTCCTTCGCCGATGCGGTATTCAGAGACTATTTCGTAATGCTCTTCGGCAGCTGGGGCCGCCGCTGCAGTTTTGGGAGCAGCAGCCTTAGCCGGAGGAGCGGCCGGCTTTTCGGCAGGCTTTTCTATTGCAGTTTTTTCGGCGGACGGCTTTTCTTGAGCAGGATTGTCTGCTTTCGCCTCGTCCCCATTCTTTTTTTCTTCGTCTGCCATGACCTACCTCTTAATACGCAAATTTACTTTGAGAATTTTCCTTAATCGTTAACAAGGCGCGCACGCTCCACTGCCTGGCGAGCGCGGTTGGCAAAAACATTGGAATCATCGTCGTCCAGCATGTCGAATTTCGAACTTTCCATATCTTCGAATTCGCCGTTTTTAAACGCCCAGAGGATCCCACCGATTGCAATCAAGAAAAACAGACCACAGATAAAGAAGGCGACGTAGATTCCGGAACTCAATCCTTGTTGATTGAGAATGCAATTAGGGCACATATTTAGTGACCTCCTTCTTTGTGCTCCGCACCATTTCCGGTAGTGCTACCAGATTCGGTGCTAGTGCCTGTCTTGGTCGTAGGTGTGCTGGTAGAACCGGATCCGGGCATTTGATGCTCGGACGGGCCCATATTATCGCCATCTGCCGGCGTATCGTGACCGCCGTGACCGCCGTGGTGAGGCTCGTACTGTTGATTGGACAGCTTGGGCAGGCGGATGTCTTCGATTTTGTTGAGCTGATCGAGACTGTTGATCGTCACCTCCTGATTTTGCGGAAGAGTCTTCAAATACGCTACCACGTACCAACGCTGCTCCTCAGTAAGAGTCTCCGCCCAACGCGGCATGCGTGTTCCGACGACGCCTTCAGAGGTTCTGTAGAACCACATTTCATCCGAGTACTGTTTGTAATACGGGCGGCTGAAGTTGGGCGGTTTCTTTTCCAGTGCCGTGGCGTTTGGTCCGTTGCCGTATCCTTCAAGACCGTGGCAAACTGCGCAATTCTGCGTGTAAATACCGCGACCGGCATTCGCGCTGGCACTTGCAGCGGTGTCGACGGTCTTGCGATTGTGGAGTGCCATTCCAGCTGGCGTTGTCGTCAGGTACTCGTCAGGCGCTTCGACAAAGTGCTTCACTTCGCGGCGGTTGCCCAGGCACTGCAAATAAGCAACCAGGTCGTTCATGTCGCGCCCGCTCAAATAACTGAAAGAAGGCATGATCGAACCGGGCTTTACCGAACGCGGGTTGATCAAGTGAGCCTTCTGCCACTCTGACGCCATGCGTTCGCCTTCGTTGGTCAAGTCCGGACCGGTACGGGCGGTGCCCAATTGGTGCGGAGTTTCCCAGACGTAGTCGCCGGCTTTGACGAGCGGTCCGTAGCCGCGGTCTTGCAAACGAGTAAATTGAGTGTGGCAGTAGAAGCAGCCTTCTCTCACATATATTTTTCGGCCGCGTTCAGCGTCTGCTATCTTCTTGTCGATCTTGCTGTAGTCATTGCTGCGATCGTTTGGTTTTGGATTGAACAAAACCATAGGCAGAAGCACTGTGGAGAAGATGATGACGAAGAAGGTTACGACAATGCCGATAGCACCTAAACGATAACTATGCATTATGCCTTCACCTCCGCTGCCTTAGCTTTTGGTGCAACCGTCAAAGCCGGTTTTGTATAAAGCGTCTTCCAGACGTTGTATGCGAAGAGGCACTGACCAAGAACGATCATGATGCCGCTTATACTTCTGAAGAACCAATAGGGTCGGATTTGCAGTCCCCACTGATCGACAGGAACGCCCATCGCCCAGCCGGCCGATTGAATTAATCCGGCAATAGTCAAAGATGTCATCATCAATGAGAAACCCAGGAATTTCAGCCAATAGTGGGCGCGAATCAGTCCCTGGCTGTAGAACTCGCGTCCTGTTATTTTGGGCAGCGAGTAGTAGACGGCCGAGGTGAGTATGAACGAGAAGGTGCCCAGCAGCGCCAGGTGCGCGTGTGCGACCACCCATTGAGTGAAGTGCAAGTACCAGTTGACCCAGCGCGTTGCCTGGAACGGTCCTTGCACGCAAGTGACCAGGTAGAACATGCAAGACGTCACGGCAAATCGCAGCGGCATATCAGTTACTACCATGCCCCAACGACCTTTCATCGTCATAAAGAAATTGGTCAAGACCGTGAGCACTGGAACAAGCAGAAAAATCGAAGAGATGATGGCAATTGCCTTCAGCCATTCTGGAACCGGTGACTGCGTGATGTGGTGCGTGCCCGTGGGAGCATAAAAAAGGGCAATGCCCCAGAATCCGAGCATTGACAATCCGTGACTGTACAGCGGTGCCTGGGTGAGTCGAGGCAAGAGGTAATACATCATGCCGACACCGACTGTCGTGAACCACATTCCGAGAATGTTGTGTCCATAGAACCAGCCGATAATGGCATCGTTCAATCCGGGCAGCGCAACGAAAGTACGCTGTCCGATGATCCAGACAAGAGGAAACCAGAACAATGAGCCAAGGAAGTACCAGAGAGTGACATAAAGCTTTTTGACGCGCCGGTTGAGAATCGTCATATATATGTTGAGGGCTACCAGCACAAGTGCCACTGCCACCATCACGTCAAGAATTGCACCTAATTCGGCGTACTCTCTGCCTTCGGTATTGCCGTTGAGCAAGGTGCAAAAGGCGCCTACCATCAGCAAGTTCCAGGCCCACATGGTGATATTGCCGAGGCGTTCTGACCACAACTTGTTCTTGCAAAGATTTGGCACCATATAGAAGATCGAGCCGACATATCCCATGGATAACCAGCCTACTGCCACTGCATTGACGTGAAACATTCTCAGGTGCGGAAATGCCAGTTGCGGCACATTCCTGACCAGGTCGGGCATGGAAAACTCCAGACCGGCAAACATTCCTGCGCTCATGCCCAATAGTGACCACCACAGAGCCGACAGGAAAAAGTTACGACTGGCACTGCCCTCTTTATTGCTGAAAAGCTTGTCTGCAACAGAACTCAACTTGGACACCCCATTTAGGCGCTAGGCCGATAGCAAAAATCCCATCAGAGCGCCACAAGGCTGCCAAGTGTGGCAAAGCAGGTTTCGGGAAACCACTCTTATAAGAGATATTCATGACGCACTGCAAATTCTAGATTAATGACAACCACCCTAAACGTCCGTTGCTTGATGATTTTTCACACACTTTTTCTTTAACCTACGAAATTGCACAGATAAAAAAGGTAGGCAAAGAGATCTTTCCTTTGATACAAACCGTAATGCGCCTGCCAAGAATGCATCTTGGCAGGCGCATGCAGGCATCCGCCAGTCCGCATACATGTTTAAGCGACGTCGTCTTTTTCGCCCTTTTCTTACTTGCTTTCAAGTTCAGCGTTTTGGCGTTCTGGCTGGTCGCGATCCAATCTTTCATTCTCCAGTCTTTCTTTGCGCTCTTGAGCTTGTTGAGCACGTTTGCGCTCTTTCTCTTCTTTTTCGGCAATTGCTTCAGGGCGCAAATCGACAGGGTTGTATTTGTTCATCGCTTTCAAAGTGCCTTCGTTTATCCAGGTGAACAAGCACTTCTTGGCCAGGTCTAAAGATTTCCCTAGCAGTTCTTGTTGAACTTCAGGAACTTTGGAGAGGACATAACCGGCTCGTCGATCGCCGCCCGGATCAGGGCCGACACCGAATTTCAAACGCACTATGGAGGCATCTCCGCCCAGGCATTCAATAATTGATTCCACCCCGTGCTGTCCTCCGGCGCCGCCACCATTGACCACCCTGAGTTTGCCAAGGGGTAAGGCGACATCATCGTGCACCACGATGAAAGAAGAAATCGGCAATTTGAACCACTGTTTTACGGCTATCAGGCACTCTCCTGACAGATTCATATATGTCATGGGTTTGACGAGCATGATCGTTTTGCCGCGGTAAGTGAATTTGGAGAAGTCGCATTTGAGGCGGCTATTAGTAGTTGGCTGCGCACCATTTGCAGTACCAATGTCGTCGACGATCATGAATCCCACATTGTGGCGAGTGCGCGTGTATTCCAGGCCCGGGTTGCCGAGCCCCACAATCACTTTGGTTTCGTTGTCGTTTGCGTCCATTGTTTAATCTGTGTAATTTGCATTGCCTGCGCCATGTCAGCTATCGCCCATGATTTGCTCTGACAGCATAGGCCGGCATATGAGAGACAATATTAATAGATCGAACGCACTTCAAGTTCGCCCTGCGTTTAAACTATAAAATTGTTCGGCGCGCTTGCGTTATTGCGCTTGTTTGTCACAGCGTTCCTCACTTTATGCAATGACCTGACCGTGCTTGATTACTTCTACTATGACCCAGAGTTAAAGGCATGATTGAAAGCGAAGCCAATTTCCCGTATCTGCCGCACACCGATGCCGAGCGCAAGGAGATGCTAAAAACCATAGGCGTCGGCTCTTTCGAAGAGCTCGTCAAGCATATTCCTGAAAAGTTGAGAGCGAAGGCGCTCAATTTGCGCGGCGCAATGAGCGAACAACAACTAGCCAAAGAAGTCGAGGCGATATCCAATCGCAATATACCTGCTTCGAGGCAAGCCAGCTTTCTGGGTGGAGGCTCGTACCGCAGATATGTGCCGGCAATTGTCGGCAACATTTTGTCGCGCGGTGAATTCTCCACCGCTTACACGCCCTACCAGCCGGAAGTCAGCCAGGGCACCCTGCAAGCTATTTACGAATTTCAGACGGCAATTTGTCTTTTGACCGGCATGGAAGTAGCCAACGCATCTATGTATGACGGAGCGACCGCACTGGCGGAAGCTTGCTTGATGTCCGCCCGTTTGACCGGTAAAGAAAAGATCGTCTGTGCCGCGTCGGTTAATCCCGAGTATAAAGAAGTCACCCGCACATACTGCCAGTCTTGCGGAATCGACTATCAAGAAGCGGCTTTGCAAGGCGGCACAATCGAACTGTCCAAGCTGATGCTTGATGACAAGACGAGCTGCGTTGTCGTTCAGTACCCGAATTATTTCGGATGTCTGGAAGATCTCGAAGCGCTCGGCAAAAAAGTTCATCAGGCCGGCGCCCATCTTGTTGTCGTTTCCGAGCCGATTTCACTTGGTTTGCTAACCGCTCCCGGCCACTTCGGGGCCGATATTGTTGTCGGAGACGCTCAGCCTTGCGGCAATTCGCTCTCCTTCGGCGGACCTTCTGCCGGATACATGGCCACCAAAAAAGAATTCATTCGCCAGTTGCCCGGTCGCCTTTGCGGAGTGACTGTCGACAATCGCGGACAGCGCGCCTTCACTCTCACTCTGCAAACACGCGAACAACATATTCGCCGCGCTAAAGCGACCTCGAATATTTGCACTAACCAGGCTTTAAATGCTCTTGCCATGCTGATTTACATCGTCAGCGTCGGACCGGTCGGGCTGAAGGAGCTGGCCAATATAAGCTTGCAACGCGCTCACAGTCTTAATGAAAGACTGACTGCCATTGACGGTATCGAGTCTGCTTTCCGTGAGCCATTTTTCAGTGAATTCGTCATAAAAACCAGTCAGCCTGCGCATCAGGTTCTCGACCGGTTAAAAGAATTCGGTATTCTGGGCGGCATCGATCTTTCTTTCTTTTACCCGGAAATGAAAAATCATTTGCTCGTCTCTGTAACCGAGATGAATTCGCCTGATGAGCTCGATCGATATGTCTCGGCAATGGAAAGTGTCGTTAAGGGTGACTTGAAAACCCACGCCAAAGAGGCGGTCGGCAGCGCTGCGGCAAAAACCGGCAGAAGATAGAAAGCCAGTCCAGGCTGAAGCCTGTATAATCGACACTGTCTAATTCTTTCGAGTTCGAGGCAACGACCCAGTCCATGGAGCCACCTGAATCAGTCACTTCAAAGCGTCCCGAAACGCTTCACGAGTCTAAGGAAGGTCACGTTCAAGGTGAGCGCGCTTCCTTGGAGCCGGACAATACAGCAGCCCCGCCCAGTTCAAACAATTCGGATTCACTCTTGCACTCAGGCTCCAAGGACTTGTCCAATTCATCCACTAATACAAACGCCACGTCCGGATCTCCCATAATTTCGGTTGTGAAGGAAATCGTCGAACTGGTCGTAGTCACGCTTATTCTCCTGATCGTCATTCGTTTTTCTCTGGCTGAGGCGCGCTATATTCCGTCCAGCTCCATGGAGCCAACCTTGCAGATCAACGATCGTCTCCTTGTAGAGAAGGTTTCGCATCATTTCGGCAAGCCGATTCAACGAGGCGACATTCTGGTTTTTTATCCACCACCCATCGAAATGGGCGGTCAGGACCTGAAAAATGACCCTCTCACCATACTCGGACGGTTGACCGGTCTGCCCTTTTTGCCTTACGAGCCGGCTTTCATCAAGCGCGTAGTCGGCCTTCCCGGAGATCATATCCGTATTCAAAAAGGCGAAGGCGTCTACATTAACGGCCAGTTGCACGAAGAAGGCAGTTATGCCAAAGAAGCGCCCAACTACGATAGAAACGTCCTGGGCGACATCGGCGGTCCTTCCTCTACTGGCAAAATGATCAGACCTTTCGCAGATGAAGCCAGAGCCAATGACCCAATCATTGTGCCGGCCGGTCATCTTTTCATGATGGGCGATAATCGCAATAATTCAGAAGACAGCCATGTCTGGGGCTTCTTGCCGCAAGATAGAGTGATCGGCAGAGCCTGCTTGCTTTTCTGGCGCTGGATTGCACCGCCCCGCTTCCCCCATATTCCGGAAGAATAAGCTTATCTGGTGCGGCGCCATGCGTCGTCCGGGCATGCATGGCATCAACCCTGCGGGTCCTACATATTTGGCCAATATCGGTCTTTTAAACTAGCAAGTGGGTATATTGGTCTAGGTTTTGGCCACCGACTCCCACTGAAAGCCTCCAGGCGGCAAAATCCTCGGGATTATTATTAAGGCAACTTTGGCTGAGGTAGCGTGACAAATGGCGAAGGACGCAAAGGCGAAGGCATCGAAGGCGGCAAAATCACAAACTGCCGATAAATCGAAAAAGAGCGTAAAAAGCGCGGCAGTGCATGATCATCCTGCCACCGATTGCGCGCTTTCGTCGGGCGTTGCCGGTCACGATGACCTTGAGTCGCGTTCAGACACCCTTTCCAAGTTTGAAGCCGAGCTGAATAAGCGCGAAGTCGAACTGATCGAGCGCGAAATCAAGTCGCTCAGGCAGCAGGAAGAGCTCGATCGCTTGCGCCCGCTTTCGGGACTTTACCGCGTCGTAAGAGCGATGGCCAGCGAACGCCGCCTGGATTCCCTGCTCGATGTGATTACCCGCGAAACGCAAGTGATGCTCAAATGCGATCGCTGCTCGGTATTTGTTCTTGACGCTCAAGCTTCCGAATTGTGGACGCAAGTCGCTCAAGGCCTGGTCGGGCATCGCATGATTCGTATTCCTGTGGGTGGAAACAGCATAGTTGCGGAATGCGCGCGCACCGGACGGATGATCAACATTCCTGATGCCTATCAAGATCCGCGCTTCGATCCTGCCGTCGATCGCAACACCGGTTATCAAACATCCAGCGTGCTTTGCGTGCCCATGCTGGCCAGAGGCGGAGAAGTAATCGGCGTTTTCCAGGTCCTCAACAAATTCGACGGACCATTTACCAACGAAGATGAAGACTGGCTTGAAGGGCTGACTGCAGTGGCTGCCGGCTTGATCGAACAAGCTCAGGCATACGGCGAAATCGAAAGGTTCGTCGACAAGACTTTGGAGACATTGGCACAGACAATCGACCAGAGAGACCCGCTCACCGCCGGTCACTCCATTCGTGTGACCAATTACAGCTTGCTGGTCGGGCAGGCGATGAATGTGCCCGACGACGATATCGATGTCTTGCGCTATTCAGCCATGATGCACGATTACGGAAAAATCGGTGTACCGGAAAAAATTCTCTGGAAAGACGGCAGGCTGACGCCTGAAGAATATGCGACCGTGCAAAAACATGCCAGCATTACTTACGATCTCCTTTCCAATTTGCCTTTTACTCGGCGCCTGCAAGATGTGCCGTTCGTCGCATCCTGCCATCACGAGAAAGTGGATGGATCTGGGTATTATCGTGGTTTGAAGGGCGAGGACATCCCTTTCCTTTCCAGAATCATTGCAGTTGCCGACGTTTTCGATGCGCTTACATCGAAGAGGCATTATCGCAATCGCATGCCGATTGAGAAAGTCTCAGAAATCATGTACAACGGTCGCGACAATCACTTCGATTCGACTTGCGTGGATTCTTTTTTCCAACTTCCATCCGCTCGCGTAATTGCAGTGCTCGAATCGGAAAGAGAACGAGCCGCCAATTTTGATGCCGAGCTGTTCAAAAATCTGAGCTGGCAGCGCCTGGTCGAATTGGTTTCAGGCGCTCATCCGAAGCGCGGTGAAGAAGGCATTGCAGAAGTGTTTGACGGCATCTACAATGCCGGCTTGCCTGCAGATTATCAGTCTTTAGATTAGCCTCTTAGGGGCAACCCCGGAGCGCCGCATCTTGCCGGCTTCGATAGAGTCCAAGTCTAGTCTTGTCTCTGATGCCGCCAGGATGGCGGCGCTGCCATGTGTTTAAGCCTTCACTAAGCGAACGCTATTGGCATCAAGCGCTTCAGTAAACAAAAATCGTGCCGCGGCCCAGATCGGGCCAGGTAATTTCTCGCACCGTCAACTCCGCTTCTTCAATCTTCACCGGGGTGCCGGACGGAACTGGCATGATTTCTACAGACAGATGGTCGCCGCGGCCTCTGACGACATTGAGCGGATAGACGGCTTTCAGGCTGATTGGGGTGGTATTGGCGGCGTTGAGGGTGAGCATTTGCAGGGCGCTTGGCAGACAAATGGATGTTGGTTTGGGTTGACCTTTGCAGTCGTAATCAGATGCACTGTATTTGGTTGTTGTCCCGTTTGCATCCTCCGGACCACTCAGACTGATCCTTACCACTGCTTGTCTGCCTTCTCCAACTTGCAAGCGCGCTTTGCCTCTAAGTTCCACTACTATATGAGTGGCTTTCTGTCCGGTATTCAGCTGATAGTTCGCTCGGCATGATTGACCGATCAATAAATTGCCCTTCGGACCCTTGCTTAGCACCGGCTCTTTGTTTTCATTTTTAGAGCCTGTGAAACTCAGCAAATTGAGCGGCAACGATTTGGTTTCGGATGTGAAGTTAGGCGTCGTGTTGTCATCGACCAGCCCTACAGCAAGAAGAATGCGAAAGCGACCATTTTGAACGCCTGGAGCCGAATGCAGATCTGGATTGGCAGGCAGAGGATGCCTGGGCTCATTCTGTTCGATATAAGACCTGGATGGACATTTAGTCAGGTACTTGATGCGGGGGCGCCAATCGACACAAGAGGCGTCTGTGAAAATTCGGCTGTGGCTCAGGTGTTCAAAAGTAGGCAATGAAGCAGCAGGACAAAAAGGATCAGCTTCTGTTTCAGAATAGTCACCGTATATGGTGAGCGGTACGGCGGCAGGTGTCCCCAGAGAAATTTTGTTAATAGCGTCTAGTTTGAGATAATCGACAGGAATCGGCACGGCACGCCATTGTCGAACATCTTCAGCTTTCATCTTAATGTCAGTAGCAAGCTCTTCAAGAAATGCCAGCAAATCGTATTTCTTTTGATAGTAATTGTAGACACTGCCAGGCAACTCGTGAATCTTATGCCCGTTAACTGAAATATGTGATTGCGCGATTTCTTTTTCGGAATCAATCAATAGTAGCGCCCAGTCAATTTTCTTTTTGGTTTTGTTCAATTGGGCTTCTGTCAGATCAATTTCTCTTGTAGCCTTCACCGGTCCGGAAAGGTTTACTACCAGGTCCGAATTGATCCTCTCTCGAATTATGCTAAGGGTAATTGTGATCAAGAATAGAACTGTTGAAATAGCAAAAATTACTTTTATCAATCGCCTATCGGCAAAGTTGAAACACGATTGAGAAATTCGATTCAGTGCCCGCATCAGCCACACGGCAAGGGCAATGTAAACAACGGCAAGCAGTATGCAAGCAAGTGTGGGCGAGCCAATCCAGGTCAAAACTCTTTGCAAACGTCCAAAGTTTGAAAGCAAACCAAGCAAGATTGCCGGAAGCGCCAGATTTAACCCATACAGTAAAGACAGGCGCGCTTCAATCATTTGTTTGATCAGCCAGAACGCCAGAATCAAGAGCAAAGGCGCTGCTGTAAAGCCGTATCTGGGAATGCCTTCGAAAGTCAAATAGATGAGGTGTCCTGCAAGGGCTAGAAAGATCAAGGACACCGTTTGAGCGACCTTTTTGCCTGCCTCCACTACTGTTTTTTGACTCGAATCGAAACCTTTTCGAGTGCATGATTTCAAACTTGACACTGTCACTGCAAAAGCCATTACGACGGCTGCCATTTCAAAAGCGCCCAATAGTTGATGCGCCAATCTTATGCTTATGGCGTCGGGAAGAATGGCTGCCCGCCTGAAATCATTCCAGGGCTCGGCGAATATGCGCGGCAACTTTCGAATGTTCAAATCAGTATGCGCGATTGGATCTTCCAGAAACAACGAAAGCTCGACAAAGGCGAGATTGGGGCTTTTTGCGATGTGGTCCGATACCCGTCCTTGCGGCAAACCCTGCAGCCCATCAGTATCAAGGTTGTTGCCGACCAGAGCGTTGAAAGTCGGTATTCGCTGAGGCGTAAAGCATACTTTCCCCGTCGCCTCAAAAGTGTAAATCCAGAAGGGAAGCAGCGCCATTGCGGACACAAAGGCGAAGATCAAAAATCCACTGCGCGCCCGTTGGCTGCGCAGGTATAGCAAAACGAAAGAAAATGGCAACAATGCCGAAAAAAGTAAAACTGGCTTGGTAAGCAGAATAAGCGCAAAAAAGATTGCCGCCACAGCCAGTGTAAAAAGGTGACGATTGTTTTTTTCGCCATAGGACAGGGTCCAATCAAAGCAAAGGATGAGCGCTAATAAAAAGACCGAAGAGAGGTTTTCCATGACCAATCTCTGAGTTGCCATCACTGCCGGCGGGTATACGGCCCACACTACTGCGGCCGCCAGGGCGAGGAATTTATTGCCTGTTACTCGTGCTGAAAGAATGAAGACCAGAGCGGTAAGAATTGCCTGAATGACGCTTTCAAATAAGGCCACAGACAACAATTCCGATGCCTGTGCTTGTTTTGCCAGAAGCAGTATCCTGGCGATCATGTACGGCAGGACAGGACCGTCCAAAATCAGCATATCGGCTAGTTCTTTCCGCCTGGCTTTTTTATTTATCTCGTTTTCAGCGTTGATTTTGTTGATTGTTCTTGCCGAGTTCAGGTAGACACCCGAATCGAAAAGCTCCATCAAGCGGTCGTCTCCGCGTCTGAATGCGCGGTCTGTCGTAGAGGTGTTCAAAAAAAACGAAAATACGACCACAAGCAAAAAAAGGGCAACCAGAACCATTTGATCAATTCTTCTTTGTTTGCCATTTTGTGAATCTGCTTGTTGCATAGAGACCTGAGTAAGGCGAAGCTTCGTTCGGAAGCACCGGACCTTAGCTTGCCTAATTCGCAGGCAAAAAACATGATAAGCGCTCAATCCAAGGGCAGTAATCAAGTTCTACAATGACAGCCTCACTTATGGGAGCTCTGATTTTCTTGTCCAAACATCCATCAACCGGTTTGCTCACGGTTTTCGGCATAGCTCAGGCGATTGTCCTTTCTCTGGCTCTTTGTTCTACAGTTGAGGCTAAGACGACGCCGGGACATGGTTCAGGCAGCGCGGTTGCCTCAGTCGTTAGTCAGAAGCGTTCAGCCAGAACCGGTCCACAGGATGCTGACGGGCAGGCGGCGGTGCCAAATCGCCCGGCATTGACGCCCGGAGCTGTGCCCGCCACTGAGCCTGAACCAGCCGTCCTGCAGCAAATTCAACCTTCAATCGAAGGGGAAGCAGAACAAAAGGCTGATGATGGTAGTCAAGAGATGGTGTCAGAACCGCCTGCGGGTGAGGCTATGTTGCGTGTGCGCATATCGGTTCCTCATCAGACGCGACCGGTCAGCTCAATCACGCTCTATCCATATCCCCCCCGACCGCCCAGAGTAACCAGGCAGATCAACAAACTGGACGACAAACCTAAAAGTATCCGCAACCAGTTGCTTAATCTGGGCTATGCCAATCGTTCGTCGGACTCCAGGCTGTTTCCCACCTCCGGTTGGCGCTGGCAATATATTTTGAGAGCAGCCTTGCAGAAGAGCGGCACGCGTACTCCTACAAATATCATCACCATGTACCCGTGGACTTACAAAATGGTCCCTTACGTACAGGCTGAGATCAGGCGCATCAATGAAATAGAAGCGGACCGGAAGGTTCGCTATCAATCGGCCGTGAAGGACTTCGAAGAAAACGGCATCGATCTCGAAAATGAAGCTTTGCAAAAAGGCCTGGCGCCAATCGAGATCAATTTGAAAAACGGTACCCGGAAGTTACAGTCTGGGGTGGCTACAGTTAGCCCCGGAACCTGGTATATAGTTGCTGCGCACAAAACATCGAACTTGAAGTTTTTCTGGCAGATACCAGTCACTCTGTCAGCCGGCGAGAAATCAACCGTTCAACTGACCCAGACAAATGCGCTTGTAATTGAAGGCGGCTGGTAGAATCCAACCATGGGACTAGCAAAACATTCGGCCCTGGAATATTTTAGCGGGACGCTGTCGTTTTGCAGACAATGAGGCCCCGGCAATCTGGTTGGCCGCATAAAACTGCCTGCAAGAACCAGCGCCCTCAGTTGCGCGAAAGGTCAAATCCGACAAAATACGGCACGAATGTAAGGGCTGGCGCACCGGGTTTTTTTCCGCCCAGTCTAGTGGTCAACAATCCATGATCTGACAAACCTCTGGTGATCAACGGATTTTTGAAGAAAGGACGCACTTCAGGATTGGACAATGACCATGGCAAATCTCTGTATAGAAATCCGTCCAATCGTCCGCCCATCGACTGAGTTGAGGTGGCGTCGCCAGGATTAGCAATCTTGAATCCTGCCTTAATCAGAGGATCAAGCTCATGAGTCTTATCAAGGAATGTATTCCAGTCACCGGCGATGATACCGGAGAAGTTTTTACCCAGCACATTGGCAAGAACTCTTGCTTGTTCGGTGCGAACAGGTGCGGTGGCTTCAGGACCACCTCTCATTGACTTCAGGTGAACAGTTACGGCAGAGAATTTCTCTCCGGTTGCTGTATCCTGCAAATCGACGCGGAAAGCCGGTCTGAGATCGGGAATGTTGTGCACATTGGCGACTTCTTCGTACGAATGGGTTCCCAATACTTTAAGTCTGGGATTAACCAGGAAGCCAACCGCCTGTCCTCTGCTGTTGTCGCGCGAGATTTCGAAATTGTAGCCGTTGTCCTTGGCCACCTTCGCCAGGCCTTCGGCATTGGTTTCTTCCACAAACATCAAGTGATGGCGCGGAACAATGTGCTTGTACGTGTCACTAAAATAAGCAGCCTTGTCACCGGTAAGAAATTCCATATTCCATTCGCCCAGGATCAGATCGCCTGTCGGCCTGGCCATTGGCATAGCTTCAACGCTTTTTGCCACTTCGGAAGCAACTACTTTGGCATCCGGTA
>JADZFV010000408.1 GCA_020854255.1 Candidatus Melainabacteria bacterium | reverse complement strand
GATGCTGATCAGAGTCGTGGCGATTGCAGCAACTGCGCTTTTGCTGGTCCTGACCAGTTCCGTTTTTATTAGTGACACTCATCCTTCGGCCGTCTCTATTGTCATTGAGATAGTTTTTGTCTTCTTCGCATTTCGATTTGGCAGACAATTTTTCGATCAGCAAAACAGGGGAATGCGAAATAGAATTGCAGTGTTGACGAATATGCGCGCGCTGGAGATTGACAGCAATCAGTGTTCTACAGTGATTTGGTATTCTTCTCCAAACTTTGGCCACGTGGAAGAGATTCAAACAAAAATCGGGCTCGGCAATTTGATTTTTGCGCGAGGCGAGGAGTCAAATCGATTTGGATTTATGGATGTCCCAAACCTGGCCGAAGCGGCTGAGATTCTCAATAGCGCTCAAGAGAAGAAGCAAGAGTAACACAGAAAGAAAGAGTCAGCGACCGTAGAAATCGACTTCTACACGGACTTTCTTTACGCCCGCTGGTAGCTTTTCTCTAATTGCACATTTCTTCTGCTACGTGACCATCGATGTTCACCTGATGAGGGAAAACTCTAGATGAATGACTTGATGTCGGTTCGATCACTTAAATTTACTAAAGGGTTTTGGGACATCAGGGCTGCAGCGAACCCGACTTCCGTGTGCATTGGGTGTAGGCAGTTGGGCACATATACAGTAATGAGATCTACAGTTCTGCCTTTAGGGTCTGATTTTGGCCAACAGATCAAGTGAAGAAGATGCAAAATCGCCGGGAAGTGACCTTCCGGAGACGACTGCCATCCTGGAAAGTGCAGTGCAGCCGGGCGGCGATACCACTACCGCCCTCGCTATGCAAAGGCCCGTTGTGCTGTCACCCGGCTCAACCGTCCTGGAGAAGTTCAAAATCATCGGGCTTCTCGGGCAGGGCGGTATGGGCAGCGTTTATCGCGTAGAACACCTGCTGATGAACCGTCAGTTCGCCCTCAAGTGCCTCAACAAGTATCAGGCTGCCGATGCCGGCTGGAAGCGTTTTCAAAACGAAGCCAAAGCAGCCCACATGCTCGACCATGCCAACCTCCTGAAAGTGTACGAATTCGGGCTTTTGCCGGGCGGCCAGCCGTTTTTCCTGATGGAGCTGGTGGAAGGTGTTACGCTTGCCGATGAAATCAGGCGGCTCGGTCACCTGCCCGTGGAGCGGGCAATAAAGATCTTCATTCAGGTAGCTTTTGCCATCGGCTACGCTCACGAATGCCGTGTCGTTCACCGGGACCTTAAGCCGAGCAACATAATGCTGGTCGGCAAGAAGTCTGATACCGACCTTGAAGTCGTGAAGGTGTTGGACTTCGGTATTGCCAAATTGACAGGAGTGGATGAAGTCAACCAGCAGACCCTGACCAAAACCGGCGAAATCTTCGGCAGCCCTCTTTATATGAGTCCTGAGCAGTGCATGGGGGTGGCTGTCGACCATCGCAGCGACCTTTATTCACTGGGATGCGTGTTCTACGAGGCGCTCACCAGCGCGCCGCCCTTCATGGGCGAGACGGCGCTTTCGACGATGATGAAGCATCAGTCCGAAAATCAGACTACGCTGAAAGAAGCCTCTCTGGGAATGCATTTTCCGCCCGCTCTCGAGCATGTGATCAGCAAATTGCTGGAGAAGGATCCGCACAACCGCTACCAGTCAGCCAGCCAGCTGGCGTCCGATTTGATTCGCATCGAGCGCGGTTTGAACGAAGGCGACGATCAGTCGCAGACCTCTTCACGAGCTGATTCTCCAGCCACACCATCGCGCAGAAAAATGCTGCAGCGTGCGGAGCAGGCTGACCTTTTAACGAGCAGGACCGTCGCTTTGTTGTCCGTCGGGGTTATCACATTTGGGTTTGGCTTTGTCACCAGCTATCTGACTGCGCCTCATTTTAAGCCCGCGGAGGCACCAAAACCTTCCATCGAAGAGAAAGTCATTCCACCGTCTGACCCTTTTGTGCATCAGAATAGGGACTGGTCAACTATTCGTGGTGACAGCCGCTTTTTCGATTTCCCTGGCAATTCTTCATTGGGAAAAATCGTCGTTGCGGATGGTGAGACTCACGAAGCAACTGGAACCTTTTCCGTGCCAAAGGCTTTGGCACTGGGTCTGGTGGTTAATGAAAATCTGATTCGTCATCCTGAATATTTGGATAAATTTAAACCAGGCGAGATAGTCGTTGTTGATTTCAACACTGTCAAAGATACACCCCAGGCGATTTTTGAGAAGGTATCAACCATGACGGAACTCAAAGGTCTCAATTTGTACAACACCGAATTTTCCGATCGCGACGCGCATATGCTTTCGAAATTGACGAAGCTGCTTTATCTGAACCTGGGTTTCACTGGCGTGAATTGCAAGGAAGCACTCAAATATGCACCCTTAAAAAATCTCAACTGCCTGGATCTCACTTGTGTCAAGGATGGCAAACTGGCGATAGAAAAACTCCCTGAAATGCTGCAGCTGCGCCATATCTTGTTTGTAAAATGCGAACTGCAAGATGATGACTTGAAGCAAATTGCAAAAAACGATCGCATCAAGATTCTTGATGTTGCCTGGAACGACATAACCGATATTGGTGTTGAGCATCTCTCCCGAATGAAGAATTTGGAGTATCTCGATCTTTCTGAAACTGAGCTTTCTCCTGAAGTGTGGAAGTCCCTGATTAAGATGCCAAAGTTGCGTAAGGTCAAATTGGCCAAGTGCATGGGCTCGTACTGGTCGCTGCAGACTAGGCGGTATTTTGAAGCGATGATGGCAAAACACGCTCCCAATGTTGGAATCAATTGGGTCTACGCAGACAATCTGGATTTCATAGTCGCCTCTACTGATCTCACCTTCCTGGGACAGGGCATGAGAGCGCACGCATGTCCTTTATTTTCCGCGATTAAATCCGGAGCATTGATGGGCACCTCTCCGTGACACTCGGGCGCTGGAATTAAAGTCCAAGTATTTCGATGACTCTCTTATTGTCGGCCAGGAGCAGTCTTAGAATTTCAGCCTGCTTTTCGTTTACAGGACCAAACGAGCCTTCCGCCCAAAGCTCGTAAATCTGCTTGGTGGTGAATAGAATATTTTTCAAGTCATGTTTTGCCTCTTCCGCTGCTGACACTTCAGGCGGATCAGGCGAAGTTGCGTCTTCCAATTGTTGCTCACAAAATACAAACCCCATCCTAGTATAGAATTCAAAAACCTATCAGACATCCCCCAGCCAGGTGAGTGCTGATCTGGCGGAATCAGCCTTTACAGTCGCCTTTGTGGGTGATGCCTGTTAGCCTGGCATCACTGATAATGGATGAGGCGGCAAAAAACTCAAAGGGTGTCATGAAAGTTTTTATTGTCTCAGATTGCGAGCTTCTGCGTGTCGCCTTTTCTGTCATACTCAAACACGCAGCAGAAATAGAGGTTATTGGACAGAGCGATCTTCAGTCCATCGACGTCGCATCGCGAATTATCAAATCGGGCTGCGATGTGGTTTTGCTTTCGGCACGTGCCTCTTTGACTCTGACTGTGGCAGTCTTAAAGGCGTTGAAAGCGAGCAACCCTAAATTGCTTGTCTTTTTCATGGAAACGGCACTTGACGCAGAAACCGCCAGGGCAATGCCCTTTGACGGGATAGTATCAATTACGGACGACAATGACGTGATAGT
>JADZFV010000407.1 GCA_020854255.1 Candidatus Melainabacteria bacterium | reverse complement strand
TAGATTGCGGCTATCGAGCACTTGATCTGCTTCTTGTGGCGTAACGTCGTGTCTGCGCAGGTTTCCTTCGTCAAATGTAATCACAGCCGGAAACCTCCTTGTGTATGATATTGTATGACAAATTACTACAAGTGTCCAGCTATTACGTGGAATCCTGCCCTTGATTCTTCTGAGTGCATAAGCGAAGAAATTCATTCGTGATCATTTGCATCGGTTCGCGAAGTCTTTCCACGTCAACCACAATGGTGCGTGTCTTCTCGAATTGGTTTTATTTCAAGAAACTTTTGCAGCACTTCTCTTAGGGCTCGTCAGCAAATAATGCCCGCATGGCAAGCGGTTCATCGATCTGCCGGTCTGGGTTCGCGATCAGAACATACAGTGGTTATTCCTTGATGAGCCCTTAGCGTGATATCGCTAAGAGTACTAATGCGTTTTCCTGTTCTTGGATCCTTGCCCTGTGCAATTTCGCCAAGCATGATGCAAGCCTGCTTCTTTGCAGATTCAAGTGACATCTCACTGCACTTCCCTATTGTGATTCGGCGATTGGATCCGCCAACCCGTTTTTCAAGGATGTATGATTTCGACCTCCCCGTCACTCTTATTGCAAATCCAGGCAGGTCCTCGTCCCGGATAAAAAGCTGTCCACTAATGGGCTGTTTGATTTCTACTTCGATGAATTGTTTAGTCAGTTTTGCCATGACACTACGACTCCTCTGCTGGGGGCTGAACGAGAGGCCGTGCGACACGGGCGTTCTGAACGACGGGTTGTTATCCTTGCCTCTGATGTATAAGGACGCGGGCCGGCAACAAAAAGTTCATAGGGTGCTACAGTGCTCTGATTGCATTGCTAGCAGCAAGTATCGGCTTGCATTTTCTTGCCGACGCATCGTTTGAAGTAGCGCTGGTCGGTAATGTTCCTGCCGGTTTGCCTCATATCGGTTTGCCACAAGTTGAATATCATGCAGGTCAGGGTTTGCTTGTGGGCGCACTCGGACTGGTCATTGTCAGTTTCACAAGCGGCATGCTGACGGCGCGCAGTATGGCTGCGCGCGCCGGACAGACACTTAACCCCAACCAGGAGATGTGGGCAATTGGAGCAGCAAATCTGGCTGCCGGTCTATCGGGAAGCTTTGCCATTACCGGTGCCGACTCGCGCACAGCAGTAAACTTCACATCGGGAAATAAGACGCAACTGTCTTCCATCTTTGCTGCCCTTGCCACAGCAGCAGTGGCCGCCTGGCTTTCCGTTCCGCTTGCCTATCTTCCGGTTTCGGCACTGGCCGCGGTGCTGATATTTTCGGCTGCACAATTGATGGATTTTTCGACGTACAAAGAACTTCTGAAAATGGATCCTTTCGAATTCCGACTCTCTCTTCTCACCACCGCCGGCGTACTGGCATTGGGAGTTCTGCCCGGAGTTGCCGTCGCTATTCTCTTTGCTCTGATTGCCATTCTCATCAAAATCTATAAGCCCGATGATACTATCCTCGCTCAAGTGCCTGGGCTGGAAGGTTTCAACGATATGTCACTATCCGACGAAGCCGTGACTGTTCCCGGTATGGTGATCTGGCGATTTGAAGGGCCGCTTGTGTTCTTCAACGCCGATTACTTCAAGTCCAGGGCTCACGAGGTAATTGACGCAGCCGGGCCGCCTACTCACTGGTTTGTCCTCAGCCTGGAGTCGATATCTCAAATTGATGCAACCGGAGTGAAGGCACTGGAAGACCTTTGCCGAGAGCTTGATGCGCAGAACGTGTCAGTAGTTCTGGCACGCCCCAAGACTTTCATGCGCAAGCTCAGGAGAGGCACCTCTTTAGGTGATTTTCTTTCAGGCGACAGGGTTTTCCCGACTATCGTCTCGGCGGTCGAAGCTATAAGGGAAGTCAAAGTTGATGATACCGGGCGAAGTTTGCTTGAGGGCTCGTTTAAGAGCTTTTATGACAGCAAGCCGTCAGCCAATGGGGTTGATAAAACAAACGAAGAAAAAGCATAATAATAGACTTGGGGTTATGCTGGAAAAGGGTCCAAGGCGAGAACAGTGCCAAACGATAACTCAAACAATCTGGACGAGATTGCCGGCCCGCGCACCAAGGGCGGTTCTACATCAAGCAGAAAAATCCTGTTGTTTCTCAATTGAACCATAAGGCAAAACCGGGAAACTGACTTCCAAATGCTCTCTGCAGAGAATTCCAGGTACCGATTTTGGTGGTTTCGCCTTTCTCGAGATAAGGTGCGGCCGCCGAACCTTGTACCCAGAGGACCAAATCGAGCGTTCGCGGTTGCAGAAATACTCTGCGGAGATTGACACCGCGTCCGTCGTCTCCTCGCCAGAATGCGATCAATTTTTCTCCAGCCAGAATTTTCTCAATCTCGCACATCAGTCCTGTCCACGCCACAACCATCTCTTCGGTTACCTTTACGTTTGGTATCACGCCGGTTTGCCGAGGGTTGGGAATCCATTCGCGATCATCGTCAGTTTCGGCCAAAATGTACTTCCACATCTCTTTACTCTGCCTCACCACGTCTTCGAAATGATGAAGAGCCGATTGCATGCGGTCTGGCTCGACAACAGGCCAGTTGACTAAGTGGATAAGTGCCACCAGGTCAGATATATCTGCGCCGTCATTGCCCAGCCGATGGACACCCCGACCTCTTGCCAAAAACTGATAAGGAGATTCCACTTTTGAAAAGGTGAGATGTGCTGTTCTTTGGAAAGTGTCGCTGGAGTCATGCGCAAGGTAAATCTGACAAATCGCTGTAAGGAGATGGCAGTAACCCCGCAGCCAGTGCACATCGCCGCGATCGAATTTGATTGAGAATTCCTGTGCCTGTTGAAGCGTGATGTAATTCTCTCTTGTGACACTGGAGTATACCTTCCACAATGTCTCTTCATCATTCGTCTGTCCATCACCATCAAGGTCCATCCTGATCATTGCGAACTTGAGAGGCAACTTTACGTTGGTATCGCTAATCAAAGCGAGTGTGGCTTGCGACTTTGTAAGGTTGTCCACAAGGCTTGCAAATGTTTTTCGAAGTTTTTCATAGCTGGCGACGTCCGGATTTGGATTCGTCGGCACGGGCAGACGCAGAAATGGAATTTCCAACCCCTGACTAGATAAGTCAACCAGACCATAGCGATAGAAATCTTGAGACAGAGATTCAATCGCGCGCAGGAATTGAACAACAGCCAAGCCAAACCGCGCCTGATCATCGTCGGGGCGAAGTTGCAGCTCATTGGCTAAGGCAATTTCGCCATCTGTAAGCTTTCCTTGCTCAAGATAGCTCTCGAGAATTCTAAGAGTACGCGACCTTTCGTGATCAATCTTGAATGGGTGCAGCGCGGAATGATCTGCGTGTTGTGATTTTAGTGTGGCTTGCTTTTTCATTTTGCTTGCTTGCACCCGGGTTAACTTTCTAAGTGGCAGTGAGTTGGCGGGTATGACTGACTGATCTGTTGGCGCCTTATTGGCTCGAATCTTTAGAATTCTTCGAACCTTCGCTTCTGGCATTTTGCTCCCCGACAGCTCTGTAGCTTTAGGTCTGTCGGAATTTGGATTGTCAGTCATTGCAAAGACAAGAGCGCCGTGCGTCAGTGACACAGCTGTGAGAAGCGCGCAAATTGAATTTCGAAGACGCATAGACAGTCCTGGCAGTTTGGCGGAGTAAACTGATTCGAATTATAAGATTGAGATATGACGACCTTTTATGGCGTCCGACACTTTCGAAAGTGTTGGATCCCGCCGTGTTCAATTTGTTTTTACTAGCGCTAATGTATACTTCCAGAGCAGGCGGCCTGCACAATGCGGTTCTTACACCTGGTTGAGTCTGGTCAAAACGTCCGAGCACCGGTACATATAAACACAAGCGAAGTGTGGCTGGAGCAATGGAATCTATTGACACAGTTCATTTGGATGTTTCCCGACCTTTTAGTAATCTCCAGGAAACCATTCACAACCAACAACCTTGAATTATGATCAGGACGGGAGACTCAGCAGTGAAAGCGGACCGGCCGTGAGATTTTCTGACGGCTTAATCCGGTGAGATAATTTGCGCAACGCAACACGCTCAATGTTTTCTCGCAAGAGTTTCTAAAAGCCTTCGGTCATTTTTGCAATTGTGACTTTGTTGCCACCTATGGACATTGACTCAGAGCAAGCCTGATCCGCTTGCATTATCACGTAATCTTGATCGCCTGCGTGTCCGGGTTTGTGGACCACACCAATAGTGACAGTCAAACGCAAGGGGCTCTTGTTCCAGATAAAGTCCTTTTCGTTGACGGACTTGCGCAGAACCTCAGCGAATTCTGTTGCGTTGGCGCCGAGGGTTCCGGGAAGCAACATCAAATAACGTCCGAGGACATAGTGACCGAGCTTAATTTTGCTGGATGATCCGTAGAACTCGTTTCTAGTTTGAATCAGTAAGTTCAAAACAAAGGCATTTGCAGTCTCGGCTGCCAGGTCACCGTAATTTCTCTTTAGACCGTCAAGCTCGTCAATTGCGATTACGAACAAACTTACCGGCATTGATCTTTCATACGAATCAACACATGCGTCATAAATCAACGTACGCATATCGCCGAATTCGATTACTTCCTCGGGAATTCGCGTCAAACTCAAATCGGGCGGAGTAAGCTGAGAGCTTGTTTCTCTTGCTTTCTTGGGTGTTCCACCCAGTGCACGAAAAATGCCGCTGTCGTGTTTCCAGTTTTGATTCGGATCGTCCATAGGGTTATCTCAATAATGATTTGTCATCTACCTGACGTTTGGAAAAGCGCGCGGTTCCCTAGGTCGCTTTTCTGATTGCGTGAGTGTGAATTCCTGCTCTCCAGTGGAAAGCATGTGCATTGACTCCACGGACTACCTACCCAAAAAAGGTCCGGCGCAAGCATTTTTATCATGGAAAACCCGTTTTGTGGATGTCCAATTTCTTGATTTCCCGGGTTCTGAAATCGTGCAAGACAGAAAAAACTCTCCCGGTCCATGTTGAATCCTGGCGGTGACGAGATGCAGCTACAAGCTTCTTATGGAGCGATTTTTGCAACTTGGAGCAATTGAGCATGGATGAGAAAGAGTCGGAATTTTGTTTCGACAAGGGAGCGAGAGAATCGTGGAGCGCCAACGAAAAGCGGACATTCGTGTTTCGACGGCTGCAGGAGCTTAGAGTTGATGTTCAGTTCAAGGAGGACTCGCTAACCATTTGGGTTCCCTTCGGCATGGAAGATCTAGCGTTGATGGAGATTGGCTGTCCTCTGAAATTGCTTGGCACCATTCGTCGAGGGCAGGAATTTTCCAGATCGCGGTCCAATTTGTAGCCGACACCATGCATGGTGCGAATTAACGAAGGCTCGCCTGGTGTATCAAGTTTGTGTTGGAACTCTAACAACTGTGATGGGGCTGAGTTCACGAGAGATGTGTTGGCGCATTTGTAGAATTCGAGGACGGTTCGTACGGTCGCATAGTGTGTGTAAACACCAACACAGCGCGATGTGAAATTTGGCTTGTAGATTTTACGTAGACCATTCTTTTCAGCCTACATGATCCGACCAGTCGCTGAGCGGGAAACGCAATTGGGTTACCTCCGTCAGCCGGGATTCGTCAACCGGTTTCCATTCCTTCATATCGTTGACGCCAAGCAGGTCGACAAACGCGTCCGAGATACAACTCAGACCGTTCGCCGACGTGAGCGGTTTTTAATAAGAGTGGTATTATCAGTGACCATGAACAAATCAATTCCAGAATTTATTCCCGGCTTACAACTGTGCGAGGCTTTCTATCGAGAAGCCGTTGAGCCCGTTTTGCGCAAGAATTTCGCTGATTTGAAATATGCCGCCGCGTTGATTGGCAGTGGATCGGAAGTGCTCGGCTTCGACACGGAAATGTCCAGCGATCATCACTGGGGCCCGCGCTTGCTGTTGTTCTTGAAGCCTGACGATCCGTTGACGTACAAGGCTGCAGTTTCCAAAAAATTGAGCGAAGAATAGCCGCGACAATTTCGCGGCTATTCGACCAGCTTTACCGCTGCCAATGCGGAAGATCACGGGGTTCAACTACTTGATTTTAGAGAGACAGGTCCGATCAATCATCGCGTTGAAATCATGTCGATTGAGAGGTTCTTCGATGACTATATCGGATTCGATATTACAGCCGGTATCGATGCGGGCGACTGGCTATCGTTTCCCGCACAAAAACTGCGTACCATCACAGGCGGTAAAGTGTTCCACGATGATATCAGGCTGGCAAAAACACGCAGATCCTGCCACAGCAGACCGGCAGATCAAAAAACTCGTCAGGAAGCCATTGATCGGCAGCGTGGAGCAGTTTAGCGATAGCACGGACATACTTTCGAACCAGGAATGGAGAGCTGGTATTAGAAACCTGTATTGTGTGGAAAGTATAGAGTGAATCTTTTATGAGTAGTCAAACTATGAAAGCAAGATCCAGAGTCGCATTTTTCTCATTTGCAAATTCGCTTGCGCTTGCCTTAATACTTGGCACCACATATG
>JADZFV010000406.1 GCA_020854255.1 Candidatus Melainabacteria bacterium | reverse complement strand
ACGCGCGGTCCCAAAGTAACGGTCTCGGTCGGCTGCTCGTTCTTTAATATGGAAGACCTCAATCCCGAAACCATATTGCGCGACGCCAAACTGGCGCTGCAACAAGCCAAAGAAGGCGGACGCAACCAGGTAGCTGCTCAAGTTTAGCGGAGCTGCCTGTCGCAGCGCGTGGCTGCCTGTCGCAGCGCGGAGCTGCCTGTCGCAGCGCCGCCATTCTGGCGGCTTATAGCCATGCATGGCGCGGCGCCTCAACTGATTTAATGTCGCGCCTGTGGAATTCAACAGTTATCGCGTCGATCGATGCCGCTATCATTTAGGCATTGGAAGACAGGACCCGTGACACTGCAGATGGTGAGGGGTTTGAGAGGGGTGCTTGGTCCCCGCACTGCATGTAGTGTCACATTACTACTAATTACTTGAGGGGCGACGCCATGCGTCGCCCGCTCCTTCTTCACAACAACAACATTAACTATTTCGCCGTCTGCCGAGTCGGAACCATTTCGTCATACATTCGATCAATTGCCGCCACGATTGCTGCAGGCTCGGCACCACCGGCAATGTGGGCCACTGCCATTGAAGCACCGGCAGCCACACCTTCTTTTACATTTCCGTCTTCATAACTGCGCAGGCCTTCATGCTTGGACAAGTAAAAGTTAGGACAAGCGCAAGCGAAGGGAGCACCAATTCTCCGACTCAATTCACCAACATCGGACGTTCTGTCGTCAACAACCCACTTCGTGGTCACTACGGAAATGCGCCTGCGCTCAGCAGGCTCCAGCGCTTTCATGTCGCTTTTGAGTATCGCCTGTGCCAGCGCATAAACAGCCAGCATCTGCGAACCGCCTCCGAGAATGACCGGCACCTTCACAGAAGCTGCCAGTGCCACACCAGCTACAAACGGCTGCATCGGATCGCCAACCGCGGATACGGCCTTGAGCGGGCGCTCCTGCACATCCGCTTGCGTAAGCGCAGCTGTTTTCAATCCATCTGCAATCAGACGGCTTTTAATATCATGGTTCGATTGCGGCAAGCTGCTCGAAACCAATCCTGCCGCGCTTATGCCGAGTGCAGTTAGAACACCCAACGCGGTAGTCGTTCCTGCAGGCACGCATTCGCCCAAAATTATGTACTCGACTTCCTCTGAGATTGCCACTCCAGTTTCCAATCCCGCGTAAAACAATTCGCGCACACCTTCATAGTCTTGCGCGCATCCCGTCGACACGCAGCGCGAGCTGCCTTTGCCGACTCTTTTCAGCTCAGGGAGTTCGGGCGGCTTGAAAGTCCCGCAATCGACAACAGTGATTCCAAAACCAGCTAACTCTATGCAGGCCCTGGTAATCACCACAGGTGACACCACACCGGTCGGCGAAACCGGCAAAGCCGCCCCGCCTGACGGCCGCCCGGTGACCAGAGCTTCCGCGTCAATCGAAGGCGTAATGCGCCTCAATTCAGGCGAAGCGCCGGCCGCTGAAATTCCTTCAATATCGCTGCTCTCACTAGAAGCCACGCATAAAAAAAACGCGCCCTTTCCCTTTCGGCCTTTCAGTCCGTCAAGCAACCAGGCGATTTCGCCGTCGCCGGAATTGACTACTCTGAAAAAATCCGCACTCACGAAATTATTCCCCTACGCTTCCACGTTCGTCTGCGTAGTATCGGTTTGACCAGCCTCGATCGTCGCCTGCGAAGTTTCGACTTGCACCGTCTCTATTATCGTGGCGGCTGTTTCGATATTCGTCTGGCCCATCTCGATATTCGCCTGACTTGCCTCTGTAATCGTTTTTCCCTCAAGCAAGTAATTTCTCAACTGCGGGCGCAAGATGTCGCATATCGGCGCAAAACTCAGCGGGTACAAGAGGATACCGATCAAGCTAGACCACACGTGGGACAAAATTCTGGCATTGGGATCATACGGCCCCACAACCTTGTCCACGGTCAACATTTGCATCAAATCACTCGGCGCTCCCACAGCAATACTCAATGCAGCAAAAAAGACCGAGACGATACTCAGCGGCCAGAAATACTTCCACGACAGTTTGAAGGCAAGACTGGCAGCTTGCTGAGCCTTGAGCGCCGCACAAGCGGCAACAACAAGAGAAACAAAAGAAAAAATCACAAGAAAGAGAAAGTTCGGCAGTGCCGCCACTGCGCACGCAGGGTCTATCCATCCTGGCAGCTTCAGCGCCATCGCGCCCATAAAAGTCGGCATAGTAATCATTTTCACTGCCGCACACCCAAGTACGATAATGAAAGGAATCAACATATAGAGCGTAACCCAGAGCAGCACCCCTCCGACATGAACCTTCTTCGGTTCGGCGGCGGCAATCGCTGTTTTGAGCCAGGTCTTTCGATCTTGTTTGGAAAGTGCTCCCACGTAAGCAAGCGAAGGCGCTTCCACAAGCGCAATTGAATACGCCGCCAGGCGAAACAGCCAACCGCCAAAACCCAAGACCATGAAGGAAAGACCAAGAATGAGTCCCAGCAATAATGCGGCAATGGCTAAAAGCAGATCAGAGAATTCAACAGGATTGCGGCGCAAGCAATCGCCGCTTACCATGACGGCAATGTGGACAATTGCTCCGGAAAGCGCGGAAAAAACAGCCGGAGCAATGCAAAACGGCGCAAAGGAAATTGCTGCCTGCAATGAAGCGCGCCACCAATCGATGTCGATGAGCGAGCGGACTACTCGCCATGCCGACTGCGGCTGCTCGACAACCGACCCATCTTCAGGCACCTTTTCGACGTCCTTGCTTCCTTCCACCACGTGTCCTCAGACTTAACAGAGATTTACTATCTTCCCAGAATTAGAAGTCAACTCGCAAGCGCGAAAGAGGCGCTTACCGGAAGCTCAGCCGGTTGCCAACCAAAGGGCCGAAGGATGCCAACTAGCCGCCCAACCGGCTTCACGAGCACGGTCTAAGGTTATATCTTGACAAAAATGCCAGAATTCATCCAAATTTCAAGCGATTGGGCGTTTTCAAGCGGACAGCCCTCGCGGCAGTTTTTCAAGCCAAATCATTTATAAGCATCCGGCAGGTCATCCTTGTTATTGATTCTCAAACGACATTTGAATTCTGAAGTCGTAGCAAATATCTGCGATCATCTTCACAAGCTGGAGATTGAATTCCAGCGCATAGATCAGCGCGAACAAATTACTCTGGCGATTACTAGCGAGGTTCGCAACTTACCCCTGCATATTTTTTCTCAAATACATGGCGTAGAAAAAGTGGTGGCAAACGGATCGCGCGTACCTTTGGTTTCCAGCGAGCGCACAGATGCTTCCAGACACTGCGATACTTTGTGGTTAAGACTAAAACGCAAGATCAAGCCAGTTGTAATTGCCGGTCCCTGCTCGGTAGAAAGCGAAGAGCAAATCTTGCAACTGGCACAGGAAGTCAAGAGCGCTGGCGCAACATTGCTGCGCGGCGGCGCTTTCAAACCACGCACCAGCCCTTATGATTTTTCCGGTCTGGGTGAAGAAGCCCTCAAATATTTGCAGCGCGCCGGAGAATTAACGGGATTGCCGGTGGTCTCCGAAGTCATGTCGGTGGCGCAAGTGGAGAAAGCTCTTCCTTATGTAGATGTTGTGCAAATCGGCACGCGCAACATGTACAACTACGACCTGTTAAAAGAAGTCGGGCGAACCGACAAAGTCGTCATGCTCAAGCGCGCCATGTCCGCAACTGTTGACGAGCTTTTGCAAGCCGCCGAGTACATTCTTCTAGAAGGCAACGATCGCGTGGTTCTGTGCGAAAGAGGAATTCGCACCTTCGAAACCAGCACGCGCAACACGCTCGACTTGAGCTGTGTCCCAATTCTAAAGGCGGCCTGCGATTTCCCCGTCATTGTCGACCCGAGCCACGCAACCGGCAGGCGAGATCTGATCCGCCCGATGTCACGCGCCGCAATCGCCTGTGGTGCCGATGGAGTGATGATAGAGACTCACTTTGATCCAAAACATTCCATTAGCGACGCGGCACAAGCGATCACGCCTAAAATGCTGAAGGAAATAGTT
>JADZFV010000405.1 GCA_020854255.1 Candidatus Melainabacteria bacterium | reverse complement strand
GCCAATATCAGTGCTGAAGTAACGAAATGCCTTATCAGCTTTGACATTCCGGTCTTTTTGTGCGATAATTCGGTTAATCTTGGCGCGTTAATGAGGACCGATGCGGCTCATGAATGCCATGACGATTAATCAGTCCACGGGACTGTCATTACGATAAAAATTGATTATTCGCTCAGCGCACACGGCGCGGCATTTTTGGGAAACAGTTGGCTGCTATGCCGCTGATGAATGAGTTTGAAAGTAACAAAGGAAGACTAACATTGCACAATTTTGAAGAGCTTGGGTTGTCCAAGCCGGTTTTGGCTGCCCTGCAGGAAGCGGGATATACCGAGCCAACGACGATACAAAGACGGACTATAGGTTTGATACTCAACGGACTCAATGTACTTGCCTCGGCTGAAACAGGCTCAGGTAAGACGGCAGCATTTGCTTTGCCGATTGTTGAGTGCTTGCAAGAACCCGGCGATAAGCCGCGGGCACTGGTTTTAGCGCCCACGCGTGAGCTGGCGTTGCAGGTGAGTTCGCAATTTAAAATCTTTGGAAAAAATCTTGGACTGAAGGTTGTCACTTTATATGGTGGCACCGGAATGGACCAGCAATTGCGAGCACTCAAAGGCAAGATCGATATCGTTGTCGCAACTCCAGGACGCTTGAATGATTATCTGGAGCGTAAGGCGGTGGATTTGAGCCAGGTAGAAATGCTGGTGCTTGATGAAGCAGACAGGCTTCTCGACCTGGGATTCATGCCGCAAGTGCGTCGCATCGTTTCGAAAGTGAATAAAGAACGTCAAACTTTGATGTTCTCCGCAACAATCGACGATCGCATTGGCCGGCTTGCCAACGAGTTCTCTGAAGATCCAGTGATTGTAAAAATAAACACCGAGCGCGTTGAATCAACCACAATCGATCAACAGTTTGTTCACGTTACTGAGTTCAACAAAGATGCTCTCTTGTTGAAACTGCTGGGAGACTTTGGCGCTGAGGCGGTTCTCGTCTTCACACGTACGAAGAGAAAGGCCGGCTGGGTGAGCGATCGCTTGCAGGATGCGAAGGTGAACTCGGAAGAGATTCACGGCGACTTGAGTCAATCGCAGCGCGAAAAAGCTCTGAGAAAATTCCGTGCTGGCGAAATTGCTGTTCTTGTAGCAACCGATGTTGCGGCACGAGGGCTGGATATTCCCAGTATCAGTCACGTGGTCAACTACGACTTGCCTGATACGCCAGAAGATTATGTTCACAGAATCGGCCGCACCGGTCGCGCGGGCAAATGCGGAATAGCTGTTTCTTTTATTTCGGAAGAACAGCGCCATCTTGTGCGCGATATCGAGAAGGTGATGGGAAGAACTCTCGAATCGACAGGCACAGCCGGCGCACCGCCGCCACGCAAGATCATTCCGGCACGCCGCTTCCGCAGGGGACGCAGGTAGACACTCCCGGTCTTCACTAATTGGCAGCAGCGGCGGCACGCCGCTGCTCGTATGCTTTGACGTTGCAATAGGCAATTTTCAGAATAGGCACTGCCACGCCTTTCTCTTCTGCTTTCTCGATGAGATTGCCTAAGATCTGATCGGCCTCCACATTGTTGCCGCGTTCCACATCTCTGCACATCGATGCAGCCAGTGTGGATGCTGGATCAGAAAGCCTTCCGCTCATTGACTTGACGAAGCTCTCTGGCGGATTGCAACCATGTGCTCTGGCAACCGATACGCATTCGTCAAACAGTTTGGTCGCGATCTCCGGACCACCGGGCGACCGTGTCACTTCGCCTACGCTGGCGCGCATCAGCGTTGTTAACGCCGCCAGAGACGAAATCATCACCCATTTTTCCCACATGTCGGCGACGATTGTTTGACTGGCCTTCGAATTGCAATTGGCCGGTTCGAACATCTTGTCCAGGGCCGAGATGCGTTCGCTCGGCTTTCCATCGAATTCTCCGTACTTGATTGTATGCATGTCGTTCAAATGCAAAATCTTTCCGTCAGCGTCCATCGTAGCGGCAATGACGCAAAAGCCACCAATGACTTTCTCTGCTCCGAAGCGCAATTTCAACTCGTCGAAGTGCCGCATTCCGTTGAGCAGTGGGAGTACAGTAGTGGCTTTCCCGACCGCCCCTTTGATGCTGTCCAGGGCGCTCGTCAAGTCATATGCTTTGCAAGACAGAATAATGAGGTCGAATGGCTCAGTCGCTTTCTCAATAATCTTCAAGTCTGTGAGTTTGCTATCGCCGAATTTGCTCTTAATAGCAAGTCCACCCTCAAGCAGCTCCCGGGCTCTTTTGGGTCTCAAAAGAAAGGTTAAGTCTGCTCCTGTTTCCACGAGTCTGCCGCCGAAATATCCGCCGGTCGCCCCAGCGCCCAATACAAGCGTCCTCATTTTTGTCTCCTCAGTCCATTAATCCATAGAGTTTAGTACCCATTGGTGCGCTTAAGAGTCACTAATTTGACGCCGCACGAAATTCCAGGTAGTACTGATATGGAAGATTTTTCTGCTCTTCGCTGAGTGCGAAGCCTGACTCTTTCAATTCGGCAATCACTTCGCTTTTGTCAATGCGATGCTCCTTGGGTGGTCCTACCGGCGACTTGTCGGTGAAATCGATGATTACAAGCCGGCAATTGGCCGCAAGAGATGATTTCAAATCTTTGAAATATTGAACGCGGTCGTCAATGTGGTGAAACGTGTCGACGATAAGCACCAAATTTGGTTTTTCCGGCAATTCAGGTTTTGCTGTTTTGATTTTAAACGGAATGACGTTTGCGCAATTTTGTCTTTTGGCTTCTTCTGCAAGAAAGATAAGCATGTCTT
>JADZFV010000404.1 GCA_020854255.1 Candidatus Melainabacteria bacterium | reverse complement strand
TTCGGCGAATATGTGCCGGCATCATGGAGACAGCTGCCGATTCTCTGGGACACGGACTTTGGTAAAGCCGTAGTTGAGCAGAATAACTTTGTGGCAGGCACAGAACCGACACTGATCGCTTTAAAGGAAGGCTCAGTAGCGCCTCTGATTTGCTTTGAAGTGGTGTCACCAGATTGTGTCTCGGCAAGCGTGCGCAACGGTGGGCAGCTGCTTCTTGACATAGGAGACAGAACCTGGTTTCGCGGCAAATTCGGCTGGATGATGGGCGAGCAAATGCTGGCCATGGCAGTGCTTCGTGCCGTTGAGAACCACAGATACTTTGTCTATCTAGTAAAAACCGGCCCGTCGGTAATCATAGAACCAACGGGCCGTTTAGCTAAGGTCGCACCTTTTGACAAGTCCGGCATAGTATCCGGCAGAGTTCAGTTTATTTCAAGAACAAGTGTCTTCAATAAACTGCAGGTGCTTTTCTCAAGCGGGTCAGGAATTATCGTCCGATAAACGGAACGGCAGACACATTTTGTGGTGTGCCTTGTGCTTGTTGAATCAGGCTGGTGAGCACGAGTTGTGATTGCAAGCCGGAAGAAAACTGATTGTCGTCATTGCCGCCGCCGCAGCAACCAGCGTAAGAAACACCGGCACTGATGAAACCAATAGCCGCTAACAAGAGAATGGTAACTTTCGATTTCCTCGACAACATCTGCTACTCCTTTAAACATCCCCAATAACTTTTAAAATAGTAGCAGGCAACTGATCGATGCAAGCGCATGACAAGCGGCATGAATCATTAACAAGTATCCTTGTCAATGTATCGATTTTCCCCTTTACAATAATGCGAGATTTTCTATAATTAGGCTGCCCGTTTGTAAAATGGGTCCCGAAAAAATCTTCCGGTCTCAACGCAGGACAGTGCGCTGAAAGTAATCGATCGTCTGTTATTCAAAGAATTCATAACGCCTCTGGCTTTCATGCTGACGATGACGGTGGCGGTTTGGCTCAGCTCGACCAAACTTCACTACATTTTCGAGATGATGACCTGTTTTGGCATTCCCCTTCATTTTGGACTAATTCAACTGTTCCTGGCAATTCCAGCAATTGTCATGTTCTCGTTACCGGCTGCGGTTCTTCTTGCATCCGTTCTGGTATTGGGAGTCGAGAACAGGAAAGAACTTCTGTATTTGCGAGCCAGCGGCATTAGCTTCTTTCGCTTGATCAAAATACCGATTTTGATCGGGCTTCTGACATCTTTGCTTTATATTACTCTGGCACAATTCGTAGTTCCCAGCGCTTTGCAAACCTCATCAAAACTATGGCTCTTAGGTTTGTATAAAAGTGAATTACCGCTTGGGCAGACCAGTCTCACCAGAGCAAAACTGCAAGCGGACGGCAGCGCAGAGCAAGTTCTATTTGTGGGAAATTATGTTGGAGAGCAACTCAAAGACATTATCTTCCTGGAATTCCCGAAGCAGGCAGGGGTAAAAGTGACGCACGCGCCTACTGGACTATGGTGGAGAGGCAAGTGGATATTGAACGGCGGCACCAGTTATGAACTGTCCGAGGCAACTTCAAATCGAGTTTTCAAATTTGAGAAATTAATATTGCCCAATACAAAAGATCTGACCGAAGCCCTGAAAGAACATGCTGTTCCGCCAAAAAAACTGCCTTTCATGCAACTCTTGCAGTATCTAAAAACGACAAAACTAGATGCCAAAGAGCGAAAGATCCTGGAAGGAAGTCTCTGGGAGCAAATATTTACCCCGCTGGCATGCCTGGGCATGATATTCGCCGGCGCCACCTCAGCAATTGGCACCACCAGAAGCGCCGTTATGAAAATTGCCTTTCCGGGCTTCACGATCGTTGCCTATTACTTTTTAAAGTCAACGGTAGACGCCTTGGTCGAGAATTCTCGCATGGATCCAATACTTGGTGCGGTTGTGCCGACACTGGCACTGGGCGCTATCGCCATCATCTATCTGGCATTGAGATGCGGTGAATTAAAGCTTCCCTTCACGATAAGCAGTAAATCTGCTCGTCAAAAAGTCGCAAATGTTGCCAGCGGCTGAAAATCATTGCTCTTGGTTTTGCAGCGCCGGCTCGACTATGTCGGTATAACGCAAGATGCAGGCGATACCGCCCGGCGTCCGTCCTTCTCTTGAGGCCTGCTCGAAAGTCTCCGATGCCAGAGCCCACAGTCCAGGATTTTCGGCAGTGAATTCGAGATCGACTCTTTCGCCGGGAGACACCGTCACAGTGTCTCGATAAACTCTGGGCTCGAGCAAATCACTGCCGTCTCTGGCCAGCACCTCAAAGCGGTGCCCACTCAAATGCAGCGGCACCGCAGTGTGACCGCTGTTGATTATGCGCAGCCTAACCCTTTGTCCGCGACGAACATCGATTGGTGGCGCCAGGGGTGCGCTCTTGCCGTTCATCAAATAGAAGGAATGAGCATCGGGTTTTCCGGTCGCTACTGCAGAAAATAGACGCATCGGCGAATTGGTCAAACTGAGGCTGGCAGCATCAGATTTTGCTGATGCCTTAACAGCTCCCATCGCGTCACCATCCGGCTTGGCAGGGGGAGTCTGCTTGCCTTCTTTGCTGCGGAATTCTGTCTTAATGTCGCCTACCACCAGCACCACATCTTTGTCAGGCGTATCAGACCTCTGGCTCAGATTTCCCTTGGGAAGAATAACCAGCGCACCAAAAAGGCCTTTGGCTTTTTGATCGCCGTGAATGATTTGCGGGTGGTACCAAAATGTTCCCGGCTGGTTGGCAATGAATTGATACGCATAAGTGGCGCCAGGCTTGACGATGCCTGAGTCGGGACGCGGCAAGCCATCTACAGATCCGGGCAAAATCATGCCATGGAAATGCAAGCTGGTTGGATACTTCAGTTCATTGTGCAAAACCAGGCGCACTCGGTCGCCTTGCTGAAATCGCAATTCCGGACCCGGCAGTTTGCCGTTGTATGTAAGTGCAGCGATTTGCACATCGGATGCGACTTTCACGATTGACTCTTTAGCAAAAAGATGGACCTCGAAAAAGGTCTGATTCTTCATCTGATTATTGAGTTCAGTCACCTGGCGCATGGCATCATTTATGGTGGCTTTAATGTCGCCCACTTCTTGCCGCATATCATCAAGCTCTTGCCTCTCTTTTGCTTGCTCGGCGGCCATCCCATCTTGCGCAAAAGCCGGCTGGACATAAAAGAAACACACGGACAGAAGCACAACCAGCAAAGGGAAGAAACAGAAACAATTTCTTTGAAGACTCATAGACTCAACTTCTTACGACAGCCACCGGGCACGGTGCATGCATGACGGCACGTTGAGCAACACTGCCCAGGAAAAAATGCTCAACGCCGCTATGTCCTTGCGCGCCGATTACGAGCAACCCCGCTCTTCTCGCCTTAGCAGCCTGCAGAAGCTCGTTTGACGGATCGCCATGCCTCATCATCAATTCTATGTTCTCTTGCTTGACACCTTGATCGCAGGCAGTCTTCTCAGCATCGGCGAGAATTGTTTCTGCCGCAAGATTTGCGTTCGACTCGATGGCGGCAATGAATTCCACAGGAGACACAAATGTAAGCGCAGTCGGCACAAATGCAACACTGCACAGGACAAGCTTGACTCCACGCTCGCCCAGCTTAAATGTCTTTATCGCCTCGATCATGGCTTTCTTGGCGTTGTCCGAACCATCCAAACCGAAGACTACCGTATCGAGTGCGCCTGTATCCTGAGAATTACGCAAGACAAGAACCATACCCGGACAGTGTTTTGCAACTCTCAGTGTGGTCGAGCCCAGGAAAAACAGCTCGACACTGGAATGCCTGCCCGGAGCCAGAGCTGTAAACAAAAAACTTTCGTCCTTGGCGACCTTCTCAATCATGCCGGCGGCAGGTCCCGACACTATCTCTTGCGAAACCTCGACCCCCCTTTGCAAAAGAGCTTCGGCTATGGTGTTGAGAACTTTCTTTGCCTTTGTCTCGAACGTATGCGGCAGATCCTCCGGAAAGTCCGCAACCGTAGCAAGCAGACTCTCATACGACGGCAGCTCCTCTCTCACTGTTAAAAGATGTGCTTTCACGCCCTTCAAGGGCAGGATTTGTTCAAGCCTTTCGGTGAGATCCTTGGTCGGATGAGTAACATCAACCGGCAAAAGCACCCGTCCATTAGTAAGAGAAGACATTCTATTTAATCTCCAGAGCTACAGGCGTAACCGCCGCTATTTTAGCGCGGTTGTGAATACGTTAACCCCGGTTGTCACCCTTAGAATGTGGAAACACTAGACCCGCAGGACACGCAATACCACTGACAACCAGTCAGAAAATGCTTCTTTCAGGCTGGCCTGCCATCTAAAGATGGTACTACTCAGTTGTTAACCGAAAGCAATTGCGCCGTGCGGCAAGGCGGGCTACGTCGTAAAATAACGTTCGTTCCCCAAACAGGCCTGCAAAGGCGAAGAGCCGAGGTTTTTGCATTGATTGACCGTTACACTCGCAAAGAAATGGGCGCACTCTGGTCGGAGCAGTCGAAATTTCAAACCTGGCTTGAAGTCGAAATAGCCGTTTGCGAAGCGCAGGTGAAGCTGGGGGCGATTCCCGAAGAAGCTCTCTCAGACATCAAGACTAAAGCGAAATTCGATGTCGAGAGAATCAAAGAGATCGAAGAAGAGGTAAAGCACGACGTCATCGCGTTTCTTACGAACGTAAATGAGAATGTCGGCGAAAATTCGCGTTTTATTCATTTGGGGTTGACCAGCTCCGACGTCATCGACACCGCTCTTGCCATCAATATGAAGCGGGCCGGGCTGATGATCAAAAATGAACTGAATCAATTGCATGATGCAATTCTGCAGCAAGTCCGCAAGCACAGAGACACGGTGCAAATTGGACGCTCGCACGGCATTCATGCCGAGCCGCTCACATTTGGATTCAAACTCGGGGTCTGGCTGGAAGAGGTCAGGCGCCATCAAAAACGGCTTGATGACGCAATCGACAATATTTCGGTGGGAATGGTCAGCGGACCAGTCGGTACGTTTTCAAATATCTCGCCGGAAGTAGAAAGGCTTACTTGCGAAATTCTCGATTTGACCCCTGCCAAAATTTCGACGCAAATTATTCAGCGCGACAGGCATGCGCAGTATCTTTTCACCCTCGCTTTGATCGGCTCTTCTCTGGAAAAATTTGCCACTGAGATCAGGCATTTGCAGCGAACGGACGTCTTGGAAGTGGAAGAACCTTTTTCGACCGGACAGAAGGGATCGTCGGCAATGCCTCACAAACGCAATCCGGTCGGCTCGGAAAACATTACCGGACTGGCACGAATTCTGCGCGGCAATGCCATGGCTGCGCTGGAAAACATTCCGCTCTGGCACGAGCGCGACATCAGCCATTCGTCAGTGGAAAGGGTGATCATTCCTGACTCTACGATATTGCTGGATTACATGCTGGCGCGATTTACGAAAATCATGATCGGTCTTGTCGTGTACGAAAAGAACATGGCTCGCAATCTCGACGTTTTCGGAGGCGTGGTTTTCTCGCAAGCTGTCATGCTCAAGTTGATCGAAAAGGGTTTGAGCCGAGAAGACGCGTACAAGCTCGTCCAGACCAATGCCATGAAGGCGTGGAACTCTGACAACGGCAGCTTCAAAGATTATTTGGCAAACGATCCCTCGGTGACCAAACATTTGAGAAAAGAGGAAATCGCTGCTTGCTTCGATCCTAATGAATACTTGAAAAACATAAATGTAGTATTCGATCGTCTGGGCGTCTGACGGAAAAGTGCCGCGTAAAAGGCAAAAAAGTGCTATGAGTA
>JADZFV010000403.1 GCA_020854255.1 Candidatus Melainabacteria bacterium | reverse complement strand
TACATCAACGAAGAGAAAGAAAACTTCAGCGACATCATGCACGTGGTCGACACTCCAATCACCCAAATCCCGAACGAGCAATTGAGACCATCGAAAGCTGTGCTGGAAGAAGTTATGCAGTCTTTGATGTAATCTTCGAAACTGTAGGGACGACGCCATGCGTCGCCCGGTTTCATTTTTGCATCGCCCGGTTTCATTTTGCACTACCGGCTCTTGTTCGCGAAACGGCGCATACATTCTAGGGGCGACGCCATGCGTCGCCCTCTTCTTAAAAAAGCATCTGAGGTGCACCAATGTCCGGACAATCATGCGAAGCGAAAGTGACAAAAAGCGGGAACGTTCCAAACTACTGGTGTGAATCAAAGATTGGCGACCAAACCGGACGAGTCTTCATAATTACTGGAGCGACAAATGGCATTGGCTTTGAATCCGCTGACGCGCTCGCCGAACATGGTGCAACTGTCGTTCTCGCAAGCCGAAACGAGGAGCGTACCAAAGAATGCGCCGACAGGCTCAAGGCGAAGCACGGAAATGAAAATATAATTCCGGTCAAACTCGATCTGAGTTCGCTCAAATCTGTCCGGGAATGTGCGGAAAAAATACGATCCTTATATAAAAACATCGACGTTCTGATTAACAATGCAGGAGTGATGGTGCCACCATACACAATCACTGAAGACGGATTCGAACTTCAATTCGGCACCAACCATCTCGGGCACTTCGCGTTCACAGGTTTACTATTACCTAATCTCATGGCCACACCAGGTTCCCGCGTCGTCACTTTGAGCAGTACCGCACACGTGAGAGGGAAGATAAACTTCGACGATCTTAAATCTGAGAAACGCTACATCGCAAATTTGGCATATGCTCAATCGAAGATCGCTAATTTGCTTTTTGCATACGAGTTGCAGCGTCGCTTGGAAAAAGCAAATGCAAGAACAATCTCAGTCGCCGCACATCCCGGCTGGTCGAGAACCGGACTGCAAGTCCACGCAGTAAGCAAAACATGGGTACGCGCCCTGTTCGCAATGTTCGAGCCGATCTTCAGCCAGGACGCACGCGCTGGTGCGCAACCAATGCTATTGGCCGCCACCGATAAACTTGTTCGCGGTGGCGAGTATTTTGGTCCCGATGGTTTCGGTGGAACAAAAGGAAACGCAACAAGAGTAGACTCGAATGCAATCTCGCACGACACGGACCTGCAAAAGAAACTATGGAAAGTTTCCGAAGAACTGACTGGCGTGAAACTTTCTGTCTAGTGTTGTTTATCCGTTGTTGAAGTCCTCTCCACCCTGAGGGGAAGCCTTACGGTGCATTTGGTAAAGTCCCGGTAATCTCTCGTCCTTAGTATGCGATGAACGAGCCGCGAGTTCGTCACCCATATCTCGAGGACGACCAGATGTTTAGACCTACCGAAGGTTTTGCGCATACAGAAACTATTGTTCCTCCCCATGGTAGTTTTGCACCCTGCGAAACCATCTATCCGTCCAATGGCGGCATCATACTTGCAGAAGGCATGATGCCATTCCAGGGTGGATTTGGTATGGCAGACACACATGCAAAATTCCTCGATGATATTCGCGGCTCACATTCGTGCAGGCAACCTAAAGACTATTTCGAAGAATTGATGATGACAGATCCGAGGATGCTTCATCACCTGGCGTCATTGGTAGCCGAGTACTTGAAACTGATCAAAACGTCAACAGTCACTAACAACGGTACCGATACAAACTGCTTCAACAACGTAATAGCTCCTTCGCGCACTGGATCATCAGACGGTGCGGCTACAAGACAGCAATCGAGAGGAGGAGGAGACAGCAGACGAATTGAACAGACCCAAAATAAACAGAGTGAGCGCAAGCAGCTCATTGATCTAAATAGGGAAACAGGTAACCAATCTGATCGCGCCGCACAACTAAGCAGTGCCGGCAAGAGAGCAGCTGCTCAAATGAACACGTTCGGATGGTGCGCAACGGGTGTACAGAATGCGTTGGCTAAGGCAGGTATGCCCGAATTCAGAGGCAAATTTCACGGCTGGCAAGCTCGAGAAGTATTGCTGAAGAGCGGCAAGTTTGAGGAAGTCCCTCTCAGCCAAGTTCGCGAAGGCGACATAGTGTGCCGCAAGACAAACTCCAACTTGCGAGACGCAAATGCCAAATACGGACACGTAGCAATAATTGGCAAAAATCAAAATGGCAAACTGATGGAATACAGCGATCATGCTAAAGCCTTCGATCCTAAGCATCCGCGCTATTCGCAAACCGTAGTTTTGCGCCTCAAGCCTCAATATGCCTGATGCCTCGGTTGGTAATGTCTCGGTAAACTCTCCTGATTATTCTAAAAGTGTGAGTCGAAACAACAAACCAACTCACTTCCCAAATTTGACCAGTTGCAAATTTTGTCTTTCCAATAATGAGGACTTCCCAGATGAAGCATAAAGCTTTTCGATTCTATTCACGCCTCTTTCCGTTTTCTCTTCTCTTTGTCAATCACTCTCAATACGCCCCTTCAACTGTAATTCAGATTCAAGAAATCGCCAGATATGGACTAGCCGCAGTGCAAATTACTTGCCCGAACAACAGGAAACAAAAAGGAAAAAAGGTGGTCGAGTGCGATAGCATATTGCTAACTGAAGTCGGGCCGCCACCAACTATTCAGAGTCGGCAAGGAAACATTTCATTTGCGTAAACAGCGCACAAAAAATAGGTTTGACCGCAAGGGAAAGACGGGGAGCGGGGGCGAAAGCCTCCGCTCTTATTTCGAAGACCCATAACTCAGAAACTTTCAATCACAAAAGACGTCAATCGCTATCACTCGGTAATGTCTTGGTAAGGTCAGGTGGATAGAGTCACACTGAAGGCACCATATAGCATGCCTCTTACTAAAAGGCCCAACGCGCTTTGATACGCAGTTTCGAGAGGAGGTCACCATGGGACATAGTGACGTTGCAGAGCAACAAGTTTTCAGGCCAACAGATCGTCCACCAGACGTTCGCTTAAACGTTGCGGAACTGTATGCTGCTCACAGAACAGATTCATACCGCGGAACGGATACAGCTGCGCCGTACTTAACAAATTTAGCTATTTGCGATACAAGCTCTAAAGATAGTTTGGTTACTAAAAATGGAAGAAACATTACTTTTGAAAAGGATGGTTATCCCCATTACCGTGTCACCGATAAAGACCGTCGAGGTCTTTACGATATAACTAACGATTATTTGACGACAAGGGACGGTCGCAAACCAACTCCACAAGAAGTCAAAGATTTTGCACAAAAGATCGCCCAAGCTAATGGCATCAAAGACATCAATAACATAAAAGTCGGTCAAGACTTACGAATACCGGACAAGGTTCAACAGGGGCAAAGAGTGCCTGATGCGAGGCCAGACAGACCGCCGACTAATGAGCATGTTAGACCTGACCGAGTCGGCGAGCCACCATCTAAAAAATTCGCCGATGCTACGGGCTTAGACATTTACAGACGAAAGGAAGACGTCAACGTTAACTTTGACGGCACTTACACCAAGCACTTCGATGGCGCAGTGCGAGATGGGCGTTTAGGACTTGGTCGCACACAAGTCACCGGACATGAAACAACCGACCGCAACGGCAAGGTGATTTCAACCGAAGTCAACATGGCACCTCCCAAGGACATCAAGATTCCCAAGCCTGGCGGGGGAGAAGAAGAGGTCAAAGCCAAACAGATGAAAGTCACATACAGTGCTGACGGAAGCTACCACACAGAAGTAACTAAAGATGATGGAACTAGAGTAAGGTTCCGCACCAATTCAAGCGGCACACGTGAGCGCTATAGGTAGCTGCTTTTCGATTAGACGCAATACCTTCAACACCCAATTCGTACACCTCAGAAGGAGCAACCCATGACAGAAATTCTTAAAGGCGAACCGGTTGAATGCTTCAAGAATGAAGCACCCATCGCACGCTCAGAAGCTTGCTCGAATCTCTTCAAATCAGGTTACACAGACCTTCCCACAATACAGAGCATCAATGGCCGAGGAGATCAAATACTACCCTTAGGCTCCGGCTTTCCAAAATTCGATCAGATGGGGCCATTAGAAGCAGTTCCAGTTAACTTTCAGCAAAGGATGGGTCCGGGCGGCCCGATGCCAATACACGAAGTCGAGCTGGGTGACTGGAAAGGCAGCGGCCGACTTACACCACTGAATGGTGGTGGGGGCGAGCTTGAGCATCTCAAAGCTGAAAGCATAGAGAGAAAAAGCTGGATGAAAAGAAACCTTGGTTTTGAGCTTTAACCACAATTCGTTTGAAAATGTTTCGAGCACGCAAAAAAGGAGTTTCACATGACAGAGATTATCAAAGCTTGTAAGGGCAGCGATCAAATAGATCCTGTACCTCAGGCGTTCTCGCACGTAGCTTCGCAGCTTCATGAATGCGCATATGGACCTGCAAGCATAGCACCCCATGGACCGGCATTTGACGGAACATGGCGAGCATGCCCTCCAGGTGGTGGCATACTGCAAGAACTGCCGATGGGAAGCATACCGAAAGAAACCTCCATGGGTGGGGGTGGTTGGCAAAGAGTGCCATTTGCAGATAAGTTGCCTCGCGGCTGTTCACCTTACCTCCAAGAGATGGAACTCATCAATCCGGGCATTCCGAATAACAAATACATTGGATATGCACGCAGTGCTGGTTCTGCAGGATTTGACGGCAGAAGGAAGATTTGAGTGTGAAAGCAACTGGGTTGAACTGTTCAATCCACAATGGCGTCAAAATCGCCAAGACTCTAAAACTGGGTTGACAGAAAAAGTTACGCGCACGGTCCACCGGGCCAGGAGAAGTAAAACCTACTTCCCTTGCCCGGTTCGCTTTTGGAAATGTCTCGGTAATGTCTGGCAAGTACATTGTGTACGAGTCCATCCCTCACCAACATCTTTGCCAACAAACAAATGTTTGTCGTTTATAGAAACATTGATTTAAAATGGAGCGATCCATAATGACCTCTGCATTCACTCCCAGGCATGAGGAATCACTGGCATCAGTCTCGTACAGTGACGGAGACAAAACCAGTGCAGACGCTTACAAAGCGCTGAGAAATGAAGTCGACAAAATTGGTGCTACTGATTCTCATAAACTCACGTCAGAGTTTAAGAGATTGCTAAGTGACGCCGACTCGGCGTTGGTGAAAGCTGGAATATTGAGCAATCCCTTGATTGTAGACTACAGTGACGCCGAGAAAAAACCAATTCAAACAGACAAGTCAAGCCAGCCAGAAAGAGACAAGCAACAAGACAAAGCAACTCTCGACAAGACTGCCGATGAGCTTTATCGAGCCATCCACAAAGGTATATATCTCCATGCTTCCAGTCGTTCCGACCGAGTCAATCGCTTAGTTGATTCTTTGAGCAAGGAGGATCGCCAGGACCTTGAACGTATATACAACGAAAAGTATGGAACGAAAGAAAGACCGGATGCTCTTAGAAAAGATCTGCAGGAGAATCTTACAGAACTAAGATTTCGTCGAACCGAAGCCACTCTCAACAGAGAAGATGGTCGCACCAACGATGCCGGAGCACTTATGGCGGCACTGGCATATGCCAATGAAACTCCTGAGAAAGGAAACGCCCAGGTTCGCGCTGTTCTCAGCACTCTCAATTCCAAGGAAATCCAGCATCTATCCGCCGATTTCAAAAAACATTACGGCAAGTCGTTTCAAGATGCACTGAGTGAAAACAAAAGCCTCACCCAGACGACGCGCGACACTTTATCAATTCTCGAGAAAGGAATAGACAAACGCACCAGCGAAGACATTGTCAAAATGGCCGAACTCGGACTGGAAAGCGGGGACAAACGCCTTTTTACCGAGTCGCTGAGAGGAAATTCGAAAGAGGCTGCAGAAGCTAGAAAACTCATACTTACAGATGAGAAATTGAAGGAAACAATTGTTGACAAATTTCCTTCCGAAGCCAGACGGTGCGGTCGCACTTCAGATCAATCCTTTGAAAACAATGTTGATGAAGTCGTGCTTGACTATTTAAAAGATGGTCGTATCTCGCTGGCAACGATTACCAAGAACAACACGGATGACTTCACGGGCATGCTGGACAACCCGGAGAATGTGGACCTGGCTGTGCGCAATGCAACCGAGCGTGAGAAAAAAGATTACACGGTCGGTCGAAAACTGACAGAAGCAAAAACAGAGCCGAAAAACGATGAAGAAAAGCAAGCTCTGGAATTCTATACAAAGCTGAAGAAAGCTTTTGTGGAAGGCGGTGGAGAGCGCAAAGCAGCCGTGTGGGAAGACCAGCTCCTAAATGGCAGAGAAAGTATTCTCAGTGAGATGTACAAGACACATGACTGGTCAGGCCACAGCACCCGGGAATTGCTGCGCAGAGTCGAACAACTCAACAAGGAAGACTGGACTCTTCTTAAGGGCCCTCAAGGCAAAGAGTTCCGCCAACAAATCGACAAGTCTTTGAAGCTTTATGCAAGCGACGAGGAGAGGCAACGGATCGGAAGCCTCCTCGACAAGAAAGTGGCGGCATCGACATTCGAAGAGTCGCAGAATGTGCAAAGAAGTCTTGAAGATACGGTAAAGGACAGCAAAAAGACCTTGTTGGGAATCGGCACCGGATATGACGCGGCCACAATTATTCGGCGCCTGGAAACAATGAGCGCAGACGAAGCTCGCAAATACAAAGACGATCCGCAGTATAGAAAACAGCTTAACGAGCTAATTGACGACAACTTCAGTGATGCGGAGAAGACTTCGGCAAGGCGCATTCTAAAGCAAGTAGAGACAACCGGACTGCCCGCCAAACTTGAGCAGATAGACAAAATTCTGCAAAGCAAGGTAAACGGAGACAAACCAGAGCAGACTGTAAGACTTGCTGAAGAACTGTTGAAAGATCCAAATACACGCAGTCGCTTCAACAGCCCTGACAGTGAACTAAGTGACGAGGAGCGTGCTACGAAAAAAGTGATTGCCGGTGCGGTAAGAGAACTGGCGAAGGACTCGGGTAGATTTGACATCATCACCTTGCCTGCCATCGACAACGTGACTCAAACTTTCTTCGAGCAAGGCCGACTCTCCTCCGAAATGAAATTGCTGCTCGGCATGTCAAAGAAAGACGTCATCGCAGAAATCGCAACAGCTCCGGACAAAGAACGAGAAGCGGCATTGAGTTCGCTTTCTGACGACGAGCGCAAGGTAGCAGAATCGATTGCACAGAATGCCGACAAATCTCCCAGTATTGCCGATCGAATCAGAGCTTACACCCTCGGGCTTGGCGGAGAGTGTGCGGAATTCAAAGATGCTCTCAAGGAGATGAGTTACGATCAGCGCCGTTGGCTTAAAAGTGAATATGCAAGGAAATATGGAATCAATCTAGAGAACGACTTTCTGAAGAAGGTAAACGAAAAGGATCGTTCAACTTACAAAGAGCTGCTTACTCCAGCAAAAACTGATGCTCGCCAACGTTTCTATGAAAATCACGCCGCCATGCTGAAGAGCGACAGCGGATGGAGCGCAGATGGCTCTAAATTGACTCTCGAAAGGGCGACGACACTCTACTCAACGGCGCTGGAAGAATACCAGAAGATCTATAAGACCCTGCCTCAGGAAAAGCAAGAAGCTCTAGACAAGTACTTCAGCGAGAGCCTGGAACAATACAAAGACTCAAAAGAAAGACTAGCCGAAGTAATGGTTGATGCAGTCATTACTGCCACTGCACTAGCGGCAGCGCCTTTTACAGCCGGAACCAGCCTGGCCCTGGTCGCCTCGATAGCAGCCGGTGTGGGCGCCACCGCGCGCGTCGCCACAATGGCAGCAATACAAGGATCTGACTTTGAAGCGACCCCGGAGAATATTGCTAAGCACCTAACTTCCGGTGCCGCCATCGCCGCGCTCAACTTTATACCGTTTGGTGCCGCCACCAGAGGAAAGAGCCTGTTGAGAATGGCAGGTGAAAACGCTGCAGTAGGCGCTTTTTCCAATGTCACATCAGACCTCATTGTTACACCATTCAGCGAGCGAGGAGTCAATTGGGAATCTCTCGCGCAGAGCGCACTCATGGGTGCGGCGATGGGAGCTACGATTCCCGTGGCTCTCCATGGTTTGGGCAAGGTTGTAAATGTAACCAAGAAACTCGACGGCTTGCACATTGATACAAAAAGCTTGAAAGAACCGTTGGAAGTGCGCAATTTGATCACAGGCGAGGTGCGAACGATCAAACCTGGCGAAGTTGAAAGCTTGCGAATTAATGAATGGCAACCTCATCGTCCGGGAAACAGACCAAAGAGCGCAGCTGAACCGCAAATACGCGAGGCTGCACCGGATAGAGCAATCGTAACAGAGAAGCCTGATTCACCTGTTCACCGTCGAACATCAGACGCACCTTTCTTCTCCAAAAATGTGGGAGAAAACGCAGACAAAAAAGCTTCTAATTTCATTTTTACCGATCTGCTTGGCAATGAAGTGGCCATCCCGTCTAACAAAGAGATGATACTCGGCCGCAATGGGGATCTTCAAATCAATAGTCCCATGGCCAGCCGGAAGCATGCGCGCTTGCGTACAGAAGGCGACCGTTACTACATTGAGGATCTTAATTCAAAACTCGGTACTTTCGTAAATGGCAAAAGAATCTCAGCCGAAGTAGAGATAAAACCAGGCGATCGAATTAGCTTTGGCCGATATGATCTCGACTTCGGCAAGGTAAGGCCAAAAGTCGCAGTGCAGCTCAATGGAGAAAGTTTCAGCATCAATAAAGATACGGTATCAATAGGACGCGGTGGTGACATTCAAGTCGCCACCGACCACAAATATGTAAGCCGCAATCACGCCGAAATGAGATGGGCAGGTGACCGTTACGTCATCAAAAACAACTCGCAAAACGGGACCTTCGTGAATGGAGTCAAAGTAAACGGCGAGGTAGCCGTCAAAATCGGAGATCGAGTACGACTGGGAAATCGGCCCGATTCACCTGAATTTAGATTGGGAGTACCAGACAAATCCCAACTGAAACTTGATAGTCTGCTGAAATCCAAAGAACCTTTGCCACTAGTAGAAAAATCAATGTCGCCAAGCGTACTGAAACAGTCGAATGATTATGCCAACAACCATCAATTGTCAGCCCGAATCGAAGACGGATTCGCTAACGCGGGAGCAGGCACAGAATTCAACAGCAGCGGCAAATTTGACGCAGGTTATCGTCGGGCCGCAACAGTGGTTGACAGGCAGAGCGATCCCATTCTTGCTGCAACCATTGCCGATGCAAAGCAAAGATTTGCGCACCTCCCTCCAGAAGAGCGGGCACACAAGCTCTCTCATTACGTCAAAAACCTGCTTGAGCCTGGGTCAGCCTCTAGCCATCAAGATGATCTGTACGACTTGCTGAATAATAGACATGACGGAAAGAGAGTCTTACTTGGCGAGTACATTCGCTTAAGACAGGGAGTTTGCAGTCAGCAGGCACTGCTTCTCAAAGTACTGTCCGATGAGTTTCCCGACATGCGCTGCACATATGTCCGAGGCAGTTTACCCGAGGGCAACCATGCCTGGGTAGAGTTTGACTTCGGCAAGGGGGCGCGCGTGTTTGATCCGCGCAATCCAGAATACAACGGTAAGCGCTACAAAGAACTTGAGCACAAGAAGGGGGAGTTGCATGAAGGCTGAAGAAGAATTCCTAGTAATCGAACATCTAACTCAAAGCAGAACAAGTACAGGTACAATTGTGAAAACTTCTGATGTAACGCAAGAAAGAATCGTGACTGAAGCTGCATCGAAACTAACTACGATTGAACACCTTCAGTTAATTGGCGAAGGGACGTTCTCTGAGGTTTTTAAGCTCATCGATGAAGCGGCTCAAACTTCGTATGCTGTGAAAGTCTCAAGACCACGTCGTCAGGCGATGCAAGATTGCCCAACCGGTTATTTTGGAACCAGGGCCCTGGTTCCAATCACAGGAGCATATGGTGAAGCCAAACCAATTCCGGCTGATCTTTTGAAAAAACAGTATGAACGCTTTTCCAACATTGTCTGCAATGGGTGGGTATCAGTAATCGACATCTGCAAGGTTGAGGAACAAACTTGTATTGTCCTTGAATACGATCAAAGTCCAACGCTTCGAGATCTCATTCGGTCAGGCGCTGTCAAAGACAAAATCGGTACACAGATTGCTCAATGCATGAGCAGGTTATTGGCTTGCAACCAAGTGAAATATCACGGTGATCTGAAACCGGAGAACATCCTTGTATCGCATGACAACCCGAGACTTATCGATCCTGGCTTTTTCGGATCGATCGAGACTGAATTGCATACGCAAATGAAGATGAAAGTAACCACCTGGCAGTACTATCCCTGGCTGATGCCCGACGACAGGTTCGCAATGGGACTAATCCTTCTAGAACTCTCCACATCCAGCCATCCTTTTTTTGTAGAAGGTATTCAACCAGAGTCATCGCGCATTGGGCCGATCCTCAAGAAAAAAATTGAAACGGCAGATTTGGGCGGTAATAGTTTCGCCAAGAACATTGCACTCATTCCTGGTTTTCTCGATGCTTTCGAATTATTCATTCCAAGTGAGTTGCGCAAGATCGCGCTAAAATGCATGGGACTGGAAGAGCTCAAAGATGGCACCATCGAGTGCTGCGAAAGTTACGACTCTTTCGATATTGTTGCCAGCGAACTCTTCAAACTAGACTGAAATGAGATCCTTCACCCGAATACTATGGTCGCTAGGTTGCTTTTTCTGCACTCGGACCGGGCAGCGAGAAATAGAACCTACTTCCTTTGCCTGGTGCACTTTCGACACCAATTGTGCCACCATGCGACTCGATGATCATTTTGCAGATTGACAGGCCAAGACCAGCTCCTTGAGCTGTGTTGATGTCCTCAGCTAGCCGTTCGAATGGCTTAAATATCGTCGCCTGACTCTCCGGAGGAATGCCCTTCCCGGCATCGCTCACTGAAAACTTCGATCCGTCTCCTGATTTTTCAGCTACCAACACCACCGCACTGTTCTCGTTTGAAAACTTGATGGCATTAGACAAAAGATTCACCAACACTTGAATGATTCTGTCGGCATCTGCGTAAACAGAAAAGTCTTCGAACTCCTTAAGTTCGAGCAGAACCTTCTTTGTATCGGCTGCAGCACGGACCGAATCAACACTTTTTTGCAATATATCTCTGACAGACGTCCAGGACGGAATGACTGAGACTTTTGCGGCGCGTACACTTTCCATATCGACTATGTCGTTGAGTAATCTCATCAGTCTATTTATGTTTGACGCCGAGCGGCTGATTTCCAGCTTAACCTTGTCAGACAACTCTCCTTTCTCGCCACGATGCAATTGCTGCAGGTGAACTCTCAAAGTTTCCATTGGCTCGCCGATGTCACGCCCGACTGTGAGAATGAATCGTTCTCGCAATCTTTCTACGGCTTTTTGCTCGGAGACGTCCTGCACGACACAGAAAAGCAATTGCTCCAAATCTGACCACGACACCGACCATTCGGAATCAAGGACTTGTCCCTCAATAGTTTCTAGCTCGGCTTCAAATCTGGTCGAGATTTGATTCTCAATGGCGCTTCTAATTTCGGATAAAGCTGCTTCTCGACCTTCAGATTTGAAAATTGAAGAGAGTCCCTGCGCGACAAATTCTTCGGGCGTTACACCAAGCTGCCTGTATGAAGCCTCATTTACGAATCTGATTTGCAAGTTTTTTTCGACCGAGAGAATGAGCGCAGCCGCCTCACGAACTAATAGTGTTTCCTTTTCCTTCGCTTCCTTTATTGAACTTTCGACTTTGGCAAGAAGATTGTTGAAACTCGCAATTTCGTCCGATCCGGCAACAGGTATTGGAGGATCATTTGCATATGCCGGGGAAACTGATGAGAACCGATCACCTGTTGCGGACGATTTGACGTCAGATAGCCTTCCTGCGTTCCTTGCCACGTTCTGCAGTCTGCGTTCGATACCAAAGCTGTAAACCATCGCCATGACTGCAGAAGTCAGGGTACTTAGCGCCAGCGCAAGAAGAAGCATCGATCGCAGAGAACTTCGCTCTTCTTTAACGTGTTGAAATTTTTCATTGTCAGCTTCTTCGACTTGCCGCGACAACTCAACAGCAAGCTGGTGAAAACCCTCCAGTTCCTGTACCTTTTCCTTTTCAAAGGCAGGCTGCAATGACAGAGAACGCATATCTTTAGAGCCTAACTTATCGGTTTGGCTCATAAGCCTTTCCAATACGGGGCAGATTCCTTTTACCTTGTCGACGAGCGCACTCAATTTTGGTTTTCCAGCTGACAGTTTCTCAAGCTGCTCTATATCTCTTCGAATTCCTTGCATTGCTTCTTCGTAGTAATCTCTGCCGATCAGCCCCTGCGATCCGCTGACGATAAAAATGGAAAAAACAGCGTCTCCGACATTTTTTTGTATTTCTTGTGCCTTCAAAAGTGTCTCTTTATTTTCAGTGACACTCACGGCAGTCGCCTTGCTCTTCAAAAATTCGCCGTAAAGCCAGATTGAGGTACAAATCTGCAACGCAACTGGAATCAGCACCACGGCTATTCCTCTGCCTCTCAACGACTTGCCGAAGATATTCATGCGTCGGCTTCCTCGAGTTCGAATTTCTCAAGCGTGAGAATAAATGAGATTTCGTTCTCTCCTTCCGCCACATTCATCTTGCCGCCAAGTTTGCTGACAATAGTACGAGCAATTGAATGATTCAATTCTGTGTATCGATGCGCGCATTCATCGAGGACAGCTGACGACCTCTTCATTGAAACCTGAATGTTTCCGCCACAATCTCGAGCTGTGATTTCTACTGTTCCTCCCGGCACGCCCGATTCCACAATGCTAATCAACAAATGTTTGAACACTTGAGACAGCCAGTATCGATCCGACTTTAGAGAAAAGTCCTTGAATTCTCTTTTAACAGTGATCTTCCTCTCCTTCATAAGTGCATCAACAAGCGACACAGCTTCATCAACAGCATCGAAAAGGCTGGCATGTTCTCTCTGGATTTCGAGCACGCCGGACTCCAATCTTTCGACATCCAGAATATTTTGAATTCGCTCCGTCAGTCTCATCGATTCTAACTCAGCCTCTGCAACCGCTTTTTTGGCCGGCTCGGGAACGTTTCCTTTCACTCCTGTAACGATCAAAGAGAGTGCGCTGGTTACTGAGGCAAGGGGGGTACGAACATCGTGGCTGACCATTGAAACGAACTGTTGTTTTACGCGTTCCAATTGTTTTCTCTTGCTGATGTCCTGAACAATGGCAACAATAAACTTTTCGTCTACAGATCGGCGTGCAGATACGCGCAAATCCCCTAAGCCTCCTTCTGTAGGGGCGACGCCATGCGTCGCCCGGCCAGGCATTGACCTCTGAATTTCTATAGAACTGACTTTGCCAGTTTTGAAAACCTCTTCAAAAAACCCTAG
>JADZFV010000402.1 GCA_020854255.1 Candidatus Melainabacteria bacterium | reverse complement strand
GGTAGAGCGCATCAATTTTTCAAATCTGGAAACGTGCATGGCATCCATGTCTTCCAATTCGCCTGCCTCGGCAAGCAATTCTTTGAGAGTCATAGAACCGGGAGGCGGCGGCGTAAATTCAAGATTGCTGGCGGCGGAAAACTTGCCTTCGACAGTTTCGCAAGCAGCAGGCGGTGGCGCTACATGAAGTTTTCTCGGCTTTGGTCTTATTGTTTTTGATCCATCGAATACGGGCGGATACTCGCTTGTGTTTATTAATGATGTATGGCTCGTAGTAACGGTTTGCACGATAAAGCTTCTCCAGAGGAGGGAAACGGAAAGAAGGTTCGAAGAGGTATGGGATGAGAAGGCAAAACTTGGTCAGACAATTTATAACGTGACAAGCGTGAAGAGTTTGTGATGATTAAACGCCAATCTCCCGTTATGCTCAATCAGAACTTGATGATGCTTGAATTCAACTATGTCCGCAAATCACAGGAGCTTTGCGGAAACCTGCCTTCAGAACTTTGACCGGGCAAACCCGCCAGAAGAGCCCAAATCGGGGTGAAGATGTTACGCTATAAGATATAGTATTTTTCGCGTTTTTTGAAAGGAGCGAACAGGGAAGCCGGTTTTGACACCGACCTCCCTGCTGCTGCCTGTCTACTGACGAATAGAAATCTCGTTAGGAAGACGCCTTCAAGCGACCTCTATGAGGTTTCTCGATCTTTAGCCGCGCCATCCCTCGGGGGGCTTGCAGCCGGGCCCGCTGTCGCCGGGGAAGGGGTTGACTTCGCCCAAGGGAGCCGTCTTGATGACGCCCGCCTTGACGAGGTTCTCGCGCGAGGCGTACTCGAAAACGAAACGCGCCACTTCACGGCCGCGGTCGAACGTGGTCGTGTCGACCTTGTGTTCGGTGCGCCGGCCGAATTCGGTGCCCATGTCGTGTCCGACACCGCCGCCGCGGGTGGCGTGACCACCGAGGGTGCCGCCGCGCGTGCCTTCCAGACCACCGCCCATGCAGCCGCCCTTGGTGCTCACTGATAGCCTGCTGCGGCGGAAGCGGGGGCGCTCCTCGTAGAAGACGACGGCGATGACGCCAACGTTGGCCGGCTTATCGAGCTTAGCGGCGTAGCTGTCCAGGCGGTCGCCGAAGTGGAAAGCGGCCACTTCGCTATTGTTGAGCCTGAAGCCGGGGATGTCGTTGTCGGTGGGGCTGAGTGCCGGAGTGAGCACATAGCCGCCCGCTTGCGTGGACGCTGTCTTGCCGGTCATGATGTCGAGCCCGTCGACTGACGTCACCGCCAGATAGCGGCCGCTGCCGAAAGGAACGTTGAAACGCAGCTGGAAGTCTCTGTCCCAGGGAGCAGCGATGTAGTTCTTGCCCTCGTGATGAATGACGGGCAGCACGCGACCGTTGACGATCACGTCCAATCCGAATGCGTTTTGGCGTTGCATGGTTTCTCCTTGTGCCTGTAAAAGGCTGTGTTGGTGCCGCAGTAATCTCTCTAGAGCTGCGACAAAGGTCAGGTTTATCGCTGCAAAGCGACGGAGACGATTCAGACAGCAGAGAGGCTCAAGTTGTTGCGTGCATGAACCTTCCGCCCGACTGTTCAGTGCGGTCGCAAATGAGTCGAACGTCTGCCTATCTTCTCGGGCGGTAACGTTCGGCCAATTTAGCCAGCTCTGAGAATCGATTGGGAAATCCGATAACGACCAGAATGCCGTCCAGTAAGGCTGCAGAAAAGCCAAGCCTGAATGCTTCCCCAACTGCCATCGGATTTGCAGTGAAAGCCTGAGGGGCAAGCGCCGCCCAGCCCAAGATCACACTACCTGTGATGCCGCCAATGAGGACAAACATGAACAGGAGCATGAGCAGCGCACCCAGTTCTCTTGCTCTGAGTAAAGCACTGAAGAACCGGTTGAATGGACCGCGAACCAGATGGCAACTCAGGTCCGCAGAGGCAAAGACCGCCGTCGTCGTGAGAAAGCAGGCGACGACACCGGCTGCCGATGTGAATGAAATTCCCACCACCACGGACATGAAGAGCATGCCCAGGCAGTAAAAAATGCAGAACATCAGAGCGCCCATACTGTTACTCCTTAATTTGCTTTAGAGATGAAGTAGGCAATGAAAGCCGATAGTCGGCTCCCTCAAGGGGTATGCAGCTTGCGGCAGCACACCCTGAAGGAGGACACAGCATGAGACTGTGTCCTCCTCGAAAGGCGACAGATAGTAAGGATTACGCCTTCTTTTCGTCGCCAGTAATGTCGCCGCTTGCGCCCTTCGGAGGGGGACAGGGCGGCTCAGATTGCTCGGAATCAGCCTTTTCGGCGCGGAATTCCGCGGGCAATTCCTCAAGGCTGCAGGTGAGCGACAAGAGGCAGCGCTTGAGCATGTACTGGGCAAGCGCCTCGGCATCCTTGACGCCGGAGACGGCATCGCAGACGCCGATTACCAGGTGTTCGGTCTCGCCGACTTTGACGACCGTCGGGTCGTAGAAACGCTCACGCAGCTCAGGCACGGCGGCGATGAGAGTCATCGGGTCATAGAGATTGAACGACTGGATCAAGTCCCAGATGCTGTCGATGCCGGTGCGATCCTTGCCCTTGCCGCCGCAGAAGGTGTTGCAAAACCAATCCTTGTCGCAGCGGTTGGGCAGCTTGGCGCGCCCTTCGTCGTCGGCAGGCAGGCAAGCCCTTTGCCAGAGCGACTCGATGGAGCCCTGCTGCGAATTGCGCAGCTTGATGCCGACCGGATGGCCGGTGGCAGCCAGCTCATCATAGAAACTGCGCGGCACCTTGCAGGCATAAGCAGCAGCCCGGGTGAGAATAACCATCTTGATGCCGAGTTCCTGAATGCGCCTGTAGGTGAAGATGGCCGAGTCCATGTCGAACTTGTTGTTGGCGGCGGAGTCGGGAATCATGTAGCCATCCTGGTCGATGACTACCTTATTGGTCTCCTTCTCGACTTCCACACCGCCCATGATGGCGACGGATTCAACTTTCGCTTTGAACAGGTCGGCGTGCTCGCGCAGAATGACGGCGATATCGGTCATGCCTGAGATGAGCACCAGCGTGATGCTATTGTCCTCGGCGCCTTCCAGAGTGCGAATCAGTAGTTCGCGCCCGTCTTCCAGTTCTTCGACGTCGGCCATATAGGTGACCTTGGCAAATTCGTGGTCGTGACCGTTGGGACTGTTCTTGCAGTCTGTGCCGATGCCGACCGGAACATTGGGCTGACCGAGGAGCTTGAGAGTGCCCTTCGCCAGTTGAGCACGCTTTATGGGCGGCGCCAAATTGGCAATCACAGCCTTGAGCTCGAACAAGTCTTGCTTACGCGATCCGGGCGTGCTGAAGAATTCCAGCTGAGTCTGGCGACGGTGCCGCTGCTCGCCGGTGAGGAAAAGGACCGTATCTTCATCATCTAGATCTTTTCCAAAATCTCCAACAATGAGAAGACGCCTGCTCAGACTGTGGAGAAGTTTTTCGAGTGCGGATTCGACAAGCGAACGGAATGGATCTGCGCTTGTGTTTGGTTTCATGTTATTTTGCTTTTCGCTTAAAGTGAGTGAAGTAGCGCCGACAGTCTCACGACATGTCAAACAGGCGCTGCCGTTAGCGATTCACCGAACCAAGCCTCACGGTCGATGGCTGTTATGCATCGCCTCTCAAAGAAGAGTGCCGGAGCGGTGATATTGGATTATGCGCTTTTGCCGTGGAGAGCAGAGTATCTTAAAAGAGAGTAGATAAAGATGAACGCCCCATCCTGCCTGAATTCAGATAGCTGCAGCAAAAGAAATATTCTTCACACATATATGATAAAAGCCGCTGAATAAGGCTTTTCCACGTTTCACAGTCTGGGGAGATGCTTTCTTGGAGAATGATTATCTGGTCCTTACCTGCGTCTCCACATTGCGCAAGTCGGGCCAACAGGGCTTAAAGATCTTAAAAAACGGCAACCGGGCTCTACACCACATATGGTGTCACAACAAAGATGGGGATAGCGACTGCCAAAACGGCTCTTTCAAGAGAAAGGAGCAGCCGATTGAGCTCATTCAGTCCGGTAACTTAGAGAGTTCTCGGCTGCCAAGAAGAAGTCTTAACTGGCACTCAAAATCAACTGACCGGATGGCACAAATCAACTTCGCTATGTTTTAGAGGAATGAGCCAAAACAGCCACCGGTTGCCAGTATTGAATGATGAGTCAATTTCAATTCTGGGAAATTGTTTCTGAACATAAACCGACTGAGCGTCGATAGCGCAATCTAGCGCTGCAAATTGGCAGGCGGGAAACTTGCAAAGGGCCAAACCCACTTTCAAAAAGTCGGACAGAAAGCCTTGTTAAGACCTGTGAAACAAACCAGAAAAACTCTGCAACTTTTCGCAATTTTTCAAGGCATTTCCCAGCTCAGTCTCCGCTCATTGATTTAGCACCACATGTGGTGTGTCATGAAGAACCTGCGCTAGCACCTCGCATACACTTAGACGCGCCTAAGATCAGGGTTTCTATCATTAGACACAACTCGAAGCCTACACTGTTATTACCCGGACACGAATCTGCCGCGCTAGGTAGCACAGTTAATAGGCCTATTATGAATATCAATCAATATGTAAGGCGGCTTATCTTGACTACCAACTTTCGCCAAACAGGGGCGTATCTTGCATCGTTTATTACCCCAGAAATCGCACCGCGAAAACCCCGGCAGTCAAGAGGGGCGGGCGACATAGATAAGGTAAGACGTCTCAGAAACAGATATGTATCTGAGTTGCAATAACTAGATCAAAGTAAGAGGACTTCATACCTGCCACTTTGCATAATCGAGTAGTACCTCAATTCCCCCTGTCATTTCGGAAAAACCCAACCACCTTCGCTTATTGACCTAAATGCCCAATCTCCACTGCGTTCTTACAAGAACGGGTGAGG
>JADZFV010000401.1 GCA_020854255.1 Candidatus Melainabacteria bacterium | reverse complement strand
CTTGAGCCTCGAGGCAGGCCAAGCACTTGAGCCAATTTGCCTCTGCCTTTTTCCACTCACCGGCATCGGTGGCGGCTTGGGCTGTAGTTTTGGCTTTTTCGAACTTCGGGTTTTCACCTTCGGCAAATGCTGGTGTGAAGGCGATAAGTCCAAGGATGCTCAGACTGATTGCGGTACGTTTGAAACTCATAAATCCTCTGTTGCCTGCATTAACTATTGAATCAAAATCTCTTTTTTCTTGCTACTTCCTAATTCGCTTTAGCAGGTAATCACTCAGCGCTTTTGGATCGTCAGTGACGATTCCATCGACACCTTGCGAGATAAGCGCTTCCCACTCAGGCTTTTTGTTCGGAGTCCAGACATTGACCTTCAATGCTGCGCCGTGGGCGGAATCAATTACGTCCTTGCGCATGCTGCCAAAATACGGATGCCAGGCTGTTGCACCCACTTGTTTGGCATATTCGCCGACGTCACAGATTATCGGATCGCCCAGCAGTGCGATCGCGTATTTTGAACTTTTCGCATGGAGGCGTTTCAAAACCTCATGATCGAACGAACTGATGATAATGGTGTCCGGGTGCTTGTAATCGGCTAGAACCTTAAGGAGGTCATCTTCGATTCCCGGGTAGGCTACCGGCGTGTTCTTGATCTCAATATTGAGAACGACCTTGCCGTCGAGCAATTTGAGCACATCGCAAAGCAGTGGAATGCGCTCATTCTTGAACTGCTCGCCAAACCAGCTGCCTGCATCCAGCTTGTTCAAATCAACAAGACTGGTATCTTTGATCAAACCTGCACCATTGGTAGTGCGCTTCAAATCTTCGTCATGAATGACCACGAGTTCGCCGGTTTTGCAGCGTTGAATATCAAGCTCGATTCCATATACGCCATATTCTTTGCATTTGCGAAATGCGGCCATGGTATTTTCCGGCGCCCATTTCGCTCCACCCCTGTGTGCATAAATCTTGGGGATCTTTGACTGAGCTGCAGGTGAAGGCAAGGCACAGAGCTGTGCTACGGTGACGCAGAGAGTTAGTAGAGCAGCCCTGGTAATTTCGGTAGGAAACATAGGACAACCTCTGAGGGTACTTTCCGTCCCAAAAGGTAGCACGTAATCCCCTCAAATAGCGCGCTTGTCAAGCCGATGTGGTTGAGGTTGTTGCTTGCGGTCTGAGCGGGCGAGGACAGCAGTCCGGATGGCAGAAGTCAGGCGACGGACCACGTTCTCCCAGGCAGGGTCTCTCCTCTCTATCCTGGAGACGCTCTTCTATCAACTCCCGGATCATGGCAATAAAAGATGGGTGAGTGCCGGCCGTCAGGGAGCGCTCGAAATTGATACCGGCCTTGCCTGCCACTGAAGCAGCTTCGGTGTCGAGGTCGTAAATGACTTCCATATGGTCGGATATGAATCCAATCGGCAAAACGATTACGTCCTTTATCTTGCGATGAGCCACATCGCGCAAGTGATCCTGGATGTCAGGCTCAAGCCACGCTTGATTGGGAGGACCGCTGCGGCTCTGAAAAGCAACGTTCCAATCGGTAATACCGGCTTCATGTGCCACCAACCTGGAAGTTTCTAGAAGCTGTGCTTCATATTCACAGCTATCAGCCATGGAGCTGGGAATGCTGTGCGCGGTGAAGGCGACGTGAACGGACTTCCTTCGGTCTTCCGGGATGCGCTGCAAAGACTCTTTCAGATGAGCGACATTGGACTCGATGAACTTGGGGTGGTTGTAAAACAATCGCAATTTGTCTACTTCCGGCGCGCCTTCGCCTACTTCCGCGCGCGCCCGTTCAATGTCGTCCAGATACTGGCGGCATCCGGAATAGCTGCCATAAGCGGAAGTGATAAACGCAATTGCATGTTTCACTCCCGCTTCTTTCATCTCCCTGAGCGTGTCAGACAGCATCGGATGCCAGTTACGATTGCCCCAGTAGACCGGAAGATTAATATTGTGTTTTTTCAGCTCATCTTTCAGCGCTGAGATCAAGCGGCGGTTCTGACCGTTCAACGGGCTGACTCCGCCGAATAATTCATAGTGGTGAATGACTTCTTTCATGCGCTTTTCAGGAACGCTCTTGCCTCGCAAGACGTTTTCCAAAAATGGCATCACATCATCCATTCCTTCCGGTCCACCGAAGGAGATGACTAGCACCGCGTCATATTGCATGATTCCTTTTTTCCTCTTGTTACCGGAATTTCCGGCGCGATTGTTTAGTTTGCGTCATAAGTCTCAATTGAGCCGTCCGGATTTCTGATCACGCGTACGTCTCCGAAATTCCCATGACCTTTAGGTCTGTGGGCGGCGCGGCGTTTTGGTTTTGACGCAGTGCCCGCTTTTGCCGAAGGTGTCGCCCTGGCCGATGAACCAGGTCTAGCCGAGAGACCTACTTTCTGCGAAATGCTGGACTTGGCTGAAGCGGGTGGCTTCCCGCTACCAGTTTTGCCCCCATCAGAAATTGGTTCAGTGACCTCGATCGTACCATCAGGATTCATCTTTACCGAGGCTCCTTTGGGAAATTTATGCACGCCTTTGTGAACACTGCCGGAACTTCCGTGCGCGCAGGGAGGAAAAGAGGCGCTCTTGCCAGAGG
>JADZFV010000400.1 GCA_020854255.1 Candidatus Melainabacteria bacterium | reverse complement strand
TGTCGACATCGTTGTCGACGCGCGCCACATCGTCTCGGCGTCGCTTCTGGCTGTGGAGCGGGCTTCGACAAAACGCGACTTCGCAAAACAAGCGGAGCGCATTCAGGCAACAGGCATTCAGGCTCTTGCAGACATCTACGATAGCCAGTGTCTCCTGTGCCTGCCTTCTCAAAACGTCTCTTCCGAAACCGATGCAACAACGTCGCTCACCGACCTGGTGCGCATGGTCAAGGGAGTCAAAAACATAAGGGGGCGGTAATGGAAAAACTACGCAAACAATTTGGACATGAGCTGGCGGAAACGCTTGCCAAATGCCCGACTCTTGTAGCCGATCTGGCCGAGCTCAGAAAGCACGGCGTCAAGATCCGCAAGGTGTCAGGCGAGGGTAAGCACTGCCAGGCTTACTCCATGCGTAAACGCATGACCATCTATCTGGGCACTCACTGCAGTGTGGCACAAAAGCTCATTGCTCTTGCCCACGAGAAAGTGCACGTGATCGTGAAGCCGACCCCCGACCCAATTCCTCGTGAAATGGGCCGGAAGGAATTCATCGAGTTCAACCTGAACGCCGAAACCGACTGCATCGTGCACGAGGTGAAGGTGACAGCCGAGTTGGTAAAACTCGGTCTCAAGGTTGATGACCACTCGCTGTCCTGGCTGCGCCGCTACAAGCGCGGTGGGCGCCCCGCCATCCTCAAGGCGATGCGCAAAGCGATCACATCGAACACGGGCGAACTCTACCCGGACTATTACGGGTCCTGGTACGACGAAGCGGTAAAGCCGAAGCATCGGCTGCCGTTTCACGAGTTCTCAGACAAGTCTGGGAAACGCACAGCTACTGTCGACGGGGCGTCATTTGAAGGCGCCCTCGATGGTAAGGAGCTGGCGGCTCGTGCCCTGGCTCGTACACGGACGACCTCTCCTCAGAGGCGTCTGTGCCTGCGATTTGTTCCTCAAACTAATTCGGGTAGTCCCTGCGGCTGCGCATCGCGCTCCGGTACGGCACCCATAACTCTTTCAGGAGATCCTCATGGAAGCGAAAGCTAAATGCCCCTCCCTGGTCGAAGTGATGATGCCGGAGCACGAAAATCCCTCCGGCAATATCTTCGGCGGGGTCCTGCTCTCAAAGATGGACATCGCCGGCGCCGTCGCCGCGCGCCAGGTTCATCCCGGTCGCGTCGTCACCGTGGCGATGGATTCGGTCATCTTCAAGAAGCCCGTGCTGCGCGGTGACTTGCTCATTTGCTGGGCCGATGTCATCAACGTCGGCAACACTTCGATCAAGACCAAGATTCGCGTCGAGGTCAACCGCAACGGCGAAATCATCCAGGTCACCGAGGCCGAAGCGACTTATGTCGCGCTCGACGCCAAAGGCGTCAAGGTCAAGGTCGGCACCAGAGATGATGGCACATACGTGAAGCCGAACATCACCGACTACTGCGTCGCCTGCAACGGAGATGCTCGAGACAATGGCACTGACGAGAAGTCGAAGCCGAAGGACGAAACCAAGGCGAAGGACAAGGCGAAGTGCAAGTGCTCGAAGAAGTCCAAGAAGTCTAAGAAGTCCAAAAAGGACAAGAAGCACAAGAAGCACAAGAAGGAGCACCAGTGCAAGTGCTCGAAGAAGTCCAACTAGTCAGCGCTTCTGCGTGCCTTGACCCGTACAACCTTCACCAATAAACGAGGTGGAGACCGCCCAATCAGTGGTCTCCTCCCTCGTTTTCGAAAGATGTTCTCTCTACATCTTTCGTTTTTCACCCACAACTACTACATCCAATAGTCACCATCCAGCGCCAGCGTAAACGGTCAGTGGCGGACAGTGTTTCGATGACAACGGCGAGCACAATGAAAGTTCAAATTGATCCTTCCATCAAACGTTTCATTGCCGGAGCAGCTTCATCCGTAAAGTGCTTATTGATGCCTTCGCTGCTCACAACTCGGTTTAAGGTGTCTCCAGCTTGGCGCCCGCCATAGTAGGAAGCCAGCCAAGTTCCACTCACGCCTACAAACAAAGAGGCCAGGTATGTACGCGGATTAGCAGCTTTGAAAGCCATCGCGTATTTATTCACTTCCGGTATATACGCCAGTGCTTTCGTACCGTGCATAGCGCCGAACACCGCTACTCCGCTTCCCAATTGCGGCAAGATAGATCGACTGAGTTCGTGTTCTTCATGTACTTTCTTCAAACCTTCGACATTGCCCGAGGCTTTGTCGGCGCTCAATTCGTTTGCCTTTAGCAATTTGCCGTAGAGCTCCAAGTCCGATTTTGAAATTCCGAATACTCCCGATTGCGATAAAGCACCTACATCGGCGGAGTGGTCTGCGACAAAAACGGCCATTTGCCCTTTGCGTACGTCTCCACTTTTATGCGCCTTGTCTGCCATTGCCAGCAAATCATCGCGTGACAAATCGCTGAAGATGAATTCGCCCTGCAACAAATTCTCTACATCGACGGAAGCAGGCTTAAATGAAGGTTTTGAGCTGGATTCGCGCGGCTGTAAAATGTCTTGCGCAACAACATCAGTGAAAAACAGTTTGTATACATGGTCGTTGCTTTGTTCAACTTCGCTTGACGAAGGGGAAAAGCCCTTTCCATCATCAAATTTGAATGTCATAAGCCATCACAGAAACTGCATAGGGAACTGGGTGGTCGCAGCGTACAACCAGCAACGTGAATACTGCGTGACATTTATCTGCAGCACTTGGCGATGCCATGAGGCACGAGACTTTTCTCAGACCCGTATAATCTTACTGGTGTGACAAGATTTCTCGGTGACGAGATTGCCAGGAAGTGGTCGATGAAGAAAAAGAGTTTGGCAGGAGTGGTCAGACACCGGCTGGTCAGCCAGCTGGATGACTATAAGGCAGCTGAAAGAGCGATGCTCTGGAAGGCGCTGGCGCTGGCTGAAGAAGTTCATGAAAAGCAAGTGCGCCGCCCCGGAAAAAGCGTCACGGCTCAGCCGTACATAATCCACCCTATGCGCGTAGCCCTGGTTCTTCTTGAAGAACTTGAATACCGCGATTGCGAAGTTATCACGGCGGCTTTGTTGCACGACGTGTTGGAAAATTCCGAAGGCAAAGTTACCACCCACGACCTCGAACAGCAGTTTACCGGCAATATTGCTCTTATGGTTTCAACCCTCAGCAAACCGGCACCGGATGCCGCAATGAGCCGGGGTGCGCAACTGTCAACCTACTACGACCGCCTCAATCAGGCGCCGATTCCCACACGTTTGATCAAACTTTGCGATCGACTCGACAATGTCCGCGAGTCCATTGACTCAATTGACAGAGAGTTTCAAGACGATTATCTGAAACAAACGATGAAGATCTACCTGCCTATGGCAGAGGCAACCGACCAGTATTTGTTCGAAGAGCTGGTCTCGTGTTGCCAGGAATTGGAAAAAACTATCAAGGAAAATGAGTAGCATAGCGAAAGCCTTGCCGCACTAGCTCTACCAGCCTGAAAGTCTCACCGGACTGTTTAGATAAAACGCAATCAAAGATCGCCGCGCTCGCAACGAATGGGGCATCCGAGCAATCCGTCGATCAAGACAAAATAGAAAGGGCTCAAACAGTTGCGCACTTTTGATTGAAAATTGAACCGCCAACAATCAATTTCTTTGGCTTATTCAAAAAATTTTTACTCTTGCTTATAGTACAACAACGACAAGAAAGAAACGAAGGCCGGAAAGAGCTGATGATGAGCGTTTTCAACACCCGACACCAGTCTTTCCCGTCCCCGTTTCAGTCTTACCGAGAGACCCGAGCGCGTTTCAAACGGAAGCAATCGCCCCTGGCAAACTTGCTCTCGTCGATACCACAGACGGTGCGCTGACGATGGTGCTTGACGATGCGACGGTGCCGGCCGCGGGGTTCGTAAACCCAGACGTGACCTTTGCCGTAAGCCTTGCATCGTGGCGCGCCGCGCTTGTAGAACTCGATGAGAACACCGGTGTCCTCGTCGAGCCCGACGCCGGAGAGCAGACCATAGCCCTTGTTGAGAGCATGATCCATTGCCGCTACCGGACGGGCAAAACGCTTGCGCTCAGCGAAGTGAGTATCGACAACCAGTCCGGAGGCCAGCCCCAATCCGTCGCGCGTTGCCAGTGTCGAGGGATCGGTTGTGCCATCTGGCATGCCGCCTGAAATCATGAATTCACCCACACACATGGCACCGGCGGAAGAGCCGGCCAAAAGCACTCCGCGCTGGAATGCTCGCTTCAGCTCGGCTACTCCGTCCTCACCCAGGCG
>JADZFV010000399.1 GCA_020854255.1 Candidatus Melainabacteria bacterium | reverse complement strand
CTGCATCCCTAATATGCCTGCCGAACGACTACGTCCTCTTATGCAAGCTTTCGGCGACATGCTTCTCCAACAGCAAACGTTTTCAGATGTGTTTGGTTATGTGTAAGAAATGAGGGGATGCTTGAGGTGTGCGGTGTAATGCGCAAACTTCTGCACACCATGTACGGTGTCTTGAAGACTCAGACTGAGTTCAATCCGGCGATTCAAATGAGAACGGCGGTCCCCGTATAAAAAAAACTGCCCGCTCGGCGCACCTGCAGCATGCCCTGAAAACCGAACGCTGAGGGACCCAAAGTCAATGCTGGCGTTGGGCGCCACCGGCACGGCTACGGCATTGACTTTGGGCAGCGGAGGTAGGCTGGTCTGCCAGGGCAGGAAAGCAAGAGCGGGCATACCGCTTGACGAAACCACACCAAACACAGTATCTGCCCGAATACCGTCGAACTCGGGTCCTGGCGCGAAGGCTGCCGAAGGCACCCAAGGGCTTGGGCTTCGCGGCGGGTGTTCGATGGTAGGCTGGTCGCCGGGCAGATAGAAGCGGGGGCTACCGCTAAGATTGGTTTGAAACCCGATTCGCGTGGCCTGCGAGCGCAGAATTTTGCGTTCACCATCCTGAGATAGGAGAGTACAATAGGTTTTATGCACTGGAAATGTAGTTGGAAGTGCACTTTCATGCGCCAAAGGTAAAATGCGCCGAATTATAGTTTCAGCATTGATAAGTGGATTCGCTGGCTTCGCAGTCTTGCTCGTTGGCGCCATGTTAAAGGCAGGGTGTTGGAGCCGTGCACAGCACGATTTCTGGCAACACTTGCCGTCACAACAAGCTGATGCGTATTTTCAAGTAAGCGATTTAATGATTAAAGGCCAACTGCTTCTAGTTAAGAGAGACCTTGTGGAATACGGCTTCGAGTACTTCATGAGAGCTGCCGCCTTTGGGCTCCTCTTATTGCTAATGTTCGATGTTGGAGCTAAGAGATTCAATCTGGGAGGTTCGAGCAAAGCCAAGCCGAATTGCGATGTTTCAGCAGATGGACCATTGTCGAACCAATTTTTGTTCACTGTCGTTTTGCCGGCAGTCTTCCCGGCTCTTTTCTTGGTGGTAGTCGCATATTCCATGTTCACAGGCGGATCGATGGATGCGATGTCCATTGCAATCCTGCTTCCGACCTCAGTGTTGCTGACACTCATAGTAGCGGCGGCACAAAAGAAACGTCTATTCCCATGGCAACAGCGCATTGACTGGAAAAGGCCAATTTCCGGGAAATTGCCCAGGGAGGACTGGGCAGTGATTTGCATGGCGGCAATTCTTCCGGCTATTGCTGTGTTGACCGCTGTTGTGTTCTTTCTTGCAGATGGTTACATGGACGCTACTACGATTGCCATTTTGGTACCGTCCCTGGTTTTGAATGCAATGGTGGTGGCAGCTGCGTACAAGAAGCGTTTATTTCCATGGCAAGAGAAAGTATCAGTATCGGATGAACGAATCAATCCGACTACCGGTGAAGGCATGGCTTGTGCTAAATTCAAGATTCAAGCGACTATGCAATTAGTGATTTACCTACTGGCTCCTGTCCTCGCATGTGGTGTGGTGGCGCTTTGCTCGCATTGCATAACATGGAGCACTGTTATGCTTTGGGTAAAACACAATTCTATTGAGCCTTCATTTGAGAATTATGTGCGGGCTGCTGTGAGTGATATGAGCAACATGCTCGTGGCCATTTTAGTCACAACTATCATTGTTTACTTCAGTGAGGTACTGTTATACAGAAAGAAGTCCGGTGGAGAATTGGTTAGGGTTGCACTCAGCGCGGGCCCTATTTTCTGCACCTTATTGATGAGTTGGTTTCTTTTCTGGTTTTTGCCTGCTGCATTGCCAGTGGTATTAAATCATCCCTTGCCGATTTATTCGGAGCGCTCTATGGCGAGGGAGTTGTTGAGGATTTGTTCCAGTTTGTCTACAATTTTCGCCTCAATGGCAGGATTGGCTGTCGCACTGTCGGGAAACGAGAAAGTCATAGCTTTCGTATCTTCAGTATCGAAGTTTCCGTGGTGCTGCACCGCACCGCATGAACTGGGAGCGCTCGAAAAATGACAGCGAAACGAGTGAGAAAACAACACTCAGAAATTGTTGAGTATGTGCAACTTAAAGCTGCTGCGGGCGGAGGCGGGAACTCTGGCGGCGGCTCGTTCTACAAACCTGGCGAAACTGTCAGCTGCAAAGTCATCGGTAGCGAGCCAGGCGGTTATTCGGTAGTGATTTCCAAGGATGAACTTCCGGGTTTTTTGCCTACTCAGGAAAGTTTGAACATCGGTGCGGAGATCTCAGCCGATTTTGTTTGTGTGCACAATAATCGCATTCTGCTTAGTGCACGATTTTCGACAAAATAACTCAAAGTCGAGCAGTAGTAGTTCAAATTTCTGGTGCTTTCTTCGCGAAGAGCCTCCGTTCGCAGTCCGCAGCAAAAGCGAGGCACGCACGAATATCTTCGGTGGTCAATTCTGGAAAGTCGGAAAGGACATCTTCATACGACATTCCTCCGGCCAGGCAATCAAGAACATCGGCGACGGTTATGCGCATGCCTCGGATGCATGGCTTGCCGCTTCGTTTGCCAGCTTCAATTGTAATGATGTACCTGTAGTCCATGTTTTGAAGATTTCATCAATTCTGTGCGCTTTCAAAGCCACATTGCATGGCAAGCGTTGCGCGTAATTGTTATTCCAGAAATAGATTGTGAGACATTGAGTGATTCGCGTTCAATGCCTGCTTTAACTGCGGCCAAGTTTCTTCGTCATAGCCGGATGAATCTTGTAGCCACTCTTCGAAGAGCTTCTTGATTTTTTCGACGTGCTCAGCGTTCGAAGTAGACGTAGAACGTCGTCGGCTCTTGTTTGATGGTAGTTTCTTGTTTGCGGCATTCATTGTGCGCCACCTCATCCAGAAGCTGCTTTGCTATTGCATTGATTACTTCTGTTCTTTCAGATCATCAGTTTCTTCTTCAAACTCGCTCATCTTAGGAAATTCGCTGATCATTTTGCCGTCGCGCATAACCACAATTTCCGTACCGGTTTGTGCGGCTAACTTTCGAGCGCGCTTCGCTGCACGAATTAGTGCGGCGGTTGCATCTTGTGTGTCTGGATCCGGTAGTGGCGATATCTCTTGAGTCATTGGTTTACTCCTACTTCTATCAATTGTGGCATATCGCCGCTATTTTCGTACCATCTCCATTCATCTACCTCATGGCGATAGACTTCCATGAAATGCTGAAAACTCTTACCAAATCGGCGTTTCACCACATCATCGGGAATGTAATGTCCCCCCTGACGAACTCTGGCGGCCACCCTGGCAATTGCCTGTTCGGGGGACTTTATGGATAGAAAAAACAGTTTGACCCGGTAATTTTCACTGCGCCAGTCTCGTATGAGCCGGACATAGCTTAGTCCTGCGAGTGTAGTTTCGAATGAAAAACTCGTTCCTTTGCTTACGTGCGCCTTCATTTCCAGCAGCATCATTCTTCCTGCTTTGATTGCGGCTATTTCGGGCTTGGACGGTGAGAGTTCTGCTGCTATCAGATCTGCGTTGACAAACACTGGGCAGTCGGCCTCATTGGGCAAATACTCTTTTGCAAAAGTAGACTTTCCAGCGCCGTTCGGTCCCGCAATTATGATGATTGTCTTTTCGCTCATTTGGCACCGGTTTGCTGCTTCCAGGCTAGTGTTTCTTTGTCGATTTCTGCGTGCTGAAGGATTGCGTCTGTGATTTGCTGCATGGCGGCGCGCAGGCGTTCTGCCGTTATTACAAGATAGCCCGAAGTAACATCACCGGTGACTTTATGGTTCAGCAGTTTCTTGAGTGTGTAGGGTGAGATGTCCAGCCCTTCTGCACATGTTATGAATGATCGCCTGAGATCGTGGACAGTGAATGAAAGTTCGGACTTGTCTCTTACCTTCTTCACCGAATCGCGCACATCAACTAGATGTCCTTTTTTGCCTTCTCCGCGAAAGACATATTGTTCCTCACCGGTGTCGTCGTGCCGCTGTAAGAACAGCGCATGGATGACATCGCTCATGGGCAGCATGTGATCGGTGCCGTTTTTTGTGTCTTCAACTTTGAATGTTTTTGCATCCAGATCTACGTTCTTCCACTCTAGCGTGGCTGCTTCATTGTGGCGCAGGCCTGTAAGCATAACCAGAATAAGAAAATCCCTGGCTGTGGGATTTGGTAATTTCTGCACTGCCTCGAACCAGCCCGCGAGCTGATGTCGATGCACTGCGGTTTGCCTTCGGGGCACACGATTCCACTGTCGCTTGAGACTTTTCACCGGATTTTCTTTTAAAAGTGGGTTGCCGTCAGGACTTTTGAATTCCTCTATGGCGTATGAATAGAGCGCGCGCAAGATGCGCATGGTGTAGTCTGCCTGCGCAGGATGGTCCTCGCTCATCTTCTTATGGCGATCCTTTATCATCCGTTCTGAAATTTCAGTCAACGGCAGCTTGAGCCAATCGTAGAGTGGTCTGCGCGTATGTCCGTTGTAGTCCTTGGCGGTCTTTTCTGTGAGGCGGCGGTCACTGAGGTAGATTTCGAGTACGCGCTCTAGCGTCAGGTCTTCGATTGTCTCTTTGTGCTTGCGGGCAATTGCGACCAGCTTCAGATGCTCCCGTTTCTCCTCGTTGGGGTCTCTGCCTTCCGACAGGTCGCCAAGAATTTGCTTTGCCTTTACCCTTGCCTGCTCAGCGCTGATAACCCCGTGCTTGCCGACTGTGACTGTCAATTGTTTTCGGCTTTGGCGGGGCTTTGTGATTACGAGAAATGTCTTTGTGACCGTTCCATCCTTGGCTTTGTGTACGCGCAGCCAAAATCCCTTTAGCTCGGTGTCCTTGTAATAACCGGGCTCGTTGCT
>JADZFV010000398.1 GCA_020854255.1 Candidatus Melainabacteria bacterium | reverse complement strand
TGTGCTACCGCGGGCAGAACCAGTCCAATGGACAGAACACCCGCGACGATTGCGTTAAGACCTGTCCTCTTCATCGTTCGCTCCTTCTAGTGGCGCTGATAATACTGAACAATATCATAGTGATGTCTAATAAAAAATCAACCGTCTATCCATTTTATTTTCGCGATAGCGCCGGTGGTACCATTTCAAAAACAAGACGGCGGCTGAAAACAGTGACAATACAAGCATCTCCAAAGTTCCCACCAGCACACATACTGACAACTTTCAATTTCAAAAAATCACCGCAGGCAGTGCAAAATGCCGCCAGATAAAAATATTATCGGCACCATCAGTGAAGTCATGTCACGAAAAGACGACAATCATTCTGAGAGCATTTTCTGATTGCGCCGAATCTTGACATCGACCAGGGCAGGCAGCGAGGCGCCAAAACAATCGAATATCGAAAGCCTTTTAGCGCAAGGCCCTATCTCCTTACAACACCCACAACCGCCTGTGTACCAGCCGCGCTAATTCTCAAGTTGCTCTATCAGTTACGCTATACCTTCACCAAAAGATGAAGAGCCAAGCCAGTATTATGTTTCACACAAAGAGGCAAGTCCGAGCTACAAATGTTTGTCTAACCTTGAATCAAGAACTCTTGCAATAAATTCCCCTTTAGTTTTAATGTCGGAGTTACTTTTCTAACTACCCCTTCTGATCCCAAACCTTCAACTTCCCAGACTTATAGTCTCTCCTCCAGGCAAATCTCCTATGGGCCGCTATTGCGACTGTAGATGCTGCTTGCTGGTCTCATGACGTGTTGTTCTGGTCTTGGAAGTTAGTTTTGCGCTCACGAGAAATAACCTCGCGGTAGCTAGTTGCACAACCGTCAGCCGCAAGTTCGTCAAAGCTTGCCGGCTGGCAGCAGCGCCTTCGTGCGCTCCATAAAACTGAGGAGAAAAGCTATGAATCGCTTCTGGCAATCGTTTTTCTACGGTCTTATCGTCACAATCGCCATCATGGGTCCCACTTTCGGTCTCGGGGTCCTCTGGACAATCGGCACCGACGGTGATGCTGCGGCATACGCTGTCGACTGCATCAAGCTCACGTTCGTTTGCATGATCTTCAGCACCTGGGGTCTCTATGAGCTCGCCGGTCTGCTTGAGCGTGCCAACCGTCCTCGCAATCAAGATCGCGACAACGACGACCGTGATGGCAAAAGCCGTGACGGCAAAGATCCGAATCGGCCGAACACCGGCGACGACAACGACTACAAGAATCCGAAATAATTCGATTCTCGTCTGAGCTGTCGTCCTCAGGAGTTTTGCTTCAGACCCAAGACAAGCCCGCAACAGGTTCGACGGGGAAATCTCTGATTTCTTCGAACTCTATGGCGACTTGCTCTTGGGTCAGAACAAACGGCATAAGCCGTGCGCATGCACGGAAGAAAGTTGGAGCCAAAAACTCCTCTTTCTTCCGTGGCAGCGCTTATCGTCTGGATAAATTGCCAGCAGAACACAATAAAGACGCACTGCCAATGCACCGAATTCCGATTGCAAAAACAACAACGTCATTTGGACTGCGTATTTACAAATCCAAAAACCGCTTGAATTGCCGCTCTTCCGGCAATGTTGTTTTTGAGAATGCCACTACTATCCCTTGTCGTATTCTCTCTTTTGCCTGTGTCGTCGGTGCAAAAAACCTGCTTCCAAGTAATTCATGCAATAGTTCGAGATCTTTTCCTCAGAATTGCCGAAAGAAATGTAGACTTGAGTTTGCGTAAGGGGCCTCTGTTCTGAAGAAGACAATGGATAAATTCGACCAACCGGAATTACATCCTCGCGGATTTCCACTTTGGATGGAAATACTTCTGGTCTCCGCGCTCATTCTCACGCCACTAATTGTGGTATCACTCTATCAAGCCTGGCAAGACAGCCGGCACAAGCAAGACACCCCGGCAACTCAATCCAAAGTTACCGAGATCGAGACAAAAACAGCGTCTCCTGCTGAAGTGAAAACAGAAAGTGGCACAGAAATCGCGCCTGAAAATTCGACAACAAATTTGCAGGACACTTCGCCGGAAAGTGCGAAAGACTCTTCATCGGAAGAATCAGCAAAGACTTCAGTGGACACTTCAACGCAGGCGGATACTGCAGACAAACAGCCAGCCGAGAGCAAATGACCTAGTTGGCGTTCTGTTCTTTCCTGATGTCCTTCAGCTGCTGCTTGCCGTTAAGAATCGATTTTTTCTGATTGGCCAATTCAGGGATCATCTGGTGTTCGTAGTCTAACTGTTGCTGTTCGATTTTCTGTTCGATCGCCTGACGTTCTTGCCTCAATTCGCGACGGTTTTCAGCCTTCATCTCTTTCAAAAGTGAATTGGGATTTTGCGCCCCGTCCTTACCGGCAGTCCAGCCTGGTCCGAGAGCGTTTCCACCGTCGGACTTTCTCTCACCGGCACCGACAAGCGAGTGAATCATATTGCTGTTTTGATTGAAAAGGTTTTCAAACTGAGTCAAGTCTTCTTTCTTCAAACTACCGTCCGGCTGCCGCTTGGCGGCTACTTGATTTTGCAGGCTCTGCACTGAAGCGCGCAATTTGTTGGCTTGATCGGCATTGATAGCGCCCAGCTTTACGCCATGATTGATGCGCTCCAACTGCCTGTGGATGCGGGCGTTCAGATTATCCGCGGCGGCACCGCCGCCATCTGCCGATGCGTCCTCAGCGACAGCTGTGTTGTTCAGCAGCAAGCAGGCGACCAATCCAAACATTCCGGCAGACAAAGCGCGTTTAACCATATCCATCTCAAGACCCCCTGCTCACCTAAGCGATTACTGCCCCCAGTTAGCTATACCACCGCACACCCTTCTTGATTCACATTATCAAGATCCCCGTATCCTTTGCCATCATGCATTGTATGATCGGCGGGTTTTGTCCCTTTTTGACGCACGCCGTGCCCAGTAAAACAGGAAAACGCCCATGTCAAGCAAAATCGAGCCAGCGCCCGTTCTCAGCCAAGCTGAGAAAATCAAATCCGAGATTGTCGAGCTGCGCAGGCACATTCACAAGCACCCGGAATTGAGCTTCGACGAAGCTAATACCGGCAAACTGGTGGCCGAAAAGATGCGAAAGTTGGGTTACGACGTTCGCCCCGGCGTAGGGGGAACCGGCGTGATCGCGGAATTGGGCGAGGCAGCTGCAGGCAGAACGGTTGCCCTGAGAGCCGACATGGACGCGCTGCCGATCACTGAAGAAAATCCCAACGAATACTGTTCGTCAAATACCGGCGTGATGCACGCTTGCGGGCACGACGCTCACACTGCTTGCGCGCTTGGTGCGGCAATGCTTCTGGCACAAGATCCGCCCAAAAACGGCCGGGTGCGCTTCCTTTTCCAACCAGCCGAGGAGATGGTAAACGATGACGGAAAATCCGGCGCTACTTTGATGATCGAACAGGGCTGCATGCATGACGTGGACGCTATTTTTGCCCTGCACTGCGACCCGAAAACCTCAGTCGGCCAGATCAAAGTCAAAGACGGCGCCATGCTGGCCGCCTGCGACACTTTCGAGATAAGCATCCGCGGCATCCCCACACACGGCGCCTACCCGCAATATGGTGTCGACGCCGTTATTCTTGCCGCTCAAGCAGTGCAAGCAATTCAAACCATCATTTCTCGCAGAAAGTCCGCCCTGGAACCGGCTGTGCTTACATTCGGCGGTATCAAGAGCACTACCTACAGACCCAATATCGTCGCGGAAGAAGTTCAATTAATCGGCACTTCCAGATATTTTGAAGCGGCGATCGGCGAATTGATTTTTGAAGAACTGAAGAAAGCGCTCTCGATTGTTGAAGTCATGGGCGGCTCTTACAGTGTCAAACGCACTCTGGACAATCCGGCCGTCACCAACGATCCGCAGATAAACAATGTCGTGCGCTCAGTGGCGTCGCGCCTTTTGGGCAAGGAAAACGTGATCGAGTCGACCTACGAAATGGGCGCTGAAGACTTCAGCTTCATGTCGCAGGTCGTGCCCGGCGCATTCTTTTTCCTGGGCACCAAAATCGAGGACTCGCCGCGGGCAATACATACGCCGCAATTCGATATCGATGAGCGCGCGCTGCCGCTCGGCGCAGCGCTGCTTTCCGAGTGCGCACGGCAATATCTGGGCGGTTAGGTAGATCAGCCGTTCACTTCCAGCTTGTAGCCGAAGCCGTGCGTCGTCTTAATCGGGCAATCTTCGTGGTCGGCGCTGATTTTCCGCCGCAATGTCTTTATCGATGTTCTAATTGTGTCTTCCGATGTCTCAGAATCTGATGCCCAGATGCTGTCGAGCAAATCTTTGGAAGAAAAATATCGATTGGGATGGCGCATCAGAAATTCAATGAGCGCATATTCTTTGGGGCGAAGATGAATGGCCTCACCGCCCTTTGTCAATTTGCGCTGATTTCTCTCCAGGCGAAGGTCGCCCGCCACCAGGGTCTCCAATTGGAGAATGCGGGGGCGTCGCAAACAAGCTTTGATCCTGGCGCTCAATTCTCTGGGGTGAAAAGGCTTGGTCAAATAGTCGTCGGCGCCGCTGTTCAATCCTTCTTCCTTGTTTTCCACCGAATCTCTGCCGGTCAGAAAGATTATCGGCGCCAGTCCGCCATTGCCGCGATAATGCTGACATACAGCCAATCCTGTTATATCGCTGTCACCCAGAGACCAATCGAGAATAATCAAATCGTAATTGAAGCAATTCAACATTTGAATGGCATCAGCGCCTGTATGCGCGAGTTCGACAATATGATCGTCCTGATCCAGAAACTCCTGGACTTTTTCGGCTAACGGAATATCGTCTTCGACTAGGAGAATCTTTGGCATTAGTTCGGCTTCTGGTTTTATCGCAACTAAAAAGATTCTTCCCAGTTTGGACACATCGTTATGCTTCACCTTAAGCTTCTTCGAGAAGCAGGCGCGAAGGGCTGATATCGTCACTGGTGTATGCGGTGGTCGGACAAAAACGAGTGACCAGATACCTTTCCTCAAATTCAACTATCTGCTCGTGGGTTCCGACCAGATAAAGTTCGTCCTTTTCAGCAAGGGTAAAAGTCGGATCGGGATGGACGACAAGATTATTGCCCCGGCGCACAGCTACGATCGTCACTCCGGTCAAGCGGCGGATATCGAGTTGTTGCAGGCTCTGAGCGACAATGGCAGATTTAGAAACAACGAACCAATGACCGATGAATTCATCGTGGGCAAAACCTATCAACTGAGCCAGTGTGACCTCTGCAACATCAGGCTGGAAAAGGCGATAGCGCTGAGTGCGAATGTCATTTAGGGCTCGTTGAATTATCGGATCTCCCATATTCAAACTCATAAGAGCCAGGCGAGAGATTTCAATACCGGCTTCGAACTCCGGCTGCACAACAGCGTTTGCGCCTGCGGCACGCAGGACATTTATGTCTTCCGAACGGTGCGCCCGGGCGATGATCTTCAAATCAGGATTCATTTCTCGTGCTTGATTGATGATGGTGAGAGATGCCAGAGGATCCGGCACGGTGACGATGAGAACACGAGCACGAGCCAATCCCGCCCTCTGCATAACCAGATGACTGACGGCGTCGCCAAATACATGAGGCACTTCTGCAGCATCCAACTCCTCCAAAATAGCCGCGTTCAACTCGACCACCGCATATGGAATATTTACTCCTTTGAGTACCATGCCGAGATTGCGGCCGGTTCTGCCGAATCCGCATACGATCACGTGACCGGAAAGGTTCAAATCATGCTGGCCTGTGCCATCGCCGGCAACACCATTGGCCCTGGCTTGCGCTGACGCAAAACGGACCAAAAGTTTCGGCACCAAATTCATCAACATGGGAGAAAGAACAAGAGTAATGACCGCACTGGCAAAAAACAGGTTATACAGCGAGTCTTCAAGGAGTTTGGCCTGATAGCCGATCATGGCCAGAACGAAGGAAAACTCTCCAATCTGAGCAATGCCGACGCCGAACAGAAGCGCGCTCCACCAGTTGGATGTTGCGATAAAGGCGCTGCTTGTGCCAATTATGACTTTGACCAATAGAAGCATGGAGACAAAGGCGAGGACCTCGACAATGTGAGCGGCGAGAAAGGCTGGATTGAGTAGCATACCAATGGACACGAAAAATACCACTGCAAACAGATCGCGAAGCGGCATCACGTCGACGAGAGCCTGAGAACCATATGGAGACTCACTCACCATTATCCCGGCCAGAAAGGCACCCAGGGCCAGTGACAATCCGGCACGGTCGCTTGCTATTGCCACACCCAGACACAGTCCTAAAATAGTGAGCAAAAACAATTCCCGGTGTTGTGACTTAACAATCGGCTTGAGCAGCGCCGGGACGAGGGTATAGGCTCCGAGCAAGACGGCTCCGATGAGAAGAACGGCTTTCAGCAAGGCGACAAGAACAATCGCGTAAACATCAGCCCCTTGCGCGTTCTGCAATGCAGGCAATAGGGCAATAACAGGAACCAGGCTCAAGTCCTGGACAATTAAGACAGGCAAGAGAATGCGTCCATGAATGGCATCGACTTCGCCGCGGTCCATGAGTGTTTTCGTGACGACAACTGTGCTCGAAAGTGCGCAGATCCACCCGAAGAGAATGCCTGCGGCAGGCGTGGTCACAAATCCGCACATTCTGGCAACGGTCCAGGCGGCAAGGACGGTGCAGCCGATTTGCAAAACGGCACAACCGACAACTTTCGGCGAACATTTCAAAATCTGCCTCAAGGACACTTCCACGCCCAGGGCGAACAAGAGGAGTGCGACACCCATCTCGGCAAGGACATGGACATCACCTGGCTCGCTGATCCAGCGCATGCCGTGCGGACCAATCAGGATGCCGACGCCAATGTATCCGGCAATGAGCGGAATCTTTAGACGCGCGCAGACATAGCCTGCAACGGCCGCCACAAGCCAGATCAGAGCCAGATCACCAATGAGTGCCAGTTCTATCATTCACAAACTCCCTGTATGCAACTGATCTCCTGACGCACAGGCGCCAGGAGCAGCGATTTCCGGCAATTCCGCCTTGAAGTTCAAGGAGAAATGACCAGGACAAGATTCACTTTCGGAGTTCTGTTCTAAATCAAGAGTGCCCTGTTCATCAACCAGAGCGGGCGCTGGTTTGGTCGGATGAATGTTTTGGACTGACCAGAGAATCCCTTTGATACGGATTGAACCGCATCAACCGGTTTCAAACAAATGCGGGCGCCAAAATTGGAATCTATTCGGGAAACCTTGTGGGGCTTACCTTCGAGCAATACGGCAGGGGCGCCGGAGATGCACACATGGAAAATTTCGCCGCAAGCTTTTATGGAGCTTTCGCCACCGTGTGCAGCTAGTGCGGTTGTGCGAACAAAGACGAAACAGAGTACAGCCATCAGACAGGCTGTGCTCTTCAGGACTCGTGTGGATGTTCGCCACATGAATCGGTACCTCATTGCTCACATTTCCATTTTACACAATTGGTTTGAGTGCTTTTTTCCAAATGGTTTCAACCTCGCTACAGTGCCACTACAGGTGAAGGCATCCGCCAAACCAATTGCAGAAGCAGACTGAAGCCTCAAATTAAAGACTCATCCCAGCATAGCTCTATGAGCTATCGCAGCTAGCTGAGCTTTAAAAGCTTAGTTTTTTGAATTTCGCGCCCGCTTGCGTAAATTATTAGTCAATAAGCATTGCTTGACATCACCAAAAACCCAGTAGGGTCGTAGCTGTATCTCTTTTCTTTCAACTTCTGGAGCATTTAGTCAATCAAAAACCCGTAACGTATGTCCCAACAACCGTTTCGGCTCTTCTCTCGGGTTAACGCCTGAGTGTGACTGACTGTATTGCGAGCAACTGCGTGGTTTGGCTCTCTAGCAAGCCGCAAAGGTCGTTCGTTCGGAAGTCGCTTGCGACGTCCTGTTCCAAGTTGAAAGCCCTGTCATGTCCGGTGTTCTGCTCGCGCGTCCTTGCGCTAGTTGATGCCGGGCTCACTGTATTCCGTCGAAAAATCTGACGAAAAGGAAATCGACTATGTCAAAACGAAGAAAGTTCTACGGCGTAGAAGCGCCGGATGGCGAAGTCGTTCAAGTGAAAGACGGCAAAGCCGCCCGGCCGACTCGCCCCATCATTCCGTTCATCGACGGTGATGGCATCGGTCCGGAAATCTCTGAAGCCACTCGGCGCATCATCAACGCTGCGGTCACGAAGTGCTACGGGGACACCCGCAGCATCACCTGGCTGACGGCTTACGCTGGTGATGCCGCTGTGGCGAAGTTCGGATCTCCGCTGCCCGCGGAGACTCTCGAAATGCTCGACTACTACGGTGTCGGCATGAAGGGCCCGCTCGGCACACCGACAGGCGGCGGCATCCGCAGCCTGAACGTGACCATGCGTCAGCACTTCGACTGGTTCAGCTGCGTCCGCCCCGTGCGCTACTTCAAAGGCATCGTGTCCGTGGTGAAGCGCCCGCAGGACCTGGACGTGGTCATCTTCCGCGAGAACACGGAAGACGTGTACGCCGGCATCGAGTTCGCTGCTGGCAGCCAGGGCGCACTCGAGATCATCGCCGTTGCGAAGAAGTACGGTCACACGATTCGCGAGGATTCCGGCATCGGCATCAAGCCGATTTCGCAGTACGCCTCGCGTCGCATCGTGCGCGCCGCTATCGAGTACGCCATCGACCACGGTCGCAAGGTCGTGACCCTGGTGCACAAGGGCAACATCCAGAAGGAGACCGAAGGAGCCTTCCTCAAGTGGGGTCTGGCTCTGGCGGCTGAGGCGTTCGGCGACGTCATGGTGTCGGAGGACGACCTCTGGAAGGTGCATGGCGGCAAGCTGCCGGAAGGCAAGATCTTGCTCAACCACCGCATCGCCGACGCCACGTTCTACGAGTTGCTCTGCAAGTCGACGCAGTTCTCGGTGATCGCCACCACGAACCTCAACGGCGACTACATCTCGGACGCCGCTGCCGGTCAGGTGGGCGGACTGGGCATTGCGCCCGGCTCCAACATCGGTGCCAATAGCGCCATGTTCGAAGCCACGCACGGCACAGCTCCCGACATCGCCGGCAAGGGCATCTCGAACCCCTGCTCGCTGACGCTCTCGGGCGTGATGATGCTGGAGTTCATCGACTGGGACGAGGCGGCGGTCTGCGTCACTCGTGCCATCGAGAAGACCCTGCGGTCAAAGACCGCAACAGGCGACCTGGCCCGCTTCATGAAGAAGGGCAATCAGGTCAACACCGTGCAATTCGCCGATGCGGTCATCGCCAACATGGTGAAGCCGACTCGCCGCACGGTGGAAGCAGCCATGAAGGGACGCAAGGCGGTCACGAAGTAGTCGTTGGGCGACGGACCTGTAGGTCGTCTCCGACGCCGAGACTAACCAACAGGTCGCGGTGCAAACGGTGAACGGGAAGCGGTTCAGGAGGGTTGAAGCCCACTGAACCGTCACTGTTTGCCGATTGTGCCGCATCCTTTGCAGGAGAAAAACTATGCGCAAGACTCATGTAAAGAAAACGCCCCGACAGGCGCCTATCGGCGCTTTGGTAACGGATTCGGCGATGACAGAAGCGCTCGGTGTCAAACCCGAGTTCTTGCTTCTGGTTGGCCGCTGGCACGGCGTCACCAGAGACCAGGAACGTTCGCTGAAGCGTGCTCTCAAGCACGTTGCCGGCAAGCTGGTCTTCGTCATAACGGCGGATGGGCAGGGCGGCACCAAGCGCCACCCGCTCTACTCCAACGAGCGCAAGCTCATCGCCGAAGGCTTCGCCAGGAAGCTCGGCCGCCCCTACGAAATCCACGCGGCTGCGGACATCCCTGATTCGCTCGCGTGGGTGGGGCATATCGTCGATGTCGTCAAGCTGGAATCCGGCGAAACGACGCTGCTCGACCCGACCAACACAGTGCTTGTCTCGTCCAACCCGGACGTCAACACGCACTTTGCTAAGTCAGGATACAAGGCGATCATGCCGAGCACAGCCGGCAAGCTGCCTATCGACCTTTTGCAAGCAGTGGCGACGCGCAGCGACTGGCGGGCGATGGCGACGAAGGAGACCCGCGAGGTCTTCGAACTCAACGACGTGGAAGACCGCGTCGTCACGCTCTTCAGCGATGTGCTGCTCAACGACGACGGCGAGCTGTCGCACGGTCGCGACTTCGCCGTCTACAGCGAGGGCATGGACGCCAGCATGGCGGTGAAGATTCAGGACATCTGCCCCTGGATCGTCGGCAACTACATCGTCGACAAAGGCTGCGGGACTGGCACTCTGCTGATTCATCTGTCCAACCTTCACCCGAAGGCGCAGATCGTCGGCATGGACCTGTCGCGCGACCTCTTGCACCGCTCGGAGTCACAGCACTACGCCAACCACAACGTGGCAGTCGTGATGGGAAACATCATCCACAAGCGCTTCGCTGAAGGGACGGTGTCGACCATCATCTTCTCGTCGGTGATGCATGAGGTGTACTCGTACAACGGGTACGACCGCGATCAGATTCGCCTGGCGTTGAAGAACGCAAGGCTGGAGCTGATGCTCGGTGGCCGCATCATCATTCGCGATGGGGTGAAACCCAGAGACGGCGACATGCTCGTGTGGTTGAAGTGCAAGGACGCGGAACTTGAGGAGCGCTTCGGCAAGTTCGCCCGCGAATTCAAAGGCAAGTCGGCTCACCCCGGCTTCGCTTACGAAGAGCGGGTCGTGGGCGGCGTCACGCACTTCCGCATGACGCTGCACGAAGCAAACGAATTCCTCTCGAAGAAAGACTACGTCGTCAACTGGGCGATGGAGGTCAACGAGGAGTTCGGCGTCTGGACGACAGATGAGTGGGCCACAGAGCTCACCAATCTGGGCTATCGCATGGTCCACTGCGGCAGCTACCTCAATCCCTGGATTGAGGAAAACCGCTACGAAGGGCATGTCTGGCTGTTCGCCGATGACGGCGGCAAGCCTGGCGAACGTCTGCCCTACCCGGACACCACGGGCGTTATCGTCGCGGAGAAGGTGTAGAAGCAGTCTGACGACAATGCATGCAAGCCGGGGAAGCGTGCTTCTCCTGCTTGCCCAAAGCTGCGCAGAAGTCTATCTCTGTGCGGTTTGTAGACGGTTATCGGTAACGCGCTGCATGGCTTCAATCTGTGCAGCGCACGAACACTAGAACACAAATCTCATGGAGAAAAACATGCCCAAGAAGCAGACAGTGCTTGTCGCGCTGCTCCGGCAGCCGCACATGGAGCGCATCAACGAGATGCGCTCGGATCCGTTCTGGGAATTCGGCAGCTTCGGCTTGACCGGATGCCACAAGACCAACCTCATGCATCCGAAGAAGGTGCATGAGCTCAAAGGCGCGCGCATCGCGTTTGTCCAGGGTGGTGACGCCGGCTTCAAGCTGGTGTATCTCACACCGCCCGTGACACCAATTCCGTACTCCGACCGCAGCGAGATTCGCTGGATCGAGGACGGAGAAACCGGGCAGATGCCGTTCCGCTACGAGCAGGCGCCGTTCATCATCAGCACCGAAGGCGTCAGCGACGTGCCTGAGATCGTGCAGATCTTCGAGAACGTTCGCCGCAGCGGCTGGATGGGTCGTTTCGCCAGCAAGTTCCGCACTCGCCGCGAACCGCTCCCCGACGCCTGCGCTGCGCAGCTCATCAGCGTGTGGAACGCTCGCATTCGCAAGGCCAAGCCTGGCGACTTCGCGCGCATCTACACCGACGCGCTGCCCCGCAATCCTCCCAAGACCGACTACATGCGGCGGGAGACATACGACAGGATGCTCGCAGACGCGATCGCCGGCTAACCCCACCAAATCCTCACGAGAGTGCAGGAGGTGTGAACCGCATAGGAACACGCTTTCTGCATTCTCAAAACAGGAGAAATAACTATGAGAAAATCAAAGTTAGGCTTGATTGCCGGTGGGCCGCCGTGTACCGCCTACCGCATCGATCCGCCCAAGGGGCTGACGGTGCGTGATGGTCAGCTCGACGACCTGACGGGCATCATTCGCATCGTCAACAGCAAGAACAACCGCCTCTCTTTCGGCTGGGTGCAGAAGGTTGTCCTCGCGGACGCCGTCAAGCACCAGAGAGAGGAAGGCGAAAAGTCGCAGCACCGCCTGCGTGTGGTGACAGACAGCACGGGACGCATCGTCGCGTTCTTGCGCGCCTACCACCGCAATGACGGCACCACCACTCTGCATGAAATCGGCGTCGCCGAAGACATGCAGAGCCGCGGCATCGGCACCTACCTGATCATGGAGCTGATTCACGCCTCGCAGAAACGCGGAATGCTGAAGATCGGTCTCAAAACGCCGGTCGGCATGCGCAGCAACAACTACTACCCAAGCTTCGGCTTCAAGCAGGTTGGCACTTTCAACGGACGCAAGCGCGTCCTCAACTGCTACGAACTCGAGCTCTAACAGGGAGCACGACATGACTTACCTTATCGCTGCTGCCGCGCTGCTTCCCGTTGCAGCGCTGGTAGCGACTCACCTCTACCTGGAGCGACAAGCTCGAGAGCAAGACCGCGCCGAAACCCTCCGCTTCCGTGCGATGAGCCCCGACGAAAGACGGGAAGCTCTCATCCTCGCAAAGCGCGCTCGGTCGGTCGCCCGCGAACAACTCAACCAGATGTCCCGGCTTTACACCGGGTACAAATGGGGTTACCGGCACAACCCGTACCGCATACGGTACTTTTCGGCACAAGGCCTTTACGCCGGCATATGCGCTCGCGTGAAAAAGCTTGAAGGCATCATCGCCGAGCTGGATGGCAATCCCAGTTGAGGTGTTGCAGCAAACCGCTCGGGAAGCGGTGACCTGAATCCATTGATGATGCGGATCGGTGGCGCCATGCCTCCCTCCGCATCATCTTTTTTGCGATGTCTTATTATATGTTATCGTATGCTAAAAGTTGGACAGGCTGTGGGCTACGGGTAAAGATATTTAGAGAACCGAGTACTTGTTGGAGTCATCAAATGCGCCGTTCAAGTCACGTCCTTTTAGCATTTGTCCTCGCCTTAGCAAGCCTCGAGGCAT
>JADZFV010000397.1 GCA_020854255.1 Candidatus Melainabacteria bacterium | reverse complement strand
TTTTATTTCTCTCAATTCGATTTGAAAATGACCGAATTGGAATTGGAAGCGGCGATTATGTATATGCCGGCAATGAAAGTCGCTCACAGAGACTATTGCGTCGTGTCGCTTCTGACTGGACATCCGTTGCGCTCCCTGGCAGAGTTGATGATGGTGTTTGGCATGGGTGAGCCTGTGCCGCTTACGGAGCCGGAAAAGGTCGAATTGAAAGCGCGCGGAGCGAAAATGCATTACCGCAAAGCTCTTGAGTACGGCAAGAAAGAAAAATGGGATAACGCCATCGCAGAGCTGCAATGGGCGCTCGATTTCACACCGACCAACTCATCGATAAAACGTTCTCTGGCATTTGCGTTGGCCAGTAAAGGCGAATTCGATATGGCTGAAGAGACATACAAAGACAGCCTTGCTGAGGATCCAGCCGATCCATACACGCATGCCGACTTTGCTTATCTGCTTTCGGATAAAGGCGATCAAAACCAGGCTTTCAGCCAGTTGGCGCAGGCCGTAAAACTGGCACCTGGAGCAGCCGCCCTGCACGTCGATCTGGCCTGGATGGCGGAAACGAAGGGTGATTTCAAGCTTGCATCGGCGGAATTGGAACAAGCCATTAAGATCAGTCCTACGCATGCCGGACTGTGGGCGCATCTTGGACGGGTAGATGAACGCAAGGGAGACGTAGACGGTGCGATTGCCGCGTACAATCGCGCTCTGAATGTCGATCCCGGGCAGTTTGAAGCAAAACGAAGACTGGAAGTGATCAAGTCCGAAGAAGCGAAAACAAAGGCCAATACGCCGGAAGGTGACACAGGAACTGATCGGGGACCGGAAACAAAGCCAGAAAACGAGCAAGAGGCGGACAAAACCAAGGATCCGGTAAAGGGTGGTGCATCCATTCCCAACTTGAGAACCGGCCAGAAGCTGAATCACAAGAGTCTCTAGATAACAGGAGCATCAACAAGGCGTGAATCGGACAATCCAAAATAAGGCGTGAAGCTGACAGTCCAAGCCGATTGAAGAAAGCGCTTCTAGCCGCCTCAAAACGCGCACAACGCACTTCCCGTTGCGCGAGGGCCCTAGGCAACACTCGCGCATAGGTCTTTGCGCCGCATCTTGGGCAGCACTTAATGTCCTATATGGACATTATACATACGTTTGTATGCCTGTCAAGTAAAATGGCAGTCTCGGTGGCAGGCGGCTAAGGCGCCAACCTGTGGACGTTTTGGGGCGTAGTCGTACTTTCCCCAATGACTGGACCTCATATTTAATATAGGCTCTGTGGCCTGGCTAAACCACCTCAAGAAATGCTTGCAAGCGGAGATTGTGTGTGACGGAAGGATGGTCACGAACGGAAAATCAAATGGCTGTCGTAGAAAGGACGATGGCGCAGGCTCCCAGCGCGATCATGGAAGAGATTTTCCAGGACGTCACGCAAAGACCCGGACAGGTAGTGCAAAACTCTGCTATCGCCGGCGGGATCGGTTATGGCGCCACAATTTTAATGCGCAGAGCACCCGTAATCGGTGCTCTGGTCGCCGGAACGGCTTTGGTCGCAGAAGGATGCCGCATTTTCCCGAAGTTATCGAATTTTCTCGATGAAGCAGGCGATGCTGACACACACGCCAGGCGTGTCGCGGTGGCTCGCCAGGGTGCTCTTGGTATCGGGCGCGAAGGCGCCATGTTTGTGGAAACCTTGCCGGCGGCTGGTTTGGGCAGCAAGCTTGCTTTCACTACTCTGGAAAAATCAGCGGTAGCACGCAATTTCTCTTATTCGATTGCCGAAAAGGCTGAATTTCCTGTGCGTCGTGCGCTGCCTGATGAGCTGTTTTTCAAAGGTCCAGGCACCAGGCTCAAGACCAGCCTGATCACTGGAGCCGATAGTGTAGATGCGCTTGGCGCCAGCCGTTTGCTTCCCACATCCAGGCCCTTTACGGTCGAAAAAGGACTGATTATCGATCCGAAAGCCGGGCGCATGAGCCGGATCATGTCCGGAACCCCGGAAGGCGTGGAATTAGGAGTGGCGCAAAAGCCCGGGCAGATTTCCGGGCACCTGCAAAATCCTTACGTGGACGCGCCTGGCATGATGTCCGTGCCTGACTTGCGCATGGTTCCGAAAGGATCATTGTCTTTCATCAACGCAGGCGAGAACACGACGTTTTACATCGGCAGAGGGCGCGCACCAATTGCAGCCGGCTCTGAAGTTCAGGTTCAAGCAGTAGTCTTGGATCACAAGTTGAAAGAGGCATTCTTACACGACTATATGGCTCTGGCGGACACTAAGACCTATGGACTGACCGGTCTCAAGAGCCCTGTGCCGCTCGATTACGACGCAGCCTTGAAGGCGCTGCAAAGAGTTGATTACAACAATCCATGGAATACGCTTTCTCTTATCTCCCGTTATGAACCGGGCAGTGTTTCAAGAATGGCTGGCAGTCTTAATTTGGCGCCTCCACCCCCCGGTCTCTTCTCGCGCATCGCCACGAAAATGAACATTGGCGATGGTGGTCCGACCTTCTTGCGCTCCACCTTGACCGCGTCCAATCCTTTGTTTCAGGTCGATGGCAGCGCCAAGAGCTGATTGAATTCTATATCTTGTAATCTTCGTCAGCCAGTGCGCACAGGACAAAGTTTTGCGACCGGCCGCTGAGAAGGCTGATCGCGGCGCGATTTGAAACTTTGCAAATACTAGAACATTAAATGGAATCCAGGTACACTCTAGTACCGTGCTCGTAAGCGCATCTCTTCAAAAGATATCCCCTGCGAGTTATTGATTGCATATACGGGAGCAAGCAGCCGTGAAGGTTTCCGACTCGCTGAAGTCGCATACTAAGTATTTGTTCTTCGATACCAAGAAGCGACAAGAATTTATACGAATTACTGATGAAGTACAGGAATTCCTTGCCGAGAGCGGACTTCGGGAAGGCTTCATTCTTGTCTCGGCCATGCACATCACGGCCGGTGTATATATAAATGATTGGGAAAGCGGTTTGATCCAAGACATTGGCGAATGGCTTGAAAAACTGGCGCCGGTCAATCCAAATTACAAACACCACCAGACCGGTGAGGACAACGGAGACGCGCATTTGAAGCGGATCTTGATCAATCACCAGGTGATGGTGCCGGTGACCGACGGCAAACTCGACCTCGGTCCATGGGAGCAGATTTTCTATGCGGAGTTCGATGGTCAGCGGAAAAAGAGAGTGATACTTAAGGCGATTGGCATCTAATTAGTAGGCATACAGCAGGCGGAAAGTGAGGGCAGAATGACTTATACAATTCATAACGACAAGAGGTCCAAGATTCACGTGTCGAAGGAAAGCAACAACAGTCATGCGAACGGACGCAAGAGAGCGATAGCGTCGATGGCGGACAGACAGCCGCTCTCCACATCCATCGACTACACAAACCAACCCGTAAATGAAATTTTTGGTTCCAACGTTTTTAACAGACAGACCATGCGTGCATTGTTGCCGAAGGGTGTTTACAAAGCTGTTTTGCGTTGCCTCGATCACGGCGAACAGCTCGATCCGGCGATGGCAGACACTGTCGCCAACGCTATGAAAGACTGGGCGATTGCACGCGGTGCCACGCACTTTACTCACTGGTTTTCTCCTCTGCATGGATACACTGCAGAAAAGCACGATTCTTTCCTTGCCTCTACAGTCGATGAAGGGGCAATGCTGGAGTTTCCCGGCAAGATGCTTGTTCAAGGCGAACCAGACGCTTCCAGCTTTCCCTCAGGCGGAATCCGCTCTACCTTCGAGGCTCGCGGCTACACAGGATGGGATCCATCAAGCCCCGCGTTTTTGATGGACAGCGCCAACGGCAGAACTCTCTGCATCCCCTCGGTTTTCTGTTCGTTCAGCGGACATGCTCTTGATGCGAAGACACCGTTGCTTCGCTCGCTGGAAGCAATCAGCAAATCGACAGTTCGCTTGCTGAATGTGATCGGCAACAAAGAAGTGAAGCGCGTCCATTGCACTGTCGGCGCAGAGCAAGAATATTTCTTGATTGACGAGGCCTTCTACTTGAGCCGCCCGGATCTTATCAATGCCGGTCGCGCGCTGTTCGGTGCCCGCCCTCCGAAAGGACAGGAGATGGAGGATCATTATTGGGGATCGATCCGCGAACGCGTGCTTGCCTTCATGATGGATGCGGAGCACGAACTCTACAGGCTGGGCGTGCCGGTCAAGACTCGCCACAATGAAGTGGCGCCGGCACAATTCGAAGTTGCTCCGATTTTCGAAAGCAGCAACCTGGCAACAGACCACAATATGCTGCTCATGGAAGTCTTCAGAAAAACTGCGCAAAAACACGGACTTCGTTGCCTCTTCCACGAAAAACCGTTCAGCGGCGTCAACGGAAGTGGCAAGCACAACAATTGGTCGATTGCTGACGATCAAGGTCACAACTTGCTCGAGCCGGGCGAAGACACGCAGGAGAATTTGCAATTTCTCGTTGTCCTGACTGCGGTTATTCGTGCAGTTGATAAATATGCAAAACTGCTGCGCGCCAGTATTGCCACCGCCGGTAATGATCACCGCCTCGGTGCCAACGAAGCACCGCCAGCGATTATGTCAATTTATCTCGGCGACTCGCTCACTAAAGTGGTAGATAACATCATCTCCGGAAAAGCCGCAGACAAGAAGATCGGTGCTATGGTAAAACCGGGTGTCTCGATGCTGCCCGATATTCTGAAGGATGACTCCGACCGCAATCGCACCTCGCCTTTTGCATTCACCGGCAATAAGTTCGAGTTTCGCGCCGTCGGCTCCAGCCAGTCTATCGCGATGCCCAACACCGTGCTCAACACGATGGTGGCAGACTCGATGGACTACCTTGCCGATGAAATCGACAAGGCTTCGAAGAAGGGCGGAGACGTTAAAGCTGCAATCAATGCGGTGCTAGTGAAGACTCTGTCGGATCACAAACGCATTTTGTTTAACGGCGACAACTACTCCGAAAAATGGCACGAAGAAGCATCACGTCGCGGACTGGCCAACCTCAAGAACTTGCCTGAAGCACTTCCAGTATTGATTGAGACGGAAGCTAAAGAGCTCTTTGAGCGCTACGGCGTATTCAAAGAGGATGAGCTGGTTAGCCGTTATCACATCTTGTTGGAAAATTACTGCAAGGTGATTAACGTCGAGTCTTTGCTTACAGCCAGTATGGCAATGACAATGATCTTGCCTGCAGCAATCGAGTATCAAACTCGTCTGGCAACGGCGATCGTGCAAACGAAAGCCGCAGTCAACGGCATCAATCTGGCTCATCAAGAAAATATGCTGAAGGATGTAAGCGATAGAATCGCCCGTCTGAAGACAGCTATCGAAGTGCTGGATATGCTGCGCCACGAACAGCGTGGTGAGGAGCACATTGAAGACGAACACACTGCTGAAGCGAAATTCTATCAACAGCGTGTGATTCCAGCGATGAACGAAGTGAGGGCTGTTTCAGACGAGTTGGAAGTGATGATTGACGACTCAATTTGGCCGCTGCCTAAATTCCGCGAGATGCTCTACATCTATTAA
>JADZFV010000396.1 GCA_020854255.1 Candidatus Melainabacteria bacterium | reverse complement strand
TTTCCGGACTTCATTCATTCGCAAAAACGCGATCCATATACGCACGTTCAAGAACCGGACAATGCCTGGGATTTCTTCTCACACTCTCCGGAAGCTACGCACCAGTTCACCTGGTTGTTCGGCGATCGCGGCATTCCGCAAAGCTATCGCCACATGGACGGGTTCGGCTCTCACACATTCCAGTGGATGAACGAGAAAGGTGAAGCAGTCTGGGTCAAGTATCACTTCAAGACAGACCAGGGCATCAAGTGCTTGACCTCAGAAGAAGCACAGAAGGTCGCCGGTGAGAATCCCAATCACCATCACCTAGATCTAATGAACTCCATTGAAAAAGGCGTTTATCCAACCTGGACAGTTTCGGTCCAAGTTATGCCGCTTGCCGATGCAGAAAAGTACAGATTCAATCCGTTTGATCTGACCAAAGTATGGTCGCAGAAAGACTATCCGCGCCAGGAAATCGGCAAGATGGTGCTCAATCGTTGTCCGGAGAATTACTTTGCCGAGGTCGAACAAGCAGCATTCAATCCGGCCAATTTCGTCCCCGGCATCGGTCCATCTCCAGACAAAATGCTGCAAGGCAGGCTCTTTGCCTACGGCGACACGCAACGCTACAGGCTCGGCGTCAATCACGCCTGCATTGCAGTCAACCAGCCGAAAGCGACACAGGCTTGCACATACGCTCGCGATGGCGCTATGCGCGTGGGTGACAACAGCGGCAGAGCGAAAAACTACGAGCCGAACAGCTTTGATGGTCCCCGACAGACAAATGAGCCATTATCAAAGCCGATTCAAGTGCATGGACTGGCAGGCGAGCAGAAAGCACGTTTGCACAGTGAAGACAACGACTTCGTTCAGGCCGGTGACCTCTACCGACTGATGAGCGAGGACGAGAAGAAGCGCTTGATTGAGAACATCTCCTCAGGTCTGGCAGCAGTCTCGCGAGACGACATTATCGAGCGCAGCATCTGTCACTTCGCCAGAGCTGATGCGGACTATGGAAAACGCCTCGAGGCACGAGTCAAGGAATTGCGAGCTGCGAAGAAGGGTGATCCGGTTTCAATTCAAACCGGCACACCGTAACGCGATTCAACTAAATCACTCACGCAGAGGTCAACTCTCGTGCCAATTCAAAAATATCAGCGTCAAGCTTGAATTGCTTGGACAGACGAAGCCGTGCGGCTTTAGGCAATCCACGCCGTCCTTTGAGAAAGTCATTCAGGTTCTGTTTGGATACGCCGGCTATCTCAGCAGCTTCCGCCTGCGTCATGCCGTGCTCATAGAGCAGATACTCAAGTGCCGCACACCCGCTTACTCCTTCAAAAAAATCACCGACTAGACCACTCTCATAAGCTTTAATCAGCTGGACTAGAACCTTTCCATAACCAACCTCTACAGGCGACAAATCGCCATCGCAGCGGGTCAATTCAAGAATCATTTCCTTGGCCGCCCTGTGCTCAGTTTTGTTGGTGATTGGAAGGAGCGGGAGGCGCTCCACCAGATTCATGTATTTTGCATCCATAACTTTTTCTCTGTTCGTATTTGTTTTTGCTGTTTATCGAGTGTTCAGTATTTTCTTGTCGTATTCTGCGTGTGTCATAAAATCCAAGACAGTGACAACACCAAGCTGGAACGATACTGCGGTCAGTAGTCTGTAATTGTTACCTCCAATGTCAAAGCAATAAAGACTCTGAGGGATGTAGTCCGTTGCCGGAAAGGTAGCTTTCAAGTCCTGAAGAGACTTCCACTGAGCTGCTTTAGTAAGCTTAAGCCAGCGGTCTAGCCCCGGGCGAGCATTTGGATACTTTTTTGCGAACTGCTTAAGGCTGTCCTCTCCGACCAAATCCACGCGCAATCCTACTGATTAATACCCTTCACTATAGTACTCAAATTTGAGTACCACGTCAAGAGCATCATTCCCTAAGGAGTAGGGCTCTGCATAACGATAGACGCTTTGTCTTGATAAAGAACTTTCCATGCTTTATCTGCAAGTAAACGTTTTGAAACTTCGGCGTCCGGTCGCACAAAAATCCACGAAATTTTATAGCGCTTCATCAAGTCTTCCCAGCCAGGCTTAGCCGCATACATAGTCACATAATCATCGACAATTTCTTTTCCGTACATGTCAAAACGCGTGTCAATGAACAGCTTTGGGGGCTCGGGCATTTTCGAAATCATAATGTCGCCGAATTGCGGGTCGTTGAAAACTCGACCTGCCGGTGTTTTTTCAGCAATAAACTTAATTGCATCGAAAGGTGCCTGCATTGCAGAGCCCGATTGAGGCAAAACAACGGCGCCCGGGATGCGCGTGGCGACAAAGAAAACACCAGCAGCAGCGAAGACGGCAATTGTGGTGAACCACATGAAACCGCGCGGTTGGTAAAGTGAATCAATCTTGTTATCCGCCATCTCCCAGAATGGCGGATCGGCTTCAGTGGTAGAACTTTGGGTGGCGGCTCTTTGCGCTCGCAGCAAAGCCAGCATATAGCCGCCTTCTGCGAACATATGCAGGGCGGCAAATGGAATCAAGCGACGGCAGCAAATACCAGCAACAGTCCAGGAAAGGATTGCAACGGCGGCAAAAACAATCTGTCCTCTGGGGGAATTCACAGTTGCCTCGTCGATCTTCTTGATCAGAGCACGAGCCGTAATCACGACCGAAGAGATGAGAAGAATGAAAAACGGATAGTAGGTCCATTCCAGAAAGTCTTTTCCGGAAAGGGGGCGCAATTCAACAATATGTTTGTTGATAGGCGTGAAAAACAGAGTCGGCAAATACTGCCAGAGCCCTGCTCCATACGGATTGATGAAGGTTGCCACAAACGCGGCCGCAAAGCAAAGCAATATAGTCTGATTGATCGCGCTCAAACGCTTTTCGGCGATGAAATCAGACACGGTGGTCACGACTGCAAATATGCACAAATAACCGAGACCCAGCACAAAAGCGCTGTGCAGATTGCACCAGAGCATCATCACCGCACCGAATATGGTGACCGCCTTCCAGTCTATTTTTTCGGTTTTTTCGATATTTCTGTTACGCAGGAAGAAATGCGTAAGAGCAAAATAGATGCCGAGAAACAAATAGCTGAAAATTTCAGGACGGCAAAGAAAGTGGAAGAAAGCAGCTATGAGCGTGAGAATCGTGCCAATCACTGCAAAGGCTCCGGGCATACCAATTTTGCGGGCGAATGCCAGCGGGATGGAAACAAAAGCAGCGGTCAAAACAATAGCCGCCAGCAATAGAAGCCCCATCAAATCGAGGACTTTGTACGACAGGAAGAATAAAACTTCCGTCAGCCACTGGTACAGGACAAAGCGTTTTTCCGGGAAAAGCGCCATCGTGTACGAATATGGATCTGACGTGGGAAGCGCGCCGCTTTCCACAATGCGTTTGCCCAGCATGAGCAGCCAGCACGTATCGGGATCGTGGAGGCTAGCCCCAGCAATGAAAATGGCGGCAACAAAAACAACGATGAGAAGCAGTAATAAGAGAGCACGGGCAACCCATGCAGCTCCAAACCTCTGTTTCATTCCCACTCTATGGTCGCAGGCGGCTTGGACGTAATGTCATAAACCACCCTGTTGATGCCTGGCACTTCGTTGACTATGCGCGATGAAATCGTCGCCAAGAGATCATACGGCAAACGCGCCCAATCAGCAGTCATGCCGTCTTCGCTTGTGACCGCGCGGATGACTATCTGGTTTTGATAAGTGCGCTGATCGCCCATCACGCCGACGGACAATGTCGGCAACAAGACGCCGAAGATCTGCCAGACCTGGCGATACATTCCATGCGCTTTGATTTCTTCGCGGATGATCCAGTCGGCTTCGCGCAGAGTTTTTAATCTCTCTTTGGTGACCTCGCCCAGCACTCTGATAGCCAGTCCCGGACCCGGAAATGGGTGACGTACACGGATGCCTTCCGGCACGTCCAATTCGGCTGCGACTCTTCTTACTTCGTCCTTGAAAAGTTTTGCAAACGGCTCTACAAGCTTGAATTGAAGATCTTTCGGCAAGCCGCCCACGTTGTGGTGCGACTTGATTTTTACCGCAACACGCTCGCCGGTCTTCGGATCGATTTGTGTGCCGGAGGATTCGATGACGTCCGGATAAAGGGTTCCCTGCGCAAGATAATCGAAGGTGCCGAGTTTTTTGGACTCTTCTTCAAAAACTCTGATGAATTCCGCACCGATTTTTTTGCGTTTTTCCTCGGGATCGATGATACCTGCAAGTTTTCCAATAAATCTGTCACGCGCTTTTATGAAGTGAACGTGAATCTTGAACTGGTTTTCAAAAATATCAACCAGCCATTCAGGCTCGTTCTTGCGCATGAATCCCTGGTCGATGAACATGCACACAAGCTGATCGCCGATTGCTTTATGCAAAAGAAAAGCCAGGGTGGAGCTGTCGACACCGCCCGAAAGAGCGAGCAAAACGCGCTTGTCGCCCACTTTTGCTCTGACTTCTGCGATAGCGTGGTCGATAAATTGTTTCATCGTCCAGCTCTGCGTGCAGCGGCAGATGCGCACGACGAAGTTTTCAATTACCTGCTGCCCGCCGCGCGTGTGCACGACTTCCGGGTGGAATTGCACGCCGTAATAGTTTTTCTCCTCATCGGCAATGGCCGCCACAGGAGTGGCCAGTGTGCGCGCCGTTACGGCAAAGCCGGAGGGCAAAACCGAGACGCTGTCGCCGTGACTCATCCAGCTCTCCATCTCCGGGTCGAGCCCGTCGAAGAGATTGCCGTGGTGGGCAATAGTCAACATCGCCCGCCCGTATTCTTTGACGTCAGCCGGCTCGACAACGCCGCCCAGGTCACGCGCCATCAGCTGCATGCCGTAGCAAACGCCCAAAACCGGCACTCCCAGCTTCCAGATTTTTTCGTCCAACTGCGGGGCGTGCGCCTCGTAACAGCTGCTCGGTCCGCCGCTCAGAATTATGCCCTTCGGATTTAATCGCTTGAGTTCTTCTGCCGAGGTGCTGTAAGGCAAGAGCTCAGAATAAGTGTTGACCTCTCTAACCCGCCTGGCAATCAACTGCGAGTATTGCGATCCGAAATCAAGAATGGCAATGCTGTCTGAAAGTGCGTTGTCGGCAAGGTGGTTGAGAGTGCCTTGCGAAGTCTGAGTCCCGGTCACGTTGAAGTCTCCTCAAATGAGCTGGCTATATTATCCAGCCTTTTTGAAGCCAAAGTCTGCGCAAGTTTTAGAGCTAGAGAATGAATTGCCACAAGCGAGTCACGCGGTGATAGCTTTTCCACGAAGGAGAACCAGATTCCACGATTCATCAAGAGCTGAACCATTTTTCACGGCAGCAGAATTTCAATTGATATTTATTGAAATTCGGAACCCTCAGCCCTTGACTTTGTCTATAGATAGAGTTACAAGAGAGATAACTCCACATCTGGAGACAAGGGTGAAAGCAACGGCGAGAAATAAGAAAACACAGGGTTCGGTTGGCCTTGCCGCATTTTTTAAAATTGCAGAAAAATGGGCACTTAGTGTCGCTCAACAAACAGCACTGCTCGGAATTAGCAGTCAATCAACTTTTCACAAATACAAAAAAGACCCTGAAAGTGCAAATGTCGATAAAGACATGATGGAACGCATCAGCTATATCCTGGGCATATTCAAGGATTTGCAAACCTTGCTCAAAGACCCTGTCTCCGCGGACAGATGGATAAAAGCGCCAAACAGCGCCGCACCATTCAATGGAAAAACGGCGCTCGACTTAATGTGTCGGGGACGAGTAGTGGATCTCTATATCGTTCGACAATACCTGGCGGCGCAAAAGGGTGTTTAGCGTGGACATTCCAGAGTCTTCAATAAGGTGGGCTCCCTCATTTCGCATCATCGCCGATTGCTATCCGGCGATCAATTTCTTTGAGCGCATAGCGGCCGATTCAGCCGATTGGGAAATTCTTTTAGAGATAGAAAAGATGACGGACCCGTCGTTAAGCGTTGGAGACGTCAGTCTTTTGGAGCAACCCGATCGTATTAGCGAACCTGGAAGCGGTCTGATTTTGCCATCATTCACGTTTTTGAACCCTCAAGGCTCGCGCTTTAGCACCAGTAATTTTGGCGCTTACTATGCGGCTTTCGATCTCGAAACCGCGATATCTGAAACAGTCTACCACCGCACCAAATTCATGCTCAGCACAAGTGAACCGCCACAAGAGCTTGATCAGCTGCTGATTCTCGCAGATGTCTGCGGAACGATGCATGATATACGAAATTTGAAATCTTCCCTTCCCGAGGTATACAGCAAAACCAGCTATTCTCAGTCTCAAGCGCTGGCCGAAACACTACGGTCGATTGGTAGTCCGGGAATTGTCTACAAAAGTGTTCGTCGACCAGATGGCGAATGTATCTGTATCGCGGCATGGCGCGCCAGGATCATTTCAAACGCCCGTGAAGGCACGCATATTACTTACTGTTGGGACGGAAAAAAAATCAGCGGTTATTACTTCAAAGGCAAGTATGAACCTCTGCCATAGAGAACTGGCAACAGAAGCCGAGAGTCCGATGACGGCGCATTCGTTTTCCACGCAATGGACGCAAAACCTTATCAACGCACGCAATACAGGATGCGAGCCAAACAACTGGTGCGGAAGGGGAATATGTAATCGATATTCCGGTTGTGGATGTTCCAATACGGCTCCAGGTTCTACTCCTTGTTTGTGCTAACTGCCGACTGTGTGAGGACGCGCGGATGCTCCTTCATCCACCCAATGAGCATTTCCATTGTTTGACTGTTGAACTGGCCTTTTTGAAAGATCAAGTGTTCTGCGTTGCCGACCATGAGAAGCCGCTTGTCAGGGCTTCGTAAGCTCCTATATAGCTTCACTGTCGCTGCCGGCTTGACCAAGTTATCGCGACACCCCTGCACGAGTAAAACTGGAGTACTGGCGATGCCTTTAGCGTGATCCATCGCCGCGTTCATAAACTTCTGAAAGTGCAATAGTTCACGCGCCGATACTTTAAGGCGGTTGCGCTGATCTGGCTCCTCACTGGAAACGGCTCGATCTAATACTTTACCTTTGACGTCGAACTCCTTGTCCGGGTTCAGCAGATACCGCACCGCAACTAATGTCGACGCTTTCGTCTGCTCGAATCTTTCGGACGATGGCACTGCCGCAATGAGTCCGTCGATGTCCTCCGGATGAATTGAGACCGCTGTCAGCCCGATGGCGCCACCCATAGATTCACCCAGCACGAACAGAGGAAGTTCAGGATGCGCAGCTTTCACAGTTCGTGCGATCTTGCAAACGTCCTCAACGGCCAGATTCAAGTCCAATTTTGGATGAATGCCACTTTCGCGCCAATAGCCAAATCCACGTATGTCGGGTGCAAACGCTGCATATCCTCTGTCTGCCATCGCCTTGCCAAATGCATCATAAGAGCAAGCATTTAAGCCGAAGCCATGCAAGCAAATGACCATTCCTTTCAACGGCACCTTTTGTGGTGGCATCCAGAAAGCTCCTGGCGAGTCTGAATCAAGCAATTTAATGCCCTCAC
>JADZFV010000395.1 GCA_020854255.1 Candidatus Melainabacteria bacterium | reverse complement strand
CGTAGCCGCCGAAGACCTGGACAGCATCGACAGCGGTCTGCATAGCGGTGTCGGCCGCAAAAGCTTTAGCCATGGCCGCTTCTCTGGTGTTGCGCTTACCCTGGTCAATGAGCCAGGCTGCTTTCCATGCCAGCAAGCGAGCAGCTTCGACGTTTTTGTCCATGTCGGCGAGCATAAATCCGATTGCTTGATAATTTGCGATCGGCTGCCCGAATGTATGCCTCTCGCGTGCATAGGTGACTGCATGTTGCATGGCCGATCGCGCCAGTCCCACGGCAGCTGCCGCTACAAGAGGGCGCGTGTGATCGAATGCTGACATCGAGATTTTGAAGCCATCTCCCTCTTTTCCCAACAGGTGGCGTGAGCTCACTTTTACATCTTCGAATGTAATGGCGCGGGTATCACTGGCGCGCTGCCCCATGTTGTTTTCTTTCTTTCCCACGGAGATTCCGTCTAGTTCTCGTTTGACAATAAATGCGGACATGCCCTTATTGCCCTGAGTCGGATCTGTCTGGGCAAGGACATAATACCAATCGGCGACGCCGGCGTTGGTAATCCACATCTTCTGTCCATTCAATATGTAGTCATCGCCGACTTTTCTTGCGGTAGTTTTTATGCCTGCCACATCCGAGCCCGCCTGGGGCTCAGTGACGCAGTAAGCGGCAAACTTGAATTGGTCGGCCATGAGAGTGAGAAATTCTTTCTTCTGCTCCGGGCTGCCTGCCACTATCAGTGGAGCCTCTGCCAGGTTGTTAGCCTCCATGGCTGTCCCTATACCTGTGCACGCCGCTCCAATTTCTTCGGCAATCAAGCAGCCTTCCAGCACACCCAAACCAGAACCGCCGAATTCTTCCGGAATGTGCGTATTCATCAAGCCTGCTTCCCAAGCTTTCCGGCAAATTTCCCGAGGAAATTCACCTGTCTCATCATGGTGAGCGCTTCTGGGCGCGATTTCTTTTTCGGCGAAGTCCTTTGCCAGACGGCGAATCTGCTCTTGCTCTTGGGAAAGTTGAAAATCCATTGTTTGCTCCTTTTCGCTATTTCCGCAAGTAGCCACCTTTTTCGTATGACCACCTGAGGAAACGCAGCCACGATAGCGCGCCTGCGCATCTTTCATATCGTACTCAGGAATGATGCGCCGCCGTTTTAGGAATTACTGGCAAGACCACATCGAAAGACTCGTCTTTTAGGATGAGGGTGTCCGTTACAGAAATTGATATATTTGCCAATGTGGTCCTTAAAAAGTGGCTTGAATAATGGAATACGAATCGCCAAACATCTCGATAAAGGCATGCGAATGCCCTGTTACCAAGCTTATGGACATCATTGCGGCAAAGTGGACCGTCGAAATACTGAGAGAAACAGCAATAGGCCCTGTTCGCACCAGAAAGTTCTTGAGGGTGATTCCCGGACTGAGCATGAAGAGCCTGCAGAGCAGGCTGAAGCAGCTGGAAAAGCACGGACTCATAGAAAGGTATGAGTATGACGTCCTGCCTCGCCGCGTCGAACACTTGATTACCGAGCGCGGAAAAAGAGTATTTGAGATTTACATGCAAATCAAAAAGCTCTCAGAGGAGATGTTTAACATCTCCTGCCTCTGCCCGATCGAAGTGGACAATACGGATAGCTCCGCTCAATTCAGCTGCCCCCATCGACCGGTCGGACGCGATTGAAGCCTGAAATATTCGAGCCTATTTCACCAACAAACAAGCCTTTCACAAGGCTCCTTTTCTTACGTCGGACAAAGGGCGAGAAATACACCTGACTAACTCAGATATATTGCCAATTTGCCAGGCATCTTTGTCACATTCAACCATCTGCATAGGAGCACAATGAATCCTCGGCCAGGTAGTCTCCAGACTCGGCAAAGGCGCGCGCACGCGAGCCGCCGCAAACGGCTTTGTATTGGCATTCACCGCACTTTCCTCTCAAAAGGTCCGGATTGCGCAGGGCTTTGAACAAGGGACTGTTTCGATAGATTTCGACCAATGAATTTTCTCTTGTATTGCCGCAGCGCAGTGGCAAAAAGCCGCTGGGATAAATATCACCAACGTGGGAGATGAACATTATCCCCTTCCCGTCGTTCACCGATTGGTAAGACCGCAATGCTCCTAGTTTCATACTGGGGCTCAAGCCACTCAGATCGCTGTCTTGACACTCTCCTTTTTGAAGATGTTCAAGCAAAACGCGTCGGAAATGCGGAGCGGCGGTAGCCTTGACATCAAATTTCGCGCGCCCTGAGAGTGCCGTCATTTTTTCGAGAATTTCTTCCGCTTCCGCGGCGCTAATCTGCATTTCTCTTGCGGCACGTCCCGTCGGCACCAGAAAAAAGGCGCTCCACAATACCGCATTGGAATCCTCCACTTTCTTCACCAGCTGTTCGAACAAGTGAAAGTTGCCACGCCAGATTGTGGAGTTGATTTGCAGGGGAAGCTCGTACCGGTTAGCCCAGTTGATTATATTGTTGGTCCATTCAAAAGAGCCCTTTACTCGGCGAAAGTCATCATGCGATTGCTGATCCGGTCCATCAAGGCTGACGGCCACTCTGGCTATGCCACTCTCCTTCAGAGATTGAATTACATTTTCGGTAGTGCGTGGTGTGGCACTGGGCGTGATCGCCAGTGTAAATCCCCTTTCCTTAGCGGCTTTGATAATCTGAAAAAGGTCGGGGCGCCAGACCGGATCACCACCGGTTAAAACGATAAGAGGCTTGCCGAATTCGGACAACTGGTCCATGACAGCTTTGCACTCTTCAAATGTAAGTTCTCTCTGATCGCGCTGGCGAATCGCGCTGGCTCTGCAGTGCACGCAATTGAGAGCGCAAGCGCGTGTCAGCTCCCAGAGTATTAAATACGGCGCCGAGTCAAAAGAGACCCCAAATGGTTTTGCGCCTTGCTCCCTGCCGAGAGTTGATGGACCGGTATTCATGGAGACTTCACCAAACCTTTTCCCAAGTCCGAGTAATAGTACGTCCGATGGCATAAGCCGCCATCAGCCGATTGGACGATTTCGATTGGGTCTCTTTATGCTTTCCAGAACGCTAGATTAGAAGCGCTTGCTTATTCTGCTGCTGCTTTACCTGATTGAATAGAAATCTCAATACATCTTCTGCGGAATAGGAGTCTTTGAACTCGCTGACAATCCTGGCGATTTCCGGAAGATACTTGCCGGCAGTCACAAGCGGTGGTTCTACATAGCCGCTGGAGCGAACCTGCTCAAGCCCCACTGTGGACATCAGTCCGTTGCACAGGCATTTCCTGCCGCAGGTGCTTACCTCCAGCCCACCTTTTCGGACGAATGCATCGACGGGTTCTCCCGGACACCGGAAGCCCACATTTCCATCTTCTTTTTTGTATGCCTGCCGCAAATACCCGAGGTCGCAAATTCTGTCCCGGCTTAGATATATTTCCTGCTCGGATAGAGAAGTATCAACCGGAACAACCTTGAATGGATAGCTGGACGCCGATGCCAGAGGATCAGTAAAGACTTCAGCACTGCCATTCTTAACCAATTCAACAACTTTCTTCTTGATGGAGGTCGTGATTCCTGACTCATTGCAAAATGCAAAGAGAGTACCAGCCTGAATTCCGCGGGCGCCCGCCTGCAGCGCCAACTTCAACCCCTCAGGAGAACCATATCCGCCGGCAAGCCAGAATGGCAGACCAAGCCTCCTGAAGCTCTCGGTGTCAATCTCATCTTTGGGCCCATAGATTGGCTCGCCATTTGCATCGGTCGTGATTCCGCCGCGCGGCGGCGCATTGTGCCCTCCCGCGCAATGATGCTCGACGACGAAGCCGTCAACGGTGCCGCTGGACTTTTTGGCCAGAGACTGAGCCAAGACCGAAGAGGAGACGATGGCAAGGAAGCGTGGTCGCTTCAGTGTCGGGGACGGAATCTCGAACTTCCCTGGATCGAAGTTAACCGTAAAATTGTCATCCGGCTTGCTGCCTTCAACGTCAATTCGCATACTGACCGGCTTCTTCTCGCTCAAAAGATCCAGTATGCCGGGTATGGCACGGGGAATGCCGGCCCCCATCAGAATGTAATCGACTCCGGCCAGCATGGCTCCAAAAATTGAAGGCAATGTGGGAAGTTCTATCTTAGTGAGATAGTTGATGCCCACAATACCGTCATGCCCGTCTTTGGCAAGAAAGACCTCGACATAATTGGCTAAAATAGTCAACGAAATAAGAGCGTCGCTGGAGCACATCGTATGCATCGGCACCGCTTTGTAAGGAGCGTCCGGGCTTTTGCCACCCTCGATGTAGTAGTCATTGAGGACGCGATCGGATATCTCTTTTACGGGAAAGCTGTAAATTGCGCGGCGCATCAAGCCATCCAGGTCGCCATCCTGCAGCCGCCTTGCCAGAACAGTGTCCAGCATCGTTCCTGACACGACGCCCAACTGTCCCGCCTTGGAGACGGCTCTTGCCAGTCGATAGTTTGAGACGCCAACTCCCATACCGCCCTGAATGATTGTGGGATACAGCATAATTTCAAGCTCCCTAAAAGTACCTTCGGCCTCGACGACGTGGTAGGGATGCTTCTATCCCACAGCTTTTTCATTGAGTGCCCGAATCCTAGCAAATATGCGCTAAGAGCACCATGGTTACTTCAAGGTGCCCACGGCAGGAAAAGTGCCAAGACGCAGTACTGAGTGAGGTTTGCCGTATTGTGTCGGCAAAGTTAACAGCCTTCAAGCGGCAAAGACGCCTTCATCGATTGACAGTGCCGTCCTTACGTGCGAATTTAATGTTTGCTCTCCCTATATAAGGACACCGACATGCGCAAACCACCGCAAAGATTTCTTAACTTTCAAAAAAGTTACCCGGAGGTGTTTGAGGCATACGAATTGCTCGGAAATGCCGTAGCGAAAGCCGGCCCTCTGAGCGCCAGAGACAGTGCTCTTGTCAAAATTGGTATTGCCTGCGGTGCACGCCTGGAGGGCGGCTTACATTCTCACTGCCGCAAAGCCCTTGATGCCGGTGTCAGCCCCGAGGAAATCAGGCAGGCCGTATTGTTAGCGACGACTACACTTGGATTTCCTTCGATGATGGCGTGCCTTTCCTGGGTCGACGATGTGATAGACGGCAAGAAGGACTGATTTAGAGCATCTAGTGCTTGCGGCGGCGCAGCGACCGCTTGAGCAGGGTGGTTACCTTGAAGAATCCACCCCTGGGCGGATTCTTCTTTTTTTTATATTGCGGGACACTACTTCTTCATTGGAAAAAAGCTTTTCTTTTGGTGCAATACCAGGAGCGAGTCAATCATGTTGAAAAGCAGTTTTTAAAAACAGCGCTGATCCCAAAGATATTTCGCATTCGCGGTGATTGCGGAAGATGCTTGACCATACGTAGAGTTGCAATTTTGAATACGCGTTCGCCAAACCGAGACTCTGCAGAATGCAAAAAAATTGCCATTGTCGGCGGTGGCATTTCCGGGCTTTCCGCTGCGTACTTTCTATTGCAGGAGGCGGACCTGAGAGGAGTAAAAATAGACTTAAAAATTTTGGAGTCCAGTGGTTCGGTGGGCGGCTCAATCAAGACATTGCGCTACAAAGAAACAGTACTGGACCTCGGGCCTGAGTGTTTTGTAGCGACAAAGCCGGCGGTTCTGGAATTGTCCGAAAGCCTTGGAATCGAATCGAGAATCGTAACACAGACACAGAGGAAGACTTTTATAGCTGTTGATTCGGTGCTTTGCGGCATTCCTGACGGGCTTTTCTCAATGAATCCAAAGATTGCTGACCTTCTTACCAGCAATCTTTTTTCACCGGGCGGCAAAATTCGCATGGCCTGTGAGCTTTTCGTTCGCCGCCGGATAGATTCTAGGGATGAAGCTCTGGCTGATTTCGTCGAGAGAAGATTTGGTCGCGAGTTTCTTGAACGCATCGCCGAACCAATCGTTGGAGGATTGTACGGAACCACCCCAGAGTCTCTCAGTGCCCGGTCGACCCTACCCTATCTGGTCGGACTTGAGCGCAATCACGGCAGCATAATGCGGGGAATGCTCTTAGAATTAACCGATAGAAAAAAGAGGGAAGCGGGCCAGGCGAGAATCAAAGGAGAGCCGAAAAGAAAAGGAACAATGGCTACCTTCGACCAGGGAATGGTCGTTCTGGTGGAGGAATTGAGAAAGCATATTGCCGGGCGGTGCAAACTGGTAAGCGCCGAGGTCGAATCGATTCAGCCAGGTGAAAAAAGAGGATGGCAAATACAATGCTCTAACACTACGAATTTTCAGGCTGATGCTGTCGTAGTGGCACTGCCTGCCAGCGTTGCATCGGCAGTCCTGGCTAAGACGGATAAAGTTCTTTCCGATAACCTCTCCTCAATAAAATACTCTGCGCCAATTGTAGTGAATCTGATTTACGATCAAAACGCTTTCAACAAACAGTTAATCGGCTCCGGCTTCCTTGTGCCGCGCAAGGAGCGTGGTATTGTGCGGGCGTGTACTTTCAGCAGCAATAAGTTCAAGCGGAAGGTCGCCTGCGATCAGGTTGTTTTACGAGCCTCGCTCGACACTTCAATGGACCCCTGTCCTCAGACGCAGAGTGACGACCAGGTCCAGAAAGCGGTAGCGGCCGATCTGAAAAAGTACTTGAGCACGAGAAATGATCCATTATTTTCCATAGTCACGAGGCACAAGAAAGCGATTCCGCAATTCGCGCCTGGACATCAAGATCTTCTGGATGGGATCGAGAGAAGGCAAGAACGATTTTCAAATCTGGCGTTGATCGGAAATGCATATGGTGGCATGGGAGTTGCTGACTGTGTCGCAAGAGCCAAGCAAGAGTGTCAGAGAATTGCAGCAAATCTGACTTCTCAATAGCAGCACGCAATCAACGAAATACTTGTTGCAGACTCGAATTTTTCGTGATGACAAATCGTATGAGGATAAGGAATGAAAACAATCATTGAGCCATTTCGCACCAAGGTCGTCGAGCCGATTTACTTTACCTCACAAGGTGAAAGAGAGGCATTGCTTGCCTGCGCAGGCTACAATCTCTTCAAACTCAACGCCAAAGACTGTACGATCGACTTCCTTACCGACAGCGGCACAGCAGCTCTCTCAAGCGATCAATGGTCGGCATTGATGCGAGCCGACGAATCATATGCAGGCGCTTCCAGCTTCCACAGGTTTGAAAAATCAGTAAAATCAATATTTGGCTTCAAGGAAGTCTTGCCTGTTCACCAAGGCAGAGCCGCAGAGCGGTTATTGTTTTCCGAACTGGTAAAACCCGGACAGAAGATTCCTTCCAACACGCATTTTGATACCACTCGCGCAAATCTGGAGGCGCGCGGCGCGACAGCCGTTGATTTGCCTTGCCGAGCATGGAGAGATGGAGACAGCGCTGCCAGCTTTGCCGGTAATATCGATCTGTCCGAATTGGAGCGGCTGATATGCGAAGCAGAACCAGGCATGATACCGTTCGCGATGCTTACCGTGACCAACAATGCCTGCGGTGGTCAACCTGTATCAATGCGCAACTTAAGACAGACAAGCCAACTTTTAAAGCGACATCACATCCCCCTGTTCATCGATGCTGCCAGATTTGCCGAAAACGCATATTTGATTCAGCAACGCGAAGAGAATTACTCATCGACTTCAATCAGCTCGATTGTTGAAGAGATGTTCACGTACGCAGATGGCTGCCTGATGTCCTGCAAGAAAGATGGCATTGCAAACATTGGCGGTTTCATCGCCCTGAATGATTCCGAGCTGGTCGAGAGAGTAAAGGTCGAAATGATTGTTACCGAAGGCTTTCCCACATACGGAGGTCTTTCAGGTCGAGATCTGGAAACAATCGCCATTGGGTTGTACGAGGCTACAAATGAAGACTATCTTCGCTATCGAGAAGCCTCGGCAAGATTTCTCCACGACAGGCTGAAGAGAATCGGCATTCCAGTTATATCACCGCCGGCACTCCATGCGGTTTACGTGGACGCTGCCGCCATGCTTACGCACATACCTCCGCTGGAGCTGCCTGGACAAGCCCTGGCCTGTGAGCTTTACCGAGAAGCAGGCATTCGCAGCTGCGAGATTGGCACTGCGATGTTCGGTAAGAGCGATCCTGAAACCGGCATTACTGTTTGTGCGCCACATGAGCTGGTGCGCCTGGCGCTGCCCCGGCGAGTGTATTCACAAAGTCACTATGAATACGTGATTGAAGCATTCTCAAACATCAATCAACGCCGCTCATCCATACGGGGATTGAAAATTACAAAACAAGCTGAGAAACTCAGACACTTTACTGCTGTCTATGAACCCATCGAAAAAACCAGCCCTTCGATAAATTGTGATTCTGAGATGGAAGGATTCAATAAGAACAGGGTTCTGTATGAAATCTAGTTGATCCGCAAATCGCCGATATCGTAGGCGTCAAGGTTTTCCATTTGGACGATGTCTGTGGCATCATCAACAAAAACATTAAAGAGCGGCGCGCTCTTATGGAAGACGCCGAGAAGGACGTGTTCGAGATGCTTGAGGTGTTCAATGCCTGGCAACGCTCTGTGCTGGTCGCTCCAATCATTGTCAGCCTGCGCAAGAAATTCGAAGCAATCCGCATCGAACAAATTGAGAAGTCTCGGACTGCAATAATTAAAGGCGAATCAGGCAGCAAGTACGCGCTCGATCAATTCAGCTGTAAAATCGTCAATCAAATCCTGCACGGACCAACCGTCGCATTGAAGGCTACGACGGATTATCGCTTGCTGGGTCAACACGCGGAAAGCCTTCGCAAGCTGTTCAATTTGAAAGAGCAATATTAGAAGTAAAAGGAGAAACGGATAAATTGGCCAGGTCGTGGCGAAAAATACGGTATTTTTTCGCCTTCTCATTTCTCTTTTTGCTGCCTTTGAATTTTGCTTGTGCGCGCAGCGATCATGGCAATGCACCCGAAGAGCAGTTTAAAACCAGGACCCTGGATTTATTTTCCAATCTGGCGGACAGTCGTGCCGCGGATACCGAATTGTCGCTGACTCTTGCCCAGAGTCACAGAGGATTATCGTCTCAATTGATCGATCCTGACTTTGCCGGCTGGCGAGAGATCAAACCCGTTAAGGTCGCGCTGAGGCGCTGGGCTGTTGTAGAAGGAAAAATACAACGCGACTCACTTTCACTTTTTGTCAAAGGATACTGGCTTTGCGATAAGCTCATCGTCCATCTAAGCTGGGCGGATCAACAACCCGATCTGTCTTTTGCAGGAAAGTCATTTCCTGATGCTTGCGCTCTGGAATATCCGTTTTTGGCAAAGAAGAAACCACCGTGTGCTGGTATGGGTGAAGCGGGCAACCCGGTTAAGATCTGGCGGTGGTCGGCAGATACTGGCGAATCAGAGGCAGTCAAGGATCACATTTGCCGGGCCCAGGTCGGCGTTGGACAGCTGGAGAGCTTGATTTGCGAGGGCGCCTCGACAATCACGCCTTTCAAAAGCGCAAAGAGCG
>JADZFV010000394.1 GCA_020854255.1 Candidatus Melainabacteria bacterium | reverse complement strand
CGCCGTGCTTGCATATTGTCAATGGTCCCCGACCAAGAACCCAGAGGTAATCGATGGCTTTAGAGTTAACGGAGCGCGTCAAGACCTTCGGGGTCGGCAGCTCACGCATCGCCGACTTGCCCGATTTAGCAGAAATTCAGAAGAGTTCGTTCAAATGGTTCATCGATGAAGGTCTCGGTGAAGAGCTCAGAGCATTCAGCCCAATCAAAGACTACACGGGCAAACTCGAGCTTCACTTCCTGACGAATTATACGTTCGAAGACCATACCGAACCGAATAAGCCAAAGACACCTGAAGAAGCTAGAGAGCTCGACGCCAGTTTCACAAAGAAACTGCGCATTCAGATGCGCCTGGTCAACCGCGAAATCGGTGAAATCAAGGAGCAAGAAATTTACGTCGGTGACATCCCGATGATGACCGACCGCGGAACGTTCATTATTAATGGCGCCGAACGCGTCATTGTTTCGCAAATCGTCAGAAGCCCCGGCATCTACTACAAACGTGAAGTAGACACCAACGGTAAGCGTACGTTCTCAGCGACGCTCATCCCCAACCGCGGCGCCTGGCTGAAGTTTGAAACCGACGTCAACGACGTCATCTATGTCAAAATCGATAAGAACAGAAAGCTCCCGGCAACCACATTGCTGAGAGCACTGGGCTATTCGGACTCGGAAATGGAATCGCTTTTCCGTCACCGCGACTTCCTCAAGAAGACGCTGGAGAAAGACTCCACCAAATCGAGAGAAGATTCTCTTATTGAAGTCTACAGAAAGCTGCGTCCCGGCGACCCGCCGTCTGTTGCAGGCGGACAGTCGATCATCGACAGCCGCTTCTTCGACGACAAGCGCTACGACCTGGGTAAAGTCGGACGCTATAAGTTGAATAAGAAGCTCAGCCTTTCTGTTTCCGAAATTCAACGCACGCTCACCCGCGAAGACATCGTTGCTGCAGTGGACTATTTGATCGGCTTGCACTTCGACGACGGGCAAGTTGATGACATCGACCACCTCGGCAACCGCCGCATCCGATCAGTCGGCGAACTGCTGCAAAACCAGTTCCGTATCGGTCTGACCAGACTGGAAAGAATCGTCCGCGAGCGCATGACATTGCAAGATGTCGACACCCTCACACCGGCCAACCTTCTCAATACAAAGCCTCTGGTGGCTGCCATCCGTGAATTCTTCGGCTCCTCGCAGTTGTCGCAGTTCATGGATCAAACCAATCCACTGGCAGAACTGACCCACAAGCGCAGACTGTCTGCTCTTGGACCGGGCGGTTTGTCGAGAGAACGGGCCGGATTCGCGGTACGCGACATTCACCCGAGCCACTACGGACGCATCTGCCCGGTCGAAACACCGGAAGGTCCGAACGCAGGTTTGATCGGCTCGCTGGCCACCCATGCTCGCGTCAACGAATATGGCTTCATCGAAACGCCATATAGAAAGGTTGAAGGCGGCAAGGTCACAGACCAGATTCACTATCTGACCGCCGATGAAGAAGACAAATACCGTGTCGCACCGGGCGATGTGCCTGTAAAAGACAATGGCGACTTTGTTCATCCGCTGGTACCGGTACGCTACAAAGCAGAATTCGAAGAAACCCCGCCTGAGCAAGTCGACTATGTAGGCGTCTCGCCGATTCAGATTGTATCTGTCGGAACAGCACTGATTCCTTTCCTGGAACACGACGATGCCAACCGCGCCTTGATGGGCTCGAACATGCAACGTCAATCCGTGCCTCTGATTCAAACAGAGCGAGCGTACGTCACAACCGGAATTGAAAAACAATCGGCGCGTGACTCGGGAATGGTAGTGGTTGCCGACATCGAAGGCAAAGTCGAATATGTTTCGGCGACTGCTATTCACGTGCGCACGAAAGACAAGAGACTGGTCAAGTACAGACTCTCGAAGTTCCAGCGCTCCAACCAGGATACCTGCTTGAACCAAAAACCGATTGTTGAAGTCGGTCAAGACGTCAAGCCGGGCATGGTCATCGCCGACGGTGCTGCCACCAAGAGTGGTGAACTGGCGGTAGGACGCAACCTGCTTGTGGCATTCATGCCGTGGGAAGGCTACAACTTTGAAGATGCCATCCTTATAAGCCAACGCCTCGTCTATGACGATGTGATGACTTCCATCCACATTGAAAAATTGGAAATCGACGCTCGTTCAACGAAACTCGGTCCGGAAGAAATCACTCGCGAAGTGCCCAACGTTTCTGAAGAATCGCTGCGTCACCTGGACGAAAACGGCATCGTCAGAATCGGTTCGCGTGTTTATCCTGACGACATTCTGGTCGGCAAGATCACACCGAAAGGCGAATCCGAACACCCGCCGGAAGAAAAACTCTTGCGCGCCATCTTCGGTGAAAAAGCCAGAGATGTTCGCGACAACTCACTGCGCGTGCCTCACGGTGAAGGCGGACGGGTTGTCGGCGTGAAAGTGTTCGACCGCGAAAAAGGTGACGAGCTTCCGCCTGTCGCCAACAAGGTTGTTCGTGTTTATATCGCCCAAAAACGCAAGATCTCGGTCGGCGACAAAGTGGCGGGACGTCACGGCAACAAGGGCATCGTCGCTAAGATTCTGCCTGTTGAAGATATGCCTTTCCTTCCTGACGGCAAGGCTGTCGACATCGTTCTCAATCCGCTTGGTGTGCCGAGCCGTATGAATGTCGGACAGACATTCGAAACACTGCTCGGTCTGGCGGCAATGCTCACAGGTCTGCACTACGAAGTGCCGCCCTTTGACGAAATGCATGCCAAGGAAGCTTCTTCCATGCTCGTCCACGACGAGATCAAGAAGGGCAAGAAGATCGCTGAAGCACCGTGGGTCGGTGATGACGGCAAAGTCATCCTGGCAGACGGACGCACAGGCGACACCTTCGACAATCCTGTCACCGTCGGCAAAATCTACATGATGAAACTGGTCCACCTGGTCGACGACAAAATCCACGCTCGCTCGACCGGTCCCTACTCGCTGGTTACGCAGCAGCCTCTGGGCGGTAAAGCGCAATTCGGAGGACAGAGACTTGGAGAAATGGAGTGCTGGGCTCTTGAAGCCTTCGGCGCCTCCTATTCTCTGCAAGAAATGCTGACCATCAAGTCAGATGACGTCAATGGCCGCTCCAAAGCGTATGAGTCCATAGTCAAGGGTGAAAACCTCAAGCGTCCCGGCATTCCAGAGTCATTCAAGGTGCTGGTGCGCGAATTGCAATCAATCGGTCTCGACGTTTCCGTCGCCAAACGCACACGCGAAGGCGGTGAAATCGAAGTCGACCTGATGACTGAAGTGGAAGAAGTGCGCCCGCGCGGTATGCGCCGGATGAGTCCGTTTGGTGAGATCGGCATCGAGTCCGAGCTGGCTGAACTGAGACAGCAGTCCATTCCTCAAGGAGCGGTTGCCGTTTCGGAAGGCGACGACGATTTGATCGGCGACGGAGACTCAGACACGGATACCGTCTCGGCAATCGTATCGACAGACAATGAAACTGCCGGACTGATCGGTGGAGCTGTAGCCGCGTTGGGCGGAGCCGCAGTCGTCAGTGATGACGATGCCATTGATGACGAAGCCGGAGACGACGACTTCTAAGAAATAACGAACGGTCCGAATAAGGATGTGCAATCAACCCGTTCGGACTGTTCTCTCGAATTCGTCCTTATAAAAAGGATTGAATTCGATGTCCCAACCGCTCTAGCGGCGACACACTGGCCAACAATTTTAGCTGGAGGTCTTTCGGGTACGATGTCTACAAGTATTGACAGGTTTGACTATATAAAGATTGGTGTTGCCTCTCCGGAGCGCATACTGAGCTGGTCTCACGGTGAAGTAACCAAGCCGGAGACGATCAACTATAGAACTCTCAAACCAGAAAAAGACGGACTTTTCTGCGAACGTATTTTCGGGCCATCGAAGGACTGGGAATGCTACTGCGGTAAGTACAAACGCGTACGTCACCGCGGTATCACTTGCGAACGTTGCGGCGTTGAAGTCACCGACTCCAAAGTGCGCCGCCACCGCATGGGCCACATCAAGCTGGCATCGCCTGTGACGCACATCTGGTTCCTCAAAGGCATTCCCAGTTACATCGGTTTGCTTCTCGATCAACCCTTGCGCGACCTCGAACAAGTCGTTTATTTCAATGCCTATATTGTGACCAACCAGGGCAATTCGCCTGATCTGCACAAGTACCAGCTTCTTTCAGAAGAAGAATACGAGCGCCTGATCGACGATCAAAATGTCCAGTTCGACGTCGGCATCGGCGCTGAAGCCATCAAACAATTATTGAATGAAATCGCCCGTCCAGTTTATGAAAGACCGGACAACAAGGACGACAGAGGCAGACTTCTGGAATTGCCGGGACTGCGCGAATTGTCCAAGCAACTGAGAGACGAGCTGGCATCAGCTTCAGGTTCTCAGCAAAAACGCGCCAAGATCATCAAGAGACTGCGTTTGGTTGAGGCACTGCTCAACTCGCACACCGATCCGACCTGGGTCGTGCTCGATGTTCTGCCGGTAACACCGCCTGACCTGCGCCCGATGGTTCAGTTGGACGGCGGACGTTTTGCAACGTCGGATTTGAACGATCTTTATAGACGGGTTATCAACCGCAACAATCGTTTGGCACGCTTGCTCGAAATGGGCGCTCCCGAAATCATCGTCCGCAACGAAAAGCGCATGCTTCAAGAAGCGGTCGACGCCTTGATCGACAACGGCAGACGTGGTCGCGTTGTAGTGGGACCGAACAACCGTCCGCTCAAATCGCTTTCCAACATCATCGAAGGCAAACAAGGCCGCTTCCGTCAAAACTTGCTCGGTAAGCGCGTTGACTACTCCGGCCGTTCCGTTATCGTCGTCGGTCCGACATTGAAATTGCATCAATGCGGTCTGCCGCGCGAAATGGCCCTCGAGCTGTTTAAGCCGTTTGTCATCAATAAATTGATCGAACGCCAGATTGTGCAAAACATCAAATCTGCCAAAAAGCAGATTGAAAAGGGCTCGGCAATCGTCTGGGAAATCCTGGAGGAAGTAATTCAAGGACACCCGGTACTGCTCAACCGCGCTCCAACGCTGCACAGATTGGGTATTCAAGCCTTCGAGCCGGTACTGGTCGAAGGTCGCGCCATCCAGCTCCACCCGCTCGTCTGCTCGGCATTCAACGCCGACTTCGACGGTGACCAAATGGCCGTTCACGTACCGCTCTCGGTTGAAGCGCAAGCAGAAGCACACATGCTCATGCTCGCCTCCAACAACGTCATGCTTCCGGCAACCGGCAAGCCGACGATCACACCGACGCAAGACATGGTATTGGGCATCTATTACCTGACTATCGAAAAGCCGGGCTCCGATGATCCGAAGAAATGCCGCGGCGCTGGAATGCGATTCGTCAGTCTCGCTGATGCGCGCTCCGCATATGAAGCCGGTGTTGTCGATCTGCACGCCAAAATCAAAGTGCGCGATCGCGAAGGCGGCATGCAAACAATCGAAACGACGCCAGGACGCATCATCTTCAATGAAGTTGTGCGCAGCGCGATCGCTTCTGTTAATTAGTTTTGCTGCGACACGCTGCAAAATCGCAGCGTGTCGCCCAAAACAACACAGTTTCCAACGAAGTTTTAAACCTCGAATCTACGCTAATCAACTAAGCACCTAAAGAGGAACCCATGGTTACGACGCCTAAAAAAGAAGAAGTAATGGAGTTCATCAACGAGACAGTGGACAAGAAGAAGCTCGGCAAATTGCTGGCTCAAGTCTACGAAAAGTACGGCACTGCACGCACTGCCGAACTTGCCAACTCTCTCAAAGATTTGGGATTCCAGTTCGCCACCAAAGCCGGCGTAACGATCTCAATTGACGACCTCGACGTTCCGGAAGCGAAGAAGGGATTGATCTCCGCTGCCGAAAAGGAAATCGAAGGAGCGCAACGTCGCTATGAGCGCGGCGAAATCACGGAAGTCGAACGCTACAACAAAGTTATCGACACCTGGTCTGCCACGACTGACCAATTGACAAAAGAAGTAGTCGACAATTTCGACCGCCTCAACCCTGTATACATGATGGCTTTCTCCGGCGCCCGCGGTAACATCTCGCAGGTCAGACAGCTGGTCGGTATGCGCGGACTGATGGCTGACTCTCAAGGTCAGATTATCGACTTGCCGATTAAGGCAAACTTCCGCGAAGGCTTGAATGTAACCGAGTACATCATCTCCTCCTACGGCGCCAGAAAAGGTCTCGTAGATACAGCGCTCAAAACAGCCGACTCGGGATACCTGACCCGCCGTCTGGTTGACGTCGCCCAGGACGTCATCGTCCGCGATCTTGATTGCGGCACCATTCGCGGTATAGACATGCGCCCGATTAAAGAAGGCGACAAGGAAGTGGTCAATCTGGAAGAGCGCGTCGTCGGGCGTTGCATCTCTCTGGACATGGTCGATCCCGAAACCGGTGAAGTCATGGCCAAGGCCGGCGAGTCCATCACGCTTATCTGGGGCAAAGAGCACTCCAAACTCTTCAAGAAATTACCTTTCGTCAAAGTGCGTTCACCTCTTACATGCGAAAGCCAGTACGGCGTTTGCCAGAAGTGCTACGGCTTCTCGATGACATCGAAGCGTCAGGTAGACGTGGGCGAAGCGATCGGCATCATCGCCGCGCAGTCCATCGGCGAACCTGGAACACAGCTGACCATGAGAACATTCCACACCGGCGGCGCCGTCGCTGGTGGATCCAGCCGTATTCAGGTCAAAGCTCCTTTGAATGGCACATTCACCTTCAAGATTGCTTGCAAATCAGTGCGCACCGCTTATGGTGACATCGTGGAGCAGACCACCCGCGAAGGCTCCGTCAAATTCGCAAACGAAAAGAAAGAATCTTCAGAATCACTGCCTGTAGGCGCCTTGCTGATGATTCCTTCGGGATCGGAAGTGACTGCCGGACAGGTCGTAGCAGAATACGATCCGCCGGGCATGAAGAAGAACTTGACCGAGCGCGCTACAAAAGACATCACCGCAGACATCTCCGGTCGTGTGGCGTTTGCCGGCTTCCAGGCTGACGAAAAACGCGACCGTCAGGGCAACATCTCCCGCACCGCCAGCCGCGCCGGTATCATCTGGGTACTGGAAGGCGACGTATACAACTTGCCGTCGGGCGCTCATGTCGTCGTCAAAGACGGTCAAGACGTAAATTCGCATGATGTTCTTGCCGAAATCCAAATCACCACCGAACACGGCGGCGAAGTCAGATTCGGACCGGAATTGGAAACAGAAGTCGTTAAGAGCGGACGCAAGAGCGTCACTCGCCTGGTCAAAGGCAAAGAGATGAATATCGTCATCGCTTCTGTCGGCGCCGGCAATGCCAAGCTCGAAGGCGCCAAACAAGGCTACACCTGGAGAGTCAACAAGCAGAAAGAAGCCTATACGCTTAAAATTGGCGAAGGCGAAATTGTTGAAAACGGCAAGATCATCGCCGAACTGGTTGAAGACGGCACCAACGTCGTCACTACCGGTGGTGAAATTATTTATGACGGCGTAGAAATCGATGACCGCAGAGTAGTGACCAAACCAGGTCGCGTGCTCTTCGTTCCGGAAGAAGTGCACTTCATCTCGAAGGACAGCTCACTTAAGATGAGCGAAACCGGCGAGCTGGTCACGGCCGGACAGGAAGTGGTCAAAGACGTCTTTGCTCACATGGACGGTGTTGTCGAAATCGTTGCCGACAACGACATCATCCACGAAGTAATCATTCGTCCGGGCGACCTGCACTCCATCAACGATCCGACCGATGTAAAAGTACAGGAAGGTCAAATCGTCGATCCGGGCACGGAAATTCTGGATGGAATGAAGTACAAAGATCGCAAGATCGTCAATGTTATCGAGCGCGAGGACGGCACCATGCAACTGCTCGTCCGTCCGGTCGAAGAGTACTGGATCGAGCCGCGTGAAACGAAGTTCAAGCACAGAGCAACCGACGAAAAGATTTCTTTGCGCTCGGTCACGCAATTGCTGTTCCGCGACAGAGAAAAAGTTCGCAACCTGCAGGGAGCGCAACTGACACGTACGTCTCTGGTTCTGCAAATGCAAGGACAACTGGCATCGCTAAAAGGCACAGTGGAAATCACCGACGACCTCAACATCGTCGTCCAAGAAAACATCCTCTTGCGCCGCGAGCACGACATCAACGTCACTCTGCTGGCTGTTCAGCACGGCGATATCGTAGATGCCAAAGCACCGGTTGCCACCACCCAAGTTTTGACCAAGAGTGCAGCCCGCGTTCAATTGTCCAAAACAGACGAACGCAGAATTCTGCTCATCACGGAAGAACAACAAGTTGTGCACAAAGGCAAAGGCGCTGCCGTAGCCAAGGAAGGCGACCTCGTCAAGCAAGGCGACCCGCTCACCAAATCGACTCCGTCGACCGTCTCCGGACAGGTCGTCAAAATCGAAGGCACCGACTACTTCGTCAGAAAAGGACGCCCGTATCTGATCTCAGTCAACACTCAATTGCAGAGTGAGGACGGATCGCTGGTACAAAGAGGCGACTTATTGGCAACACTGATCTTCGAAAGACAAAAAACCGGCGACATCGTTCAGGGTCTTCCGAGAGTTGAAGAACTTCTGGAAGCCAGAAAACCGAAAGAAAATGCCATCCTGGCAGAACGTGCCGGACGCGCCAAAGTGGTCACGGAAGATGACACTCATCGTCTCTATGTCGTCTACTCAGACGCCGGAGAAGAAGAAATCATCATTCCTGCCGGACTCAACATCGTTGTCGAAGACGGAGAAGATGTCACTGTCGGTAAGGCTCTTACCGACGGACCGCCCAACCCGCACGACATCGTACGCTTGCTCGGTATTGAAGCCTCGCAGAAATATCTGGTGGACGAAGTCCAATCCGTATACCGCTCGCAAGGTGTAGAAATCGCCGACAAACACATCGAAGTTATCGTCCGTCAGATGACACGCAAAGTGCGCGTCGACGAGCCGGGCGAAACCATCTTGCTGCCGGGCGAATTGATGGAGCGTTATTCGCTCGATCAAGAAAACGAACGCTGCAGACAGTTGGGCATTCGCGAAGCTACATTCACACCGGTCTTGCTCGGTATCACCAAAGCCAGCTTGAACACGGAAAGCTTCATCTCAGCTGCATCCTTCCAAGAAACAACCCGTATCCTCACGGAAGCCGCGGTTGAAGGTAAGAAGGACTGGCTGCGCGGCTTGAAGGAAAACGTCATCATCGGTCGCCTCATTCCAGCAGGTACTGGCTTCCAGGGCCACACACCGGCACAGGAAGAAGAGGAAGAGGAAGAAGATATCTATCCTCCGATCGGCGAAGGCTCATTCAACGTGCCTGCGTAGAAATTGTAGGGGCGATGCGTGGCATCGCCCGGTACAAAATCGTGCCGGCGCATTGCCTGCGCCAAATGCAAAAATAAGAGGCTGCAAGCCACTTTTCAAGGGAGACGCTGAGCGTCTCCCTTGCTGCTTTTTGGCGCGTGTGTTCCCATTTTTGCGCTTGTCTCCGGAGGGTTTTCAGCCCCATTGGTCATAATTGGTCAATATCGGGTATAATTGGACATATAATTGGCTAAGAGCTGCCGACCAATGAAGTTTTTCGATTTTCGTCCCACTCATGAGATGTTGCGTTTGATCGCGGAGATCGACGAGTTCAAAGGCTCCTGGAAATCATTTTCGACCATAGCAGCAGACCGACTCGCTTCACTAAAGCATGTCGCGACAATTCAAAGCATCGGATCGTCGACTCGAATTGAAGGCGCAACCCTGTCAGATGATCAAGTCGAAGAACTGCTTTCTAACATCTCAAAAAAGTCCTTCCGCTCACGAGATGAGCAAGAAGTTGCGGGCTATGCCGACGTGATGGAAACAATTTTTCTAAACTGGCACCTAATTCCACTTTCAGAGAATCACATAAAGCAGCTTCATCGAGATCTGATGAAACACAGTACAAAGGACGATCGCCACAGAGGCAATTACAAATCGGTCCAAAACAATGTGGAAGCATTCGGTCCGGACGGTGAGAGACTGGGCACAATCTTCAAGACGGCGACACCCTTCGATACTCCCTTCAAAATGACAGAGCTTATCGAATGGACAAACGTAAATCTACAATCTAAAGAGATCCATCCTTTGCTTTTGATTGCTGTTTTCATTGCGGAATTTCTTGCCATTCATCCGTTCCAAGATGGCAATGGCAGATTGTCCCGCGCACTAACAACTTTGCTGTTGCTCAAGCAAGGGTATGCTTACGTACCGTACAGTTCTATGGAGAACGTCATCGAAGCCGGCAAAGAGAGTTATTACTTGGCCCTGCGAAAAACACAAACCACACTCGCGCTGGACAAGCCAGATTGGGATCCCTGGATTCAATTCTTTCTGGAGTCTATGCAAAAGCAAAAGGCAAACTTGCAATCAAAAATCTCCCGAGAGCACCTCATTGAAGGTAAGCTGCCACTGCTTTCCGTGCGAATTTTGAAACTGATAAGAGAGCAAGGCAGATTGAAAATGTCAGACATCGAAGCTCTAACAGGTGAAAGTAGGAGCACAATCAAGCTGCGCCTCAACGAGCTGATCGGACGCAAAATGCTTTCTCGCAATGGCAAAGGACCGAGTACTTGGTACACCATTTCGTGAAATCATCAGTTCAGATCAGGAAATCTCGACTGGCCACCAGTTCCGGCATGACGATCACTTTCCTTTGCGGAACTCGGCCCGAGATCACCATTTCAGGCATTTCAATTGCTTTCGGCTCCGGAACTCGCCCGGTTATCACCAT
>JADZFV010000393.1 GCA_020854255.1 Candidatus Melainabacteria bacterium | reverse complement strand
TTGGCTACTCTCCATTCCAGAGAAACAAATTCAGGTCGATACTTTCGTCATTTCTGAAAACGACACCTTCTTGTTCCAGGAGAATTCGTTGCAGATTATCCGGGCGACTATCGGCAGTCAATGTGCCAAAATCGATCTGTGTGCTCAGCTTCCCCTTCGAATTGATCACTCTGTGCCACGGTACGTTGTTCGAATTGTATCCGTCTTCATTCTTCCCGTTGCCTAGACCATTCATCGCCCAACCTACGGCGGCTGCGCTCAATCTCTTATTCATCCGTTTTGAGATTAGTCCATATGTATACACCTTGCCGCACGGAATCTTGCGAACAATTTCATAGACATGTTCGAATGGGCTTAGATTCTTAGATTCTCTTGTTTTTTGTCTAGCATCCATTCAATTTTTCCCTCGTCCGGTAGATGCCGGGGCGCCTCGTTTTGCTGAATTATCCATGGCGGGCACCACGTCTTTCAGCAAGTCATCAATAAGTCCTCCGGTAGTCACTTCCAGTGCGGATTTGGCGAGTTTGTAGCCGGTTGGAAAGCGAATAATTTTGTCGGCGGAAGGCAGCGTCGAATGTCGGTGATGGAGTCATCATGACAGTGGTTCCGACAAGATTCGGATTGAAACTCATGGTTACTTGCTGGCGCGTCACCTCGTCGTAGAGGTTGGCCGTCGCTTTTCTCACGCGACTGATCGAGAGCCGTGCATCCCGCAATTGATTTAGCGTCTCGTTAATGTTCACGACATGACCTTTGAGAGTCGCAGAAGAAGGCGGAGTTTTATTTGTGCTCTCTGATTTTTCCTCCGCAATTGCCGGCAGAGGCGTGCCAATTAAGAAAGCCAGGGAAATGATTGCCAACAAACTACTGTTTCGCATTGGTGTGAGCCTCGGTGTAAAGCAGCAGATTATACCAGCACGCCAAGGTGCGCAGGCAGTCTTGAGGTCCGCGCTAAGGCTGGACGCCGACTCTTCTGGACGAGCAGGCGGCACCTATACTTCGCCAATCGCGGAATTGTATGTACGACGCTTGGACATGGACAAACAATATGATCAGGCGCGTGAATTCATTTAGCGCATCCATTGCTCTCATTTGCAAGGTGGTCCGTGTATATAATTTGCAGCTGTTCTCTTCCATATGCCAGACCAACAATGTTGTCTTCCATCCAGCGATTAAAAAAGAAGGGATTGTACATAAAATCAAAAACGGTCAGGCTTGTCACTTTGTCTTAGAGACCGTTTCGGTGTCGATTTCTTCGAATCTCTTGCCGCCGCGGCTTCTGATTGCAGAAATCTTTTTGACTCCTTAAGAGTCCTTTGTTATACGAGCCGTTTGCTGTCGGCTGTGAATGTAATCGAGAGGCAAGGTGGCAATTTGATGGACAGCTTCTGGACATTAGAATACAATTGCGCCTATGATGACAATTCGTCCAATAATCACCGGAGCGCGTCCAGCCTTGGCAATGGCTTCCAGATTTTCCATATCTTTGTTCGCGTTGATGCTTTTGTCCTCGTGCTCCAACGATCCGCGTGATGAGGTTGATGATCTGGCTGTTGCAAAAATGCCGACAGAGCAGATGCAGTCAACAGATTTCCTGTCTCTCAATGAGGATAAGCCGGGCACGCAGTGTCATGTGCAGCGCTATCTCGTTCCTGGCAAATACAATGTCGTGATGTATTACAGTCCTTATGATGCTACCAGCATGAACTATGCTCAGCGGCTGATGCAACTGCCTCAGGTAAATCGCAACGTGGCCGTGCGCACGATCAATATCAACCGCCCGGAAATTCAAGCCATTGATTGGGAATCCCAGATTGCTTTAGACATGCAGCTTCAGACGTTGCCATTCTTCGTTATCTATGGGCCCAGGCAGGAATTGCGCGCAAAGGGTCGCCCAGCCTTCGAACAAGTCAATCAATTTATTCGAGAAATGCCCAACTAGTTCTAAAGTTTTGGGACTCCTTTATAAATCGATCAGCGCGCTTTTGTAGGTGATTGCACGCAACGAAAACCAAGATGATTGGTCGCAGTCGTTACTTCGCCTTTGCCTCGCGTGCCCAACATGTATCGCGCGCAATACTGGTCTGTGCAGAGAAATGAACCGCCCCGGTGGACTCGTTTCTTTTCCCCGGGCTCTGCCGGATCCCATGAATTGTCCGGCCCTTGTGGATTGCTCATGACACCTTTGTTTTGCATAGCCAATTGTTCATAGTAATCTGCTCGATACCAATCGCTGCACCATTCCCAGGTATTGCCTGCCATGTCATAGAGACCATAGGCATTGGCGGGAAACTTGCCCACTGGCGCCAGTCCTACAAAACCATCTTCGCCAGTGTCATTTACGGGAAACTTTCCCTCGTAAATGTTGGCCATGAATTTTCCATTCGGCTTGAATTCATTTCCCCATGGATATAAAGTCCCTGTCTGTCCACCTCTTGCGGCAAACTCCCACTCCGCTTCCGTAGGCAGCCGCTTTCCTGCCCACTTCGCGTAAGCCGCAGCATCCGGATACGCCACTTGTACGACCGGGTATTTTCCCCGTCCCTTCAAGTTGCTAGTTGGTCCTTCCGGATGTCTCCAATCTGTACCTTTTATATAACGCCACCACTGGAACATATTGTTTAATGGCACCGGATTTGGTGTGGGGGTGAAAACAGTCGAGCCGGCGACAAGATTTTCTCTTGGCACTGTAGGAAACTGTTCTTGAGTGGGCGTGATCTCGGCGACGGTTCTGTAGCCTGTAGCTTTGACGAATTTCTCGAACTCTTGGTTGGTGACCTCGGTATTGTCCATCCAAAAACCGTCAACATAAACTCGATGAATGGGGCGTGCGTCCCGCATTCTCTCGTACCCTCCGCACACCGCATCAGTAGAGGGTTCTTCGCTACCCATCGAAAATTCGCCGCCAGGAATCCAGACCATTCCCCTGGGTCCGTTGGCGGGCGCCGCAGTCTTGTTAGCAACCGTCGGAGCAAATGCAGACGAACCTCTTGTGGAGGTTGATGCAGGAATGCCAGAGGCCGGGGTTCCCGATGCAGGCACTTGCAATCTAAATAAGGGAGCGATCACTGCAAGTGTAATCAGAAGACCGAAGCTTCGCTTCAGCAGCTTCAGTGACTGTTTTCGAACAGTGATCGTAACCATATGCAGTGTCATTATTTACTCGCCGTGCCTGCCGATTTTTTCAATGATCATTTGTTTTACAGCTTCCAAGTTGAAGCTTGCCCCTTTTGCATGGGCGGATACTGAACGAATGTTTCTGCTACTTTGCCTACCTCTTTTTGAACAAAGACAAAGCGCCAGAATTGATCGACATACCAGTTGTAGAAATTCATAGAACCTCCCCTGCCGTCGCCCATGCCTGTTCGCTCGAAAGGATCAAGGCGCAGATTGGTGAGAATGGAACTACCAGCCGATATCGTCGCCCATTACAACAATGATGTTTGGTTTTTTTTGCATCCGCGCACATGGCGGATAGTGGCATGGACAGAGCTGCCAGAGCTAGAAATACTGCGCAGGCGGTCTTTGCATAGAGATTCAAAATCGGACTCCTTGTGTTCGCCCAAATGTCAAGACCGCTCGGTGATAAGCAGCGCTAACTTTAACAGGTCGAATAGATGTATGATCGATCGCTCTACACAAGTGATCGGGGCTCTACAAAACCTTTCCCGGCGCCAGGGCAAAGTTAGTTTAAAGTGCAAATAACCAGTCGAACAGTCCTTCCTGCTCAAGCGCCAACCTCAGCGAGTCATGGTCTATGCCATCGTATTCGGTGACAAAAGGGCGGGCGCCAATTTTGCACAATTCATCGACTAGAGAGCGTGTTTCTTCAATTGGACATGGTTCGTCTGCGGTTCCCTGAAGAAACCAGATCGGAACATTGCTGATTCGTCTTGCAATATTTTCAGTTCTATTTCCAGCGACAAACATCGAATTGAAAAGCTCTTCGTCAAGACCGGGTAATTTCGGTGGTGCTTCTTCTCCCATCCATGTGATACCGGGAGCAATGCAAATGCTGCCAACAAATTTCTGCGGATACTTCGCAGTCAGCCAGAGAATACTTGAGCCGCCCATTGAATAACCTGCCAGAAAAATTCTGTTTGCATTCGCTCCGAATGCAACAATGGATTTTTCAATGGACTGCATCACCCTAACTTCCATCTCACCATAAAAGGCGCGATGCTCCCAATCGCATTGCGGAAAAATTATGACCGCAGGCAATTGCAAGTTTTCAAATATGTGTGCGATACCTGTGAGAGGTACTCCCGGGTCCCAGCCGCGTTCACCGGAGCCATGCAGAAACACTACCACGGGCGGATTAGCTAGTTGTTCGAAGTGATCGGGGACAAAGGCGGCCAGTTCAAAATTAGTCAAGTCGTCGCGTAGAAGATGAAAAGGCATGGGTTCCCGCTAGAAAATTCCTTCAATTCTTTTACCACGTTCAGGCGATAACCGCATCATCGGCAGTCTCTGGTTTTCAAAATGTTGGATCCGATTGCTGTAAGCGTAACTTTCAGCCCCGAGGGCAAGCCGCTCAAGATTGATTTCGAG
>JADZFV010000392.1 GCA_020854255.1 Candidatus Melainabacteria bacterium | reverse complement strand
TGGAGAGATCCAAGAACTACATTGTTGATTATGTGACGCGCATTGGTGATGGTGATTTTGAAGTTAAGCCCAATGGAAATGTTTCATGCAAAGGGTGCCAACATTCAATGATATGCCGTATTACTGAGTGTGCTGGTTCTGGTGGCGAGGACGCAGAATGATAAGGGCAAACGCAAATGTCTGAACTTACCGCACAACAGAAAGAAGCTGTTTACAGCATCGACAAGAATGTGTTGGTATCAGCCGGTGCCGGTTCTGGAAAAACGCATGTTTTGGTCGAGCGATATATTGAAGTGCTCCGCAGCGATCCGGCGTTGACTATCGCCGATCTAGTCGCTGTTACATTCACGAAGAAAGCTGCCAGTGAAATGCGTACTCGTTTGAAAGCGCGCTTTCAAGCATTGAAAGATCAGGCTGAGGGAGATGAGCGTCAGCGCTGGCTTTTGTGCATGGCAGATATTGATGGCGCTCGCATTGGGACTATCCACAGCCTTTGCGACAGCATTCTCAAATCGTTCCCGGTTGAAGGGGGCGTCGATCCGAAGTTTGAAGTGCTCGACGACATTGAGCGTGCGGAACTTTGCGAAGAGAGTATCAACGAAGCTTTTCGCGATGCGATTTCAAACCGCAGCCCAGAGCATGACTTGTTGGAAACGTTCAGCATCGACGAAGTGAAAAACTGGTTGGTAGGTATTCTCGGTTCGTCGCTGCAATTTTCTGAAGTCCTCGAAGCCACAGGTGACGTAAGTGATGATGCGATGTTGCAACGATTTGAGAAACTTTTGTATTGGGCTCGCAAACGGGCTGTTTGTCAAATCGTCAATGCCCCGAATTGGGATTCTGCGCTTGCTTTTGTGCGTGACAATCCGTGGAAGCCCGGATCTGATCTCGAAGATATTCGCATTGCCTTCCAGTCATTGGCCGAAGGAATCGAGCTCGCCAGAAGAGCTGCCACGATTACCGATGCTTTATGGTTATATGTGGACCAACTTTACAAGCATCCGAGCGCACGCACCAAAGGCGGCAATGATGCCAAACCATTGCGCGACGAAATGCGAGTATTGAAAAATGCTGCCGAGAAAGCTGCGAAGAAAATTCCGGAAGGGCTCAAGGAATCAGACACTGAGGCATTCCATCTGATTCGCTCTTTTATAACTTTGGCAAAGCGAACAATTGAGATTTACGATCGAAAGAAAAAGGCCGTTCACAAACTTGACTACGACGATTTGATTCACCATACATTTAAAGCGCTCGATCAACCGGGTTCTCCTGCACGTCAGCACTTCAATGATTCATTGCGCGCCATTCTTGTGGACGAGTTTCAGGATACAAATGCCACGCAAGCAAGATTGGTAGCATCACTTGCCGGCCAGAAAACGCGCCTATTTTTGATTGGCGACGACAAGCAGTCAATTTATAAATTTCAGGGCGCTGATGTATCTAATTTCAATGAATGGAAGAATGCGCTTTCCGGCTCGCCAAGCAGTGTCACGATTGACTTTTTGAATGGCGAGAAAAACGTGATTCCGCTCAACAAGTCCTTCCGCAGCCACCCGGATCTGGTGTGCGGAGTAAATGCAGTCTTTGAAAATTTGCTGGATCCAGGTGATGATCCTCAAATATATCGAGCGGCATTCGAGAGCCTGGACGCGCATCGTGAGCGTGTTGTCGACACTGAGAGAATCGAAGTTTTGTGCTTCGATTCAGCCGGTGCCGATGAAGCGCAGAAGAAGGCGTTTGAAACCGAGTTGATTTGTCAGTGGATTGAAGAGAAAGTTCGTCTTCAAATGCCGATTCAGTTGAAAGATGGGTCTGCATCTCGTCCTGCCAAGTTTGGCGACTTTGCTGTGCTCGTGCAGAAGAACGATCACTTTACGCCTCTGGAAGAGGGGCTGACACGACATACAATTCCGTTTGTCACTTTGGGCGGCAAGAGCTTCTTGATGCGTCAGGAAGTTTTCGACATTGAGAATCTTCTGCGTTTTCTCGACAACGAGTTTGACAGTCATTCACTCTTAGGTGCGTTGCGTTCTCCAGTTTTTTCAATCACCGATGATATTGTCCATCAATTGGTTACGGATGATGGCAACAAGAAAAACCCACATCTCTGGGAGCTTTTGTGCAAGGTCGCCGACCAGAGGCGCCCCGGCTTCGAGGTATGTCGGCAAGCAGTAGCAAATCTGCGAAAACTGAAGGAAAGTGCTCAATTAAGACCATTAGGTGAGTTGATCAGAGAAATTCTAACTTTGACCGACTATGATACTGTTTTACTTTCTTCAAAAAATGGCCGGCAAAGATCCCGCAATGTCTGGAAGCTTGTACAGCTGGCCACTGCTAATGAAAGTCTCTCACCAGGTGAATTCGCTCGTCGTCTCTCACTAATGCGCGAGCACAGGGTGAAGCAAGCCGACGCGCCCTTGCAAACCGATGACGTCGTAAAATTGATGACGATTCACGCATCCAAAGGACTGGAGTTCCCGGTAGTGATTTTGCCGTTTTTGTCTTCTAAAATCGATCCAAGGTACAAGAAACTTTTGTTCCACAAGCAATACGGCATAGCGCTCAACTCGGATCGAAGCGCCTCTGCGAGCAAAGAAAAAGACCAGCTCACACCCGCCTGGTTCCAGCTTGTGAAGCTGGTGGACAATGACATGGAAGCGGAGGAGAAAAAACGTCTTTTGTATGTAGCGATGACGCGGCCGCGAGATCACCTTGCATTGTTTATCGACGCAGACAGGAATACTCGATTTAATTCTTTCTCTACCTGGCTATTCGATCGTTTTGTGCCTGCGCAATACGATCGAGATGAGCGACTCTCCTTTGACCTCGCGCCAAACTCGAAAGTCGCACTGCGAACATATGGTCCGGTTCCAAAGCTGCCTGCAGAACTTGATTCGGTATCCGTTATCGAAGAGCTTGAAGAGACGAAGAGAAATCTTCGTCTGGATCTCATAGAGCCGATCTTGGATTCGGAGGCAACATTGCGGGCACCGACAAGTCGTCGAATAACTCCTGGAAAACTCGGGGTGCGTGTGGAAGCAACTCTTGTTGGTACCTATTTCCACTCTTTGATGGAACATATGCTTACGCGGCTTGAAAAGCCACAATCGTGGTTGCTTGAAGAAGTTGCTCTGGCGCAGGGCGACTGGGCGAGCCACCCGGATGTTGTAGCGCATTTGGTGAAACAGGGCGAACGCTGGATGGAAAAATTCTGCGACAGCGATTTGTTCCTTCTTATGAAAAACGCACGTCGCCGCCTGCACGAAATTCCATATTTCAGCTACGTCGATGAAGGACTTGAAGACAAACGTCCCGACCTTTTGATCGAAGACAAGGATGGCGAGTGGCATCTCGTCGACTACAAGATCGATGCCTTTCCAATTTCAGAAATTGAAAAGCATGCAGCGGAGCACTTGCCCCAAATGGTCGGCTATGTTCGCGACCTCCGCTCAATCACTGGTATCAATTGCAGCGCGCATTTGTTCTTCGCCAATCATGGCAAGTTACATCGGCTCAAAGCTGAAGTGTTATCGACATAAACGTGTTAGGCGTAGGGAAGTGTTTAGAATAGTTGTTTGGAATGGAAGCTTTTTCTCAAAGTCACCTTAACCTTAACCTGCGTCCGCGAGATTAGGAGCGGGTGCAAGAGAACTCAATTCCGAGCCAAACAACGCTTATCGCTTATGCGAAAAATGAGAAGAGAATAGAGAAAACACTAATCGCGCAAAACACAAAACTCACACGACACACGGTACAAACGACGAAGCCAGCGCTGAAAAAGCGCTGGCTTTCGTTGAACCCATGTTGATGGGCTTGTAGCGTTACTTGGCGGTCTTCTCTGTTTCAGCGGGCTTGGGGGCATCTGCAGTTTTTGCAGTGCCTGCTGCTTTGGCTTCTGCCTTGGCTTTCTCTTTGCAGCAATCCTCAGCTCCCGCTTTTTGTTTCTTTTCTTCGCAGCATCCTTCGCCTGCCATCGCTGGAAGGATAGAAGTGCCGACCAGAGCTATAGCAGCCATACTCAAAAGGCTTACATTGAATTTTTTCATGGATTTCTCCTGTTACCAATTAACCGCAGCATGAGCTCGATTTGTGGGTCTGACCTGTGCCTTCAACCTTGAGGTTGCGTGCTGTCCAGCTGTCATAGCCGCCTTCGAGCTCTTTGACCTTGTAGCCTTTTTTGGCGAGCTCGAGAGCCGCCTTGGCCGAAAGGTTGCAAACGATGTCGTAACAATAAACGACGGTCGTTCTTTCCTTAATCAGTTTATCCAAATTCTTGTCAAGTTCTTCGTACTTGAGGTTGATAGCGCCAGGAATGTGACCTTTCGCAAACAGCTCTGGGGTGCGCAGGTCGACGATGGTGAGCTTTTCGCCATTTTCGATTGCCATGTTCAAGCCGATGGGGCCGATTTCGTAGGCCAGTTTGGCTTCGAAATATGCTGCTGCATCAACGATTTTGGTAGGTGTTTCAACGGACATAGACCCTCCTAAGGCGACACTCATGTGGCGCTCAGTGAATTAAAACTGCAACTGCCCATATGGTAGATTTTTCTGGTTCGTTTTCGCAAGTAGGCACCCAAATGTTGCGTAGTATGCATTTGGATACCACCCCTGTGGCTCCGACACTAAAACCAGCGTTTGCCGCTGATTGTGAGCGCAGGCGCCGTAAGAGGCTCTATTTCCAGCCTCAAGTTGCTGATTGATAATGGTACAAGATTGGATGAGATTTTGATCATCGCGCAGGCCGATTTCGGGTCAATTAAATCAGCTCGGGTGATTGCTTCAATGATGAAGTTGCGCTTGCCTTTGCCTTCAATCTTGGAGGGGCAACAAGCAAGTTCTACTGGTGCATCCATCAATCTAAGGTCATTCAGGCACAATTTAACTTCTGGCACAGCCGAACTTTCCACCTCTCCTGTGAATTTTAGACGAAGGTGGGGAGCCGTAAATGCTTTTGCCGCAATTGCTGCAGTGCCTACATAAATCCCATCGCTACTGGATTTGCCTGGGTTTGACCGAAGCAGATGAGGCGCCGGCTTTACATCAATGTATATAGGATGAGTTCGGCTTGTTGCAGTCTCCGCTCTCGGTTTTTGATCACGACCTAAAAGCAAAAACATGTGGTACTGACCGTGCTGTATTCCGAATGTGTCCGACAAATCCTCGTCGACCTTACCGCCTTTCTTGCGAATGCACAAACCAGTCACCACGGACTTCGGCAGCTTTTCTTTGAGTCGCGGTTCAAATGAAAGCGGGTTGCTGACTAATTTTGTAGGCGAAAAAATGGTCCAGGATGGTGCCGAGGCGGTGCACGAATTCCAGTCTTTGGAGCTGTCACCACAAGTGGTGCCGCCTGTCAGGCTGGCAATTCCGGGCGGGTCCGCGGAATCTCCGGATTTCTTCAGCGCAATCACATTACTTTCCGGTTTCAACAGTTCTGGAGAAATGACGAATGCGCGCCACTGATCTAAGCCGCCCGTGTCGGTGTGGAGTATCCAGCTGAAAGTGCGGTAATCATTGGACAGGGCGGGATTGTCGGTTAAATGCAAAAGTGGAATCGGAGAGGAATTGACTTCCTGACCGTTAATTCTAAGACGCGCCGCCCGCCAATCGCCTTTGAGATTTGCCAGAACCAATGCATTTGCCGGCGGAGTAGAAAAATGCGGCAGCTTGACGACCCGGCAAAATTCTTCGTTGGGTGAAAGTCGGGCTTCCCAATCGTAGGGGTTTTCTTTGCCGCAGAGAGACGCAGCTAAGACCAGGGTCAGATACAGGTAGGAAACCGTGAGAGTCAAAACCTTTGCCGGTGCATTCGTTCTGCCCTCGCCGAGCAAGGTGCGCACAGCCATCAAGCAACCAATGAAGAGAAGCAGTGCGCCAAGAGTCAAGCTTGAGGCAAAAATCACTTCCGTGCTGGTGGCAAAAAGCGAGCGCCAAATCTCTTCTTTCAATGTGAATGCGAGCAAGATGAAACTGGCTGCAATGAACAATCTTACTGCGGAGGCTTTTGTAATGGGTTGTTTGTACTGGCTGACAAAACACCAGGTCGCAAAAAGAATCAAACAAGGCGTTGCCGTAAAGCCATAACGGGCGTCGGCGACAAACGGTAAATAGGCAAGGTGACCGGTCATTATCGAAAGACTTGCAATGCCTATCAATATAGTTGAAATCACTTCAGGTTCTGCGCTTGCGAGATTTACGCCACCGTCAGTACTACTTGCTGGGTTGTTTTCGTGAGCATGAATCGGTACCGCAGCAAAAGAGAGCAGTCCAAAGAATGCCAAGACCATGAGCAATTGATGGACAATAATTTGCAAGGAAGGAGGAAGACCAAGAAAATCTACACGGCAGTCATTCCAGGGAAACTGAAACAGCCGCAAAGGTTTTCTCATGATTCGTCCATAAAAGTCGCCCGGATTAATGCTGTAGAACGCAAAAGCGACTGCGCTTGGTCCGTCCTCTTCAGAAAACATGTTTACCAGTGGAGTTTCCGGAAGAGCACTAAAGCCGTCGGTCTCTGGGTTTAGCCCCGCTGCAATGTTGAAAGTGGGCAGGCGACGACTTGTCAATGAAAAATCGCCGGTGGCAATCTTTGTAAACATCAACCAGGGAGCGAAAACCAGGCAGAACCCTAAGGCTGCAGTAACTGAAGGAACTATGAGCGATCGTTTTTCTACTTTGGAAAACAATAAAACCAGCCATATAGCAGCGATCGTCAGCAGCGTGCCCGGTGCCAGTGCCGCCTTTACCAGAACAAGTAACGCTGCAGTGCAGCCGAAAATGAATGCGGCCAAGGGCGAAAGGTGGAGCTGTAAATTTCTCCTGGCTTGCGGAATGAAGCTTGCTGAGAGCATCAGCAAGGAAATGAAAAGAGTGGTTATGGTTTCTGTGAGAAACCGGGCTGCTCCAATAATTGCAGGCGGCCAGACGGCCAGAATAATCCCGGCGCTCAGGCCAATCAAGCGACCTCCGGTGAAGCGCCAGCCGGCCAGAGCCAAGAGTGAAGATGCGCCGGCGTGAATGAAAGCTTGCAATATGACCGGAGCTCGCATGTCTACTAGCGCCGGTTCTTTACCGATGATAAAGAAAAATATGGCACCAAGGCCCGGCAAAACCGGACCATTGAGCATCAGCGTTTCTCCGATTGATTTTGCTGCGGCATCGAAAGCCATGCCGTTTTTGAAATTGTGCATCGCTGTAAGCACATACTTCACTGACATCACGTAGGCGCCTGAGTCGAAAAGCATCGCCAATTCCAATATCGGTTTTCGCAGATTCTGGGCGAGAGCGACTGCCAGTGCCAGGGCAAAACACCCGGCTGCAAACAACAAAGCAAAGCGCAGGGAGCGCACGGATGTCTTCGCCCTGTCAGTCTCTTTTAGCCGAGACGTTTTCTCAGTTGCTGGCAAACTGTCAGTCATCTTGATCGGCTAGTGAGTCCTGGACAATGCTGCACCGAATGAACGGTTGAGCGCGAGTTCGTTGCTGAGCAGCTTGAAGAATTCAACGCCGCCCAATCCATTAAGGTGAACAGTGTCCGCAAAGTGTTTTTGATCGAATACATCCGCTCTGTTCAGGTCGAGAAAGCTGGCTCCGTTTGCCGCCGCCAAGCCTGAAAGCGTGTTCTTGTATCGATCGTAAAACCCTTTTGGCATCAAGCTCACATTGCTTGTCGTCAGAGGCATGTTTACAACTGCGAGTTGAATTCCTTTTTCTCTGGTCAGCTTCATCAAGTCTTCCAGATACGACAACTGGCTCACATATGTTTTGTTTTTGATGCAAGCGTAGCGCTGGCGATATTCGTCAGTGTTGTCTCGAAAAGGTTCGCATTCGGCTCCGTAAGGGCCCACTCTAAGCTCGTTGGCACCATTGTCATCGGGCAGCTCTCTGCGCGCTATTTGGCGCAACTTGAAGGGGGCGGTCAACTCGTTAACCGTAATTGCGTTCATACCATAGGGCGCAACCGAATAAGCACATCGGTGTTGCATGGCCACTAGATTTGCTTTGTGGGAGAGTGTGTAGAACGCCTTTTCAAGCCCGAATTGGAGATACTCGTTTAGCGAATATCTGGCTGACAGAGCAATATCGGAGAAGTCACTGTTTCGACTCAAGAACTTGAATGTCTCAGTGCTGGCAGGGCTGGGCAGAGTATTGTCGATGAGATCGCGCGGTGCAATCCCATAAATGATCACCTTTGGCTGTTTCTTTCCAGCTAAGAGCGAGCGCGTGATCAGGTAAGCATCCGATGCCATCTGCCCGGCGATGGCAAAACTGAATGAAGTAGGCTTGTGCCCAATCTTGCCGGCCAGAAAGTTTTCCAGGCATGAAGAATGGAAATGGCTCACCTCATTTTGCATGGCATTAATTTTGGTGGCATCGCCTGCATGATGTGCGGTCATCATCAAGCTGGAGCCAAGCAGGGCAATATCAGGCGCCGTTTGTTCATTGGCAAAAGCGTTTACTGAATACCAGATCAGGCTTCGATTAGGCGAGTCGAGCGGGTTAGTCAGATGAAAATAATTGTCCGCAACTCGAAAACCGAAATCGACGGCTAGCAGCATGAAGAAACCCAGCAGTACATAACTGGAAAGCAATGCCTTGACTCGGGCGTCTTTTGCCATGGGCTAGAACTGAAAGTAAATGAACTTTGGCGATTTATCTGGTGAAAACACCAGAATCATCAACATCAGTGCGCAGCACCAGGCTGCTTTCACCAGCCGTGGTGAGCGTTCCACCCAATTGGTTTTGTCCACATAACCCATGACGACGTGCCAGACGGCAAGCACGGGAAGCAGCAAGAAAATTGCCGGATATATTAGCGGGTAGTTGATGGCCGGCAGAGCCATCGCGTATGCGGGCATTCCACTAAATACGGTGTCCAAGAAAAAGAGTTTCTTCACGATGTCGCCGGCTATGACGAGCGTGTCGGCGCGGAATAGCACCCAGCCTATGCAGACAATATGGAAGGTAAACAGGGTGGAGAGGACTGTTCCTACTCTGGAATCTACTGCTGCAGACAACCAGCCGTGTCCATTTTCCTGGAGCCGCATGCGGCAGTCTTTAAACATCTTATGCAATGCCAGCATCGCACCATGATAGACCCCCCAGACCAGGAAGTGAGTTGCCGCGCCGTGCCAGAGCCCACCCAGGCTCATTGTGATCATGAGGTTGCGATAGACATTCCACTTCGAGCCGCGGGAGCCGCCCAAAGGAATGAAGAGATAATCGCGCAACCAGGTGGACAGGGAGATGTGCCAGCGGTGCCAAAAATCGGAAATGTTTTTGGCCAGGTAAGGCAGGTTGAAATTGATCGGCACTTTGTAGCCAAAGAGCATTGCCGAGCCTCTGGCTATGTCGGTATAACCCGAGAAATCAAAGTAGATCTGAAAAGCAAATGCGTAGGTGAAAAGCCAGAGATCAAGGCTGTGAAACAGCTCTGGGTGCTGAAAACCGCCCTGGACAAAGAATGCCAGATTGTCGGCAAGCAAGACCTTCTTGAATAAACCGAGAAGGATCAAAGAGAAGCCGGCATCGAATTCCTTTATTGAGAATTTTGCAGGCGAGAGAAACTGGGGGATGAAGTCCTGAAAACGCTTGATTGGGCCGGCGATTTGAGTGGGGAAGAAGCTGGCGAACAGTGAAAAGGCCAGAAAGGACTTAATCGGGGCGCTGCCGCGATAAACATCAACCACATAGTGAATGAACTCGAAGACGAAAAATGAAATGCCCAGAGGCAGAATTATGTCGAACGGCATCGCCGGCGGTGCTACGCCCAATGGCTTGAGCATGGTTGTAAGCGTGTCGTTTAAAAAATATGCATATTTGAAAAAACAAAGAGTGGCGAGGTTTGTAGCTACTGCGGCAAACAGCCAGGGCTTCTTGTTTTTCTCAGAGCGGCAAATATAGAAGCCGAAGAAATAATTGACTATCGTCAGCCCCAGGATGAGCAAAATAAAGACCGGACGCCAGCTCATGTAGAAGATGTAGCTGGCAAGCAAGAGAATGGGGACGCGCCATTTTGTGGGGCTCGCCCAGTAGAGCGCCACCACGATCGGCAGGAAAATAGCGTAGGTCAGGGAATTAAAAAGCATTTGGATCCTGGGAAAACTTGAATTTTGGAGCCCCAAAAACTTGTCAATAATACTGGGGAAGCTTTCTTTGGTCCTTAATCACAACCAAGCAAAAGACCCAGCGGTCCTATCCGGCTGGGTCTTCGAAAATTGTTCTTAACACGGATTATACGGGTGCCAACGGTTTTGAAGTCTGCTTATGAAATAGATCGAGCGCTCCGCTGCCTGCGCGACTGGTTGTGAGTACCAGCGGTTTTGAAGTGGGTTTACGGATTAGATCGCCAGGGGACACTCTGTTATTTCTTTCCATTTTTTGCTGAGCAAATCAGTCAAACCCTCCAGAGTGTGAGTGATTCCGGATTCCTCGTTGCCATTGATGCGGATTCTGGGTGAAGCCTGATTGCCGGCCTCTACCAGTTCCACTGGGATGGGGAGGCGCTCTTCAGCTATCACCATCTCGAGAGTGTTGCGGACGCTGGAATAAGAGTTGCAGCCGGGCCTGTAAATGAGCTCTACCCGCATATGATGAAACCTCCTCTCTGTAGATCTGGGTGACAAAGGGGATTCCGTGTGCTTCCGGAGAAGCTCACCAAATATAAAGGAAACCTAAACGCCTTACTTGAAGAAAGTATAAGCGGAAATTATCAGATGCCAATATTAATCTAAAGGCAAAACGGTTAATCTGCTCTAAGAAAGCGGCAAAGCAAAGCAGGAAGCTTTTAGCAAAGCTTCCCGGGGGAAGAAGGGGCGCAGGATTGTTTTCTCTCTGCGTCTTATATTCCCCGCACTTGAGAACCCTAAACCTCAACAGCCAATCAATAACTCCAGGCGCGAAGTAGACCTCCGGTCACTTGATGGTCCAGTGGGCGTAACGTTGTGGAGTGGTTAGCAGATAGCCATCTTGATTTCAGCTGCTCCGGACACTTCGAAGCCTGGCTGACTGAGAAAGCCTTTGCGACCATACTCGATTACGAGCGTCCGCTGGCTGCTTACAGCCGCAAGCGTTAAACAATGACGTTGAGTAAGTTGGGCCCTCTCGGGGCGCAACAAGGTTGCACCAACGTATGGTGACGGATCTTTGAAGGCAGCAGAATCAGAGAATTTGTGCCCTCTGGTTTGGGACGGCTCAACTGCTTCATAGTCAGCATCGCATGCAATCGTCCCTATACAAATCCGGCGCCATGAGGCGTGTTTGGCTTACGGCGTCATGCGGTTGATGTCGCGCGGAAAGAGTGCCGCCAACTTGACTGACGGCAAGCCGAGAAGCTGTTTGGCGATGCGCTCCAATCCGATTGCAAATCCACCGTGTGGTGGCATTCCGTAATGGAAGCATTGCAAATAGTCTTTGAATGCCTCCGGGTCGAGGCCACGTCCTTTGATGGCTTGGACCAGCTCTTCATGCCTGTGGATGCGCTGTCCGCCTGTGGTGATTTCCAGTCCCCGGAAGAGCAAGTCAAAACTGCGGCTGGACATCTCACCTTCTTGAGGCAGCGGCATGGCATAGAAAGGCCTGACGCTGAGCGGGTATCCGGTGATGAAGACCAGATCGGAGTTTTCCTTCTTGAAGAAATGCTCGCAAATAATTTTCTCGCCTTCCGGGTCGAGGTCGGTTTTTTCCTGATTGCCTTTCTTCTTACAGCTGTTGATGATTTCAACAGCTTCGGCAAGCGTAATGGCAGGAATAGTGCCAACCTCAGGCACGGTCGCCCCATACAATTCGAGTTCTTCAGAGCAGTTCTGAGCAACCATTTCGAACATATGCTGGATCAGTTTGTTGAGCAGTCCGGTCAAATCGCGCTCGTCTTCGATAAATCCCATCTCCACGTCCATGCTGATGTATTCGTTGAGATGGCGCGTAGTGTCGTGCACTTCGGCTCGATAAACGGGTGCGATTTCAAAGACTCTCTCGAGGGCACCGACCATAATCTGTTTATAGAATTGCGGGCTTTGTGCAAGAAAGGCAACTTGACCGAAGTAGTTGAGTTTGAAAAGCTGTGCTCCGCCTTCGGTTCCGGTGGCGACAATCTTGGGCGAATGGATTTCAGTGAATTGCCTTTCTCTGAGGAACTCGCGGAAGGCTTCACAAAAAACTGCTTCGATTTTGAAAATCGAGCGCACTTTGGGGCTGCGCAGAGTCAAGGGACGGTAATCGAGCATTGTCGAAAGCGCCAGTCCATCTACTTTGCTTTGCTTGCCTATTTCAACCGGAAGCGATTGCGCCGGTGTCGAAAGCAGAGTCAATTCTTTCAATTGAATCTCAAAACCTTGGCCCTGGGGGCGTGCGACGACCACGCCTTCAGCGACGACTGGCGTTTCAGTCCCCGCTTGTCTGACCACCGACAGCACTTCTTGTTCGTCTGCCACCAGTTGTACAGCACCGGCCATGTCCCTGATCACGACAAAGGCCAGGTTGCCCATGTCGCGAAGAGATTGAATGTGGCCGTGAATGCGCACGGTAGAACCCGTGTGCTGTGACAGCTGGCGCGAACTAATCTCAACTGTGGTCATTTTCCTAACTCCTTCTAGTTTTTGTTGATAAAGAAAAACCGCAAGAACCTCGATTCTTGCGGTCGTAAAGCTTGTTTGGCTGAATCCTTTGACTAGATGCGCCGCCTTACTAACCGCAAGAAGCGATTATTATCATTGTCATTATTATTGTTGGCGGCAGAGGAGGACGATGCAGGCAATGCCGGCCCGTTTAGGGGCTGGCGGAAAAGAGTCTTTGCGGTGGTCGGACTGGCCGGCATCTATTACCTATATAGAACAAGAATGACCTAGACTGATCTAGATCGATCGTGACGGCAAGAGCACGCCTTCTTTTGCGTGCAGCCATTGTTGAATGCTACCGCCGCCTTCTTGCGGCGTCAATAGTTTGTGAAAAGGGAAAGCTGAACAGTACTTAGTCTGTTTCAGTCTTGGTTGTGCCTGCCTTTGACCCAGCACCCGTAGCCAGCTTGCTTTGATCTTCAAGCGAGCGCTTCAAATCGAGTGCGATCCAATCGAAGATCTTGTGCGGGCCTTCCGAAGGGTTCAACTGGTCTTTCAAGTTATGGGTACCGCGCAAAGGCTTGTATCCATCAATGAAGGTCAGGTGGTCGATATTGCGGAAGACTCTGGCAGTGCGCACATCGGTGAGTGGTTTGATGGCTTGGATGTCCGCTTCTTTGGACAAGGGCACCGAACTGACAATCGAATTGGGCAGGCAAAGAGCGCTCTGCAACGGCGTAATACCGTCATTGAGGCCGTAAACGTATTTGGTTTTTGCTTTTTCTGTCGCCGAGGGGCTGCAGACAACTGTGGTTATCTCACGATTGAGCATCTTCAAGACGGGGTGCTCTGCTGCGAAATGGCATGGCACTTTCAGGGTCACAAAGGTATACGGCGCCATGATATTCGATTCGATAAAGCGCTGAGCTTTCGGCATCAAATAAGGATTGAGCAGATAGCCGCCGTAGGCGATGATCTTCTTCTTGTTGACCGGGCGAGCATTGAGCTCCAGGAGCGCGCGATTTTCAGAGTCGGCGACTCTGAGGGTGCCTTTCGGTCCGAAGGGCAATCTCGACTTGTAGCTGCCGATTTCAGGTACGCTTGTGTCGGCATTGTCCCAACGCAGATCGGTCATCAGGACTGAATTGCGTTTGAAGTAAATCCTGTAGGCGATGCTGTGGTCGATACGCGTCCAGGGGAAGCAGATGTTCTTATAGACGCCATACTGCAGCCAGCTGGTAGAGAACAATGGCGAGCCGTGGAAAGGCACTCCGAACGCCATGAAGAGTTTGATTTTGTCTTCGGTGTCTTTATCGACAAAGGCTTCATAGGCGACGTTGCCGCCCATGCTGAGCGCCATTATTGTGATGGGCTTGCTGTTTGTCATCGAATAGAGCTTGGCAATTACATTGCGCAACTCCGGAACCGTCTTGGCGAGCTTGTCGGACGTGGAGTAGCGGGCAAAATAGATCTTGAATTGCTTGTCGAGCTGCTGGTCTCCCTTGATGTGCTTGACGACTTTGGTCCAGCGGAAATTGCGGTGGAACTCGCCATGCAGCCCATGTACCATTAGTAAAGGTTGTCTATCGCCGAGCGGAACATTGTCATATTCATACAGAGCAGCTACCTCAGGCTTCACCTTCAACTGCTTTAAACTGGGTATTGGAGGCAATGTTGACTGAATCACCGGCTGCACAGCTTCAAACCTCTCGGCTGAGCTGGTCAACATCTTTTTGGAAACCTCCGCCCCAGAAGCCGTCGATGAGAACATCACCGCGCTCAGCAGGCTGGTTGCCAAGATGATTGGAAATCTTGCTCTTTGGTACATAGCTTTTGTTACCGGTTTTGGAAGCCCCTTACTAATGGCTTAAAAAGCCACAAATTAGAACCACACTAACAAATTATCGACAGAAAGAGAACCCGTTGGAAAGCGAGAACCCTATGGCGAAGTCAAATTTCCGCATCACCTTTTTCTACTCCGATACCGGAGGCGGGCACAGGAGTGCCGTCAATGCCATCGATACGGCGGTGAAGGAATTGATTGCTCGCGATTCGCGCGGATACAGTTTTGAGCTCAGTGCCGACCCTATCGTTGAAAAGAGCCACCCGGTGAACAAAAAGTTCGTCGATCTTTACAACTACCTGCTCGGTCACAAGCAGGAGTGGATGAAGTACTACTACTGGTTTATCCAGACTTTCAAGCCGAACGATTCAGAGCTCGGCTACATCATCGTCAAGCGTTATCTCGCAAAGCTGTTTGCAGAGTCTCAGCCTGACGTTATTGTTTCGGTCCACCCAATGACCAATCAATATGTTGCAAGAGTTCTCAAAGACCTCGAGCTTACAGACAAGGTCAAGCTTCTTACCGTAGTCACCGACCCCAACGGCAATTTCTGGCGCGGCTGGGCTTGCCCGGATGCGGCTTTGACCGTAGTGCCTAATTCTCTGTCCAAACAGCAATTAGTGGAATGGGGCGTGCCGGCAGAGAAGATTCGTATCGTCGGAATGCCTGTAAATCCTCAATTTTTGAAGCCGCCTGCCACGACGCGCAAGCAATTCATGGAGTCACTCGGACTGGATGGCGAGCGGACAACCATATTTCTGAATTCCGGCTGGGCAGGCGGTGGAAACATGCTGGACATGTATCATCAACTCGGCAGGACCAAGAGAAACATCCAGATAATTTTCCTGTGCGGGCGCAACGAAGAGCTGTACAACAAAGCAAAAAACGCTGCCGCCACCAATCCAATTCCGACTGCCGTTATGCCTTACTACGATCGAATGGCCGACATCATGTCGCATGTTGACTTAATGGTGACCAAAGCCGGTGGTCTGACCACTTTCGAGGCAATTTCGAAAAAATTGCCCCTGGTTTTTGACACCATTACCCACCCGATGCCTCAGGAATTAGGTACTGTTCAGCTTCTCGTCAAGGAAAATTTGGCTTACAAAGTCGAGAACCCGGAAGAGATTCTCGAGATTGTCGAGAATTTCACGCCGATTGCAGACAGAGATCATTACAAGTTGCCGACTCGTTACAGTCTGGACCGAACAGAAGCGGTCTACGATATTGCCAGAATGATCCTGGGTTTTTGCGATCCGTCTTTCTCGCCGGTGTTCGATCCGGCCTCGGGCAGCATTAGAGATGCAGTGCGTGTGGAAAAGGTCAAACATGCAATTCCGGACATTTCGCAAGGACAGACAACATAGTCCAATCAGATGAAGCTGCATGTTCGAACATTTGAGTCCGATTTCATTCACACAGAGTCGCATCCTGACGTGGTTTTGATCCACGGCACCGGCTCAAACGGGGAGATGTGGAATAAGCAACTGGAGTTTTTGCACAAGCGCGGTCACCGCGCGTATGCGCTTGATTTGCGCGGGCACGGATTGAGTGAAGAACCGCTTGATACGACCGATCTGGAGGTTCATATTGCCGACGTGATGGAGACGCTGCAAACGCTCGATCTTGATTACCCGATTGTTTTCATCGGACATTCACTTGGTTCGATTCTTTCGGTGACAATCGCCGAGAGGCATCCTGAAATGGTTCAACGTGTTTTTGCGGCTTCCTTGCCAGGACGTGTGCCAAAACATATGGGAGTAGCCTTTCGCTGGTTTCTCAAAGGTGCTTTTCCGAGACTGCAGTCTCTGGAAATACGGCACAGGCTTCCCTGGCGCGAGCGCACTTTGTTGGAAACAAAGGTGCACACGCTAGAGCAAATTGTCGAAAATTTTGAGGACGTAAATTTTGTCGACCGCCAGATCAACGTGTCATGTCCGGTTCACCTGTCGGTGGGCAGATTTGATCCGGTGGCGCCCTGTGTCTATGTTGAGCACATCCACAAAGCTCTTCCAACTTCGACCTTGAAAATCTATGAATGGAGCGGACACAATTTCATGGATTTGCAGCACAAAAGTTTCAACAAATGGCTTGCTCAGCACCTGTACGAATAATATAGGTGAAAAAAACTGCGCGCAGTTGGGGCTCTCAATTCGGCTTCTCAATTCCGATTTTAGATCGGTTTTTCAGATCTGCTTTTCAGATCGACTGTTCGGTATGTTCTGAAGAATGATTATGCACCTTTCCCCATGATCATCGGAAAGCTGTTTGTTGTGCGATCTTTTGACTGCCTGCTTTTGAATGATTTCCTCCTTTTGTGAGCGATGAACTTTTTATTTGGCTGTGTGCCGGAAAATTTCCTTGCCGGCGAATCGTTGGAACGTCTTGTGCGAACGTCGTGGATGCCGCCCGCCTGGGCTCCGGGGGCGCCGAAAAATAGGATGGCGAGAGCGGTTGCGAAGACCAGAGACTTTTTGGTTGTGCGTTTCATAGGTAATCTCCTTATGAAAGTCTGACTACAATTGTGAGACTTCAAAGCCTCACAATTGTAAAAACGTAATTTGCGGGAAAAAAGTTCAAATGCTTGACATTAAACCTTTAAACCAGCACTGGCGCCGCTACTTCTTTAGCTTCAAAAGCAGTGCGCTGACCAGATCGTATTCATTGAATGCTTTGTTTCCATGTTCTTTTACCCAGATGATCATGGGGCTTGCTTCTGCGCCTTTGTTGTCCGCAAGCAAATCAAACGCGACGTATGTTTTTGCTTCCGTCATTTTGTCGTTGTCTGTCGCTTGCTGAAAGACCGACTCTGAAATGATTTGCTCGTTCATGTACTGAATAATTGGGAAAGGCCATGTTTTGGCCGGCAATGTTTGCAGGGCTTGATTTAGTAAAGCAATTCTCTCTGGTAGATGCCTGAGCTGTTTGCGGCAAATCGCCGCCATCATCACCGCATATGGTGCGCAATGATCGCCCATTCCTACTTTGGCGAGAATCTCCATACATTGCTTGTCGCAGGCAATGTAGTCGGATTGCATAAAATACGCGAACATTCGTCCGCTCATAGCGCCCACCAGTCCCGGATCTAGCTCGATCGCTTTTGAAAAATCCTTGACGGCATCGTCGGCCAATCCTAAATTCATGTAGGAATAGCCGCGAGTGCTGTAAGCGTTCGCGTTGGTAGGTGTAAGGCGGACTGCTTCATTAGCGTCATCCAGGCACTTTGCTGTATTGTCCAGGCGGTCGTATATGGATGAGCGGAGTTGATAGCCAAGGCTATCATTTGGAGCAAGGGCGACAACCTTATCGGCGGTCGTCAAGGCTTCTTTGAAGCGAGCCAGATTAATCAGTCTTTGCGCCTTGAATTGAAGGGCCGGCAGCATCTCCGGGAATATCTTCAGAGTTTCGTTTACATCTGCAAGCGCCTTTTCTTCGTCATTGAGCAGAAGAAAAGCAAGTGCTCGTAAATAGTGAGCCTGCGGATTATTCGGCTGTTTCGCCAAAAGAGCGTTAAGCACCTTCATCGCTTCTTGCGGCTTGTTGTTTTTCAAGCAGGCGGTTGGTTCTTTCAGGTCAAGAGGAGAGAGAACTACTGATTGATCTGCGATCGCTTTATGTGTCTTTGCATATGACAGGTAAAAGGCGCCGGCTATGATTGCAATCATCAATACAATTCCGAAGAAATCCTTTTTTCTCCACATTGCTTGACCAGGCAAGGGCGCGGAGAGCAAAAAACCGCACAGGAAGCCGGCAAAAACCCCGCCAATATGGGCGGCATTATCGATGCCGGAGCGCATGAATCCACTGGCCAAAACCATGATCAAAAACACAACAGCGCTCTTCATGTTCGACCTGACGAAATTTTCTTGCAGTATGCTCTTGTTGGCTACGAGAAAACCGAACCACAAACCGAATACGCCGAAAACCGCTCCCGATGCGCCTGCGGAAATCTGCTGCGGGCTCATGTAAATGCTGGTCAGTGAGGCGATGATTCCGGCAAAGAAATATGCAAGCGTGAATTTTACTGTTCCGTAAATCCTTTCGACGTTTGGTCCCATTACGGCGAAAATCCACATGTTCATAAAACAATGAAGCAGCCCTATGTGCACGAAAAGGTTGCTGACGATACGCCAGTATTCACCGTTCATTGCCCGCACACCGATGTCTGCGCCGAAGGCCAGCAGCGTCTGATTGTTCGGTCCGGTGATCGCTTGAGACCCGGTAAATACAGCCATAACCGCAAACATGACAATATTGGCTGCGACAATGGCGCTTGTCGCTGGAGTCATATAACCGGACCTGGTGTCCTCTTTATTGACGCCGCTATCCAAAATTCAATCCTGAGCGTCGCTCTATAGGTTCAGAACGTCCTTCAGCCAGTCAGAGAATGAATGAGGCTTAGAATCTGTTCTTAAAAGGCTCGCCGGCACTTTCAGTCTGGGAGCGGTTTCTGTGGGCTCTCTAACCGTTTCTTTCGGCTCTTCCTGTTTGGGCAATATTTTTGCCATTAAAGCTAGATTGTAGATTAGTTCTTCGGGAATTAGTATGTCCGGGCGTCTTAGTTTTGCCACTTCTTCATGCCCGCGAGCGATCGCAATAGTTCTTCGAATCACCTCGCCGTTTGACATAAAGAGCGTGGCTTCGCCGGATTCTTCGGAGAACATGAAGGCTTCGCCTTCCTTGAGTGACGAAGTGCCGTGTTCTGCTAAATATTTGAGCCTTTCATCAATCGGGTCTACAGGCTTTTCCGGCGTTTTTTCCGCAGCCGTTGTTTTATTTGTGTAATGGTTGAAAGCTGAGAGCAAGGCCGCCACGAGCGAGATGCGCTGCGAAATGGCCGGCGGCATGGTCAGGCTGAGCGAACCTGCTTCTGCCTGTGTATCGGCGCTCTCTTTCGAGTTTGCATTCTTGATTGAGTCGGCCAGCCTGATTGTGGACTCTTCTTTGGTGAAAGTGAGAGCCGCTGTTTTAGAATTGACGGCCAGATCGTTTTTATTTTCTTTGGCGACTTCCTGCAAGGCAGGCTCGGACTTTACCAATTGCGGCTCTGCTTGTTCTTGTTTCTGTTCTTGCGCTTCTTCAGTTTTTTCCGGTAGATTGGCTGCCTCTGGCTTTACAGCATCGGTCTGCGTGAGAGCCAGACGTCTTTCAAGCCAGCTGCGGCGCTTTCTTTTTTCCTGCGGTTTTTTCTCTTCTTCTGTTTTGAGAGCGACTTTGCGTTTTGGTTCTCGCCAGTGATGTTTCCTTACGCGTTTTTCTTTCTTCTTGTTCTTCTCTGTCTTTTCCCCGTCCTGCGATATGCGCGGCGTACCCAGGATGGAAAGCGGGTTGAACAGATGATCTTTCAGCCCTGTCAGTCCCTCTTTGATGAGATCGGAAACGGTGGCATCGGCTGCGTTCTCTTTTATTGTCGGATCGCTCCACGCATCAGTAATTACCTTTTCATCGGATTGAGCAGTGGGTTGGAATACTGGCGCTTTCTGGCTTGAGGAGTGTTCCTTTTGCTCCTCGATTTCAGGATGCAACGACTGCAGGATTGTGGTTGGCGGGTTAGAATTCGCTGCAGGGTTGTCCGGCCAATCACCGGCAGTTGAATTTGAATTGGTTGGCGGCACATTCAGAGCGATACCCAATGAGCGTCCCAGCTCTTCGGCCGCGCTTCCTACGTTGCCCTGCTCGAGGCGGACGGTGGCGAGCAGGAGTCGAATGCGATTGAGGTCGTTGACGTTGAACGACTTTCTCTTCGGGTTTTTCGAAGAAGATTTGGCGATGCGCAGCGCTTGCTCGAGCGAAGAATCTGCCAGCTTCAAATAGCCCTGTTGCCTGAAGATCAGAGCCTGTTCGTAAAAGGCGTTGATCTGGCGAGGATTTTTCTGAGTAGCTTTGAGAAATTCGACGAGGGCCCTTCCTGAGTTACCTTTGGCTTTCAGGACCAGACCGATGCGAAAGTGATCGGTAGGTGCGATTTTTCTTTTCTCTTTAGGCGCTGCCCGTTTCCCTGCCGGCAAAACGGTCTTTGCCCTCACATGGGAGATGGAAGCGGCGGGAATCAGATTGGGGCGAAAGGGTTGCAATTGCCAGAGGGTGATAACCGGCTCAATCTTTTGAACCTGACCTGTCGGCTTTGCCACTGCTAAAGGTGTCAGAGTCGATGAAAGCAAAAGGGAAACAGATATGAATGAAACAAGAGACGTACGACTCTTGTATATCTGCTGGATAGACACCGGAAACCCTCACTATGACTTGCTTCAAGCTAACCCAATCGGATCAATTTTGCAAGCTCTGTGGGTGTTTTATCACCTGCCTATCAGTCTTCTTTCCAGATTTCTGATGCTGGTTTTCCAGGACGGCTCTTTGATGGTGCGCAATATTTTGACAAGCACGGTTTTTGCACCGCTTCTTTTTCCGCCCAGAATGTCAGTGAGCGGGCGATCCCCAATAACTGCTACTTGTGCCGGCGGCAAGTCCAACATTTCCATCGCTTGACGAAATCCTCGCCGGCTGGGCTTTCTCGCATATCCGATCACAGGCATTTCCAGGACCGTTTTAACTTTTTCGAGATAGACAGGGTTTTTGTTGTTGCTCAAGATCACCATCTTAAAATGCGGTCTGGCCTTAACCAGCCAGGCATTCACTTCGTCGGTCAGGCGAGCGGTTTTTGATTCGATGAGAGTGCTGTCGAGATCGAAAATCAGTCCTTTCACGCCGTCGGCCACAAGTGCATCAATGATGATGTCTGTGACGTCTCCGTCGATATTGTAGGTCGGCTTGATGAAAGGCATAGGCTGAATTTTGGACTAAGAGTCTGCTGCTTGCAATTCTTCCGACCCTTCCAGTCCCTGTTTTTCTGCCTTGCGCCAGTAGAAAAAGGCGCACGCATAAAGAACGATAGCGACAAGATTGAGGGCGGAAATTCCAAGAATCATCGACGAATACTCGAGAGCGCCGCCAATAAGGGTACCCAGGAGATTCATGCCAAGAGCGCTGTGTCCGTCTTTGACTCGTGAAAATGAGATGGCAAAAATCATCGATGCAAAAACAAATGGCAGGCAAAGAACAATGGAACCAAGGGTCAGTCGCTCAACAATCGGCAGTGCATTCAGAGCCGACAGGGGCGTGAAGTAGCTGACCAGAAGCGAAACAAGAAGCAGCCCGTATAGCGCTGTGACATTTTTCAGCTGGAGCTTCATCTGGATCAGGTTGGCGACAAGAATCATGAGCAAAATCGATGCAATCACGATCGAATTGACGATCCAGGTGGTTCCGGCTAGAAGTCCCATCTGAGAAACGCTCTTCACTTCCATGAGCATGAAGGCTGCTCCCAGAAATAGCATCGTCTTGCCGGTCGGATTGACGAAATAACTGCCGAAGCAGCGTCTTACCAGTCTCCAGCCAATGCAAATGGTGAATATCAGTCCGGCTGCATAGGTGAAAGTCATTTCCCGTTGGCGCAGGAAAAGAAAGGGCCAGTCATCCGTAGTCGGGTTGATGCGATCCCAGCTTGCCATTTCGACGGCATTGAGTTTTTTCTGTTCTTCTTTGTCGAAGAGTTTGAAGCCCTTTTTCTTGATTGCTTCGCGATCCACGCCCGGTCCGACCAGGAAGGTCAAGGCATGGTCCGAATTGATGCCGATCGGCTCTTCTCCAAGCGCTTCGGTGATTGTCTTGAAGATGCGAGTCATTTGCCATGACGTGGTCGGGTAGAAGGTCACAGCCATGATTCCGTCCGGCTTCATCAGTTTTGCAGCGCTGCGGAAACTTTCCACGGTGTAGATGTAATTGTCCAGTCTAATCGAGGACATCGACGAAAAGGCGCTGTGGCTGTCGAGATAAGCAAAGTCGACCAGGTCATATTGTTTTTTGCAGCGAGACAGAAATGCGCGTGCGTCGTCGACGTGCACAGTTACTTTCGGATTGTCGTAAGGCTTTTCAGGATGAAGTTTTTTGCCCAGTTGGACAATTACTGGATCAATCTCCAGGGCATCAATTTCTGTGGCGCCGTGTCTGAGAGCAGCGGCCAGATCGTTGCCGGCTCCCGATGCCAGAACCAGCATTGTGCGCGGCTTGTCTCCTATCAACTCGTACAAATAATCGTAGTATTCAAGCAGCTGTTTCTTTTGCTTTGGTGAGGCTTTGGCAATGGTGGCGGGGCTGTTGTCGTAGGCACCTTCAATACCGTCGTAGTTGACGGTGATCACATGTCCATACATTAGTGGTGGGTGGTCGCCATCTTTTTCTATGACCACAGGTGCCGTGCTCACCCGGTAATACGGAGACCAGATCACTCCCGGAACGCTCGTAAAGAACGCAATAGCTACACACGCAACCAGGGCAGCCGCCTGCAGTGGTTTGTAATAGAAGCGCAGGCACAAAGCGCAGCCGACAAGCAACCAGTGCTCGGGTTTTAATGACAGATAGGAAAGTCCTGAAAACAGCAAAATACCGAGCAAACTTGCCCCTACGTTGATGCTGTAAGCAGGTAGCGGCGGGAATTTGTCGAATGTTTGTCCGAGCTTTTGCCCGAGACACGCGAACGTGAATGCCATCAAGTAGAAAACAATGACTAGCACTGCCAGACCCGGCAGGATCATTGCCACTTTGTCCAAATAGCTGACGTCGCCTGTGAAATTCCCCCATGCTTCGCCCAGAATGTAGTGCTCGGCCGGGTTGATGCAAGAAACGTGAACCAAATGGAGAGGCGATGCAAAAGAAATGATTGTACAGAGCGCCAAAAGCCCGTACGGCCAGTAGCCTGAAAAGACGCGCTTATGGTTGGAAAGACCCAGCCCCAGTCCAAGTCCAAAGACGCAAGCCATGAGCGGGATGTTTTTGAAATAGGCGAAAATGCGAATCTCAGAGGATAACCAACGAATGATCAGCAGTTCGAAGTAAAGCGATATCAAGCTGATAAGGAATAAATCGAGGACATCCTTCAGCTTTTCTCGGTTCATAAAATCCTGTGTTCCCGCAGCTCTCGTGAGTTTAGTGATTATATCAGTGTCGGTGAGGAATTCTTTATGTTTTCAGCCCAAGCCAGCGAGAGCCGGTAAAATTGCCAGCAAGTGCACGAAAAGATGCATCCGTAAACTCTTTCCATGGGTCGACCGTTGAAAGTGTCAAAACCAGAGCCTGCCACCAATAATAGTGAACCGGTGCCGGCAAAAACGACTATGACGTTGCCGCTCAAGCACGTTGCCATCATCATGGACGGCAACAGGCGATGGGCGGATCAGCGCAAATTGCCGCGCCTCTCCGGTCACAAAGAGGGTGTCAAGTCGCTGAAAAGACTGGTCCGGCACGCCGGCTCCATTGGGCTGGAATATTTGACCGTGTATGCCTTTTCAAGCGAAAACTGGCAGCGCAGCCGTGAAGAAGTACGCTATTTGTTCGAATTGTTCAGCAATGTGTTGCGCGATGAGTTTGATGAACTATCGGAAAACCGTGTTCGCCTCCGCTTCATAGGTGACATGTCAACAATCCCGGCGCGCTTGAAAAAGTCTTTCGAGCGTTCGATGGAAGAGTCGAAGCACAATACCGGTCTGAATTTGCAGGTGGCAATCAATTATGGTTCTCGCCTGGAGATCACCCAGGCTGCAAAGCGTATCGCTGCCGAAGCGGCGGCAGGCTTACTGGCACCAGCGGATATCACTGAGGAGTTGCTCAATTCATATCTATTTACAGGCGAAATTCCCGATCCGGAAATGATGATTCGCACAGGCGGTGAAATGCGACTTTCCAATTATCTTTTATGGCAAGCGGCGTACTCTGAGTTGTATATTACGCCGATTTTGTGGCCTGATTTCACGCCTGAGAATTTTGACGAAGCGATTGAAGAATACGCGCAGCGCAACAGGCGTTACGGCGGCGACTGAAGCCTTGTGCCTGGAGGAGCGACGCCATGTGTCGCCCGGCCTGAGTTACTGCGGGTAATAACCACCCTGTTGCGCTGGCGGATATCCGCCTTGCGGCGGAGGGTAGCCGCCTTGAGGCGGCGCATAGCCGCCATAGCCGCCACCAGGCGGAAAGGCATATTGAGGTGGCGGCGGGCCACCGGCAGCAACTTGCATTGATTCATCCAACTGGATCGGCAGGGTGGAGCCGGCCGGAATGGTGATTTCAGATCCCTTGCGAACGACTGCACCGACTGCTCCGACGCCACCACCAAGGGCGGTGCCGAACACTGCTCCCATACCGGTGCTGCGCCCGACCTGACCGCGCCCGGTCGCTCCGACAATGGCTCCCAGCGCGGTTCCCAGCGCGGCACCACCGGCGGCCCCTACGCCTGTCGTAACCAGACCTTTACCGACGCGGCCGGCTGTGGTGCCGCCGGTCAATCTCAACTGAGTGTCGTCGATGGACGCGGAAAGCGGTACACGCCTGCCGTCAGGTGTTTCAATCTGAGTAAAACGAATGTCGATTTTTCCATTGGCGCCAAACTTAAATCGTTTTGCGCTCACTACATTGGTCACTTGCCCGGAGAGCTTACTGCCTGCCGGAACCACTTCTACTCCGCCAGAATAAATGGGAGAGCCCAGCGTTGCCTCAACCGTTTCGCCCGGTTGAGTGGAGCCGGAATTGAGAGTGTTTTTTAAATTGGCTTGCAGCTTGGTTCCTGCCGCTACTACGGCCACTCTTCCGGAAAGATAAGGATTGGCGGGTGGGTATCCGCCGGCTTGCGGATACTGAGGCTGCATGGGCGGATAGCCTTGCTGGGCGCCGCCCGCATAAGGATTTTGCGGAGGCATTTGCGGCGCAGCTTGCGTTTGCGGATAACCTGGTTGCCCGCCCCCATAAGCTGGCAGGCCGGTGCCCTGTTCGGTGACGCGCCCCTGATAAGCCGGCTCTCCGCCGCCCAGTTGTGTTGATGCCACATTTGGTGCCGTGCCGGCACCAAATGAGCCGCCGGACACCGCTTGTGCAGTCGTATCGGCAATGTCTTTTCTGGCCAAACTTTGCTGCAGTCGATAAATCAGCGCGGCTGCCGAAGCCCTGGTGGCAATCGCCGTCGCATCTACTTCGGTCGGCTTTTCGTCTCCGTCTAGCAGACCGCTTTCGGCCGCTTGAGCGACTCCCACGCGTGCCCATTGCGGCACTTTGCTGCCGTCTTGATAGCGTGACAAAACTCTCTCAACCGTCCCCTCGTCCGGTGCTTGAGTGTGCAAGGCGCGAGCGACAATCGAAATTACTTCACCCTGTTGAATGAATTGGTTTGGTCGAAATCCGTCCTGGAAGCCGGCTATGTAATTGTTCTGCCGGATAATCTCGACATATTTATAGAAAGGGTCGCTCACCTTGACGTCGGGAAAGCTTGGATGCGTTGATACCGGCTGGTTTTCCAGTCCCAGAGCTCTGACCATCCACATGGACAAAGCGGCACGCGTGACAGGTTCGTTTGGCTTGAATTTGCCGTCGCTCTCGGCAGGAATTACGCCTTTGTCGGATAAATCGTTGATGTATTTTTCCGCCCAGCTGCTGCCCAGGTCGACAAACCTGGCCGCATAGGCCGGCAACAAACTGTTTATGGCGAAAAGTGCTGCCAACAAAGCAGGCTTCACTTTTGAAAGACGCATAGACACTCCTCGATAAAGTACCCTGCATCGGGATCCTGCATATTTCTGCTCCAGGCTCAAAAGAACCGCAGCCGGCTATCAATATGCTCTCGATAACTACTATAGCTTATATAGTGAATTCTCAGCTTTTAAAACTAACTAAATGAGGCGCCTACTTGTATATGGAGTCTCACGTACTTGTTGATTCAGGCGCTTGCCCGTCTTTTAGCCGAGCATTTGCTGGAGGGATTTACCTTGCTCTTCCACTGAGCGAATCAAGCCTTCCAGATTGATCTTTTGATTTTTGGCCGTAAGAACGACGAGGAAGTGGTTGGCTACCTCATAGAAGTGCAGGATGCCCTGGTCAGTCAAAAGCGTCATCTGCATGAGATTGCCGCGATTCATTCTCTGGATTGAGACATCGTTGTTGGAGAAAAGTGTCGCAGACAGGGCTCCGATCATTGCCACATCAACTTCAGCCGGCAATGAAGTTGCGACAACCTGTCCGTCCCGCGATATCAGCAAACAACCCAAAATGCCGTGCTTGCCATTGAGGGTGTTTAAAAGCGCCATCAGTTGGTTAGGGTCGGGCATTTTGCATCTCCTGGATATGTCGGACTTCAGGCATTGAGGCGACGCGCGGCATCGCCTTTATCGCTCAAGCTTACTTCGAATCTTCTTTCTTGGCACTATCCTTTTCTTTGTCTTTCTTCGGATCTGGCGCGCTTGCCGTCTTAATTAGCTGTTTGACGTCAATCCAGGGTTCGTCCAGTGCGGTTGCAAAAACAGTGCCTGTGACTTCGATGGTGTCCTGGTCTTTCAAGTCTTGCAGAAGTTTGTTCTTTGGATCTTTGTCCTTGGGAATCGGCATTGCCAATTTGATTTCGGAGAAGGGCACTTTGCTGTTCGGTCTTAAAATCAAGAATGAAAGATGGGTTTTTGACGGGCGCAAAGCCGGCTTGTAGTCAAGAGCGAGGCTTGAATAGGCATGAAATGGAGCGCAGAACTTGACGTTTTTGTGCAGGAACTTTTGAGGGGCATCAACCAATTCTTGAGTCGTCACTAACTGGACATTTTCAAGGGGTGGCTCGGGTGGAGCGGGCGCCTCGGCTTTCTTATCGTCTTTGCCGTCCTTGTCCTTGGCGTCTTTTTCTTTGCTGTCTTTCTCGGCGGCAGGCGCATCTTTCTTGTCTTTCGTCGTCTTCACGACGGAAGCGCCCGCCCTGGGCGCCGCAGCGCTGTCTTGAACGCTCAATAGACCTGAAATTGTGAGCGCAAAGGAGAAGGCGGCAGCAAATGCAATTAGTCCGCTTTTAGTGCCGATTGAGCTGATTTCTTGATGCTTGATTTCTGTCATATGTTTTACTGGTTACCGCCCTATTTTTGGCTCGCAAATTCGCAGGACCCACCAAACGCCTTCTCAGGCTCCCGCTCTAGAGTAATTTATATTACCAAAGGCTCATCTTACCAGAAGCTTATCCTCTTAATGAGAACAGACGCCTCGGTCGAAATGTAAGATTGGTCTGACGCGCAGTCGTTGCGATGATCCGCATATGTGTCGAATTGTTTTGAGAATAGAATCGGTTCGAAAATATATCGAACGGGACAATTTGGGGAAAGAAACCGAATTCAAGGTATTTTGAAAACGTGAAAAAAGCGAAAAATGAAAGCATTAATTCCGCTGCCGAGACAGCCTCGTATCCGGTAAATGGAGAAGCTGAAAAAACGCGAGAATTGACGCCCTTGATGCGGCAATACTGGGAGATTAAGTCCCAATACCCAGATTTTCTTGTGTTTTTCAGAGTCGGCGACTTCTATGAAATGTTTGACAGCGATGCGCAAGTGGCTGCTCGCGAACTCGATATCACTCTGACAGGCCGCCCCGAATCATCCTATCCGGGTGGCCGCATGCCTATGGCCGGTGTGCCCGCTCGCGCTGTAGATGCGTATCTGGCGCGTCTCATTCAAAAAGGTTATTCCGTCGCCATATGCGAGCAAGTAGGAATAGTCGGCGCTGAGAAAGGCCCCGTCGAACGTCAGGTGACCAGAATACTGACACCGGGGACGGTTTTGGAATCGCATCTTTTACCGGTTAGAGAAAACAATTATCTGCTCTCAGCGGTGAAAGCGTCCGGCGGCTCCGATCTCTGGGGACTGGCTTTCGTAGATGCCTCCTGTGGTGAATTTTTCGTCACGCAGGTGCCGGAAAGCAGTCTGTCCATTGAGATTGGCAGAATTCAGCCGAAAGAAATTCTGGCCGCCAAGCGCGTCGTGAAGCCGCAAGGAGACGACGTGGTTGCCCGCGAAGTGGTCGATCTGCCACAAGCAATCTGCCAGCAGTATCATGTCACCGGCCGCCCGGCCATGTATTTTCAGTTTGAGCCCGCCCAGAGACGCATCTGTCAGTTCTTCCAAGTTGCCACCTTGGAAGGTTTTGGCTGCCACAAAATGCCTCTGGCCACAGCCGCCGCCGGAGCCGCGCTCGAGTATCTGGAAAAAACTACAGGCGCCCAGATGCCGCGCTTCAATGGTATTTCCACATACAGCGTCGACGGTCATTTGACCATGGATGAAAACACAAGACGCAATTTGGAATTGGCCGAGACTTCACGCGACGGTGTTTTTCAAGGCAGCCTTCTCTGGGTTATCGACCAGACGCAAACCGGCATGGGCAGCCGAATGATGCGCAAGTGGTTGATGCGCCCATTATTTGATGTCGCCGCCATTGAAAAACGTCAAAATGCAATTGAAGAATTGATTGGGCAAAATCAAGTACGCGAAACATTGAAAGACTGCCTTTCCTCATTGTCCGATCTGGAGCGGCTTTCGGTAAAACTCTCATCCGGCACGATCAATCCGAAGGAGCTGGCGGCAGTGGAAAATTCACTTTCGCAATTGCCGGCTCTAAAGAACGCCGTTCAGGGACTGAAGAGCGAAAGTCTCAGCAAACTGTCCGATTTGCCGGCCAGTTTGCAGTCGCTCAAAGAGGAAATTTCTCGAGCTCTCTTAGCTGATCCGCCCAGAGAATTGACTGAAGGTGGCATATTCAAAGAAGGCTATGACAGCGAGCTGGATGAGATTCGTTCGCTTTTAGGCGGCGGCAAACAATGGATTGAAGACCTGCAAAAACAAGAACAAGAGCGCACCGGCATTAAAAGCTTGAAGGTCAATTTCAACCGTAATTTCGGCTACTTCATAGAGGTGACAAATGCGCAGAAGGGGCTGGTTCCCGATGATTACATCAGAAAACAAACCCTGACAAATGCAGAGCGTTTTATCACCCCCGACTTGAAAGAGTACGAGGTGAAGATCCTCAATGCGGAAAAAAATCAGTCTGATGTTGAGTACAGGTTGTTCACTCAACTCCGGCAAAAACTAACTGCCGCAGGCGGAGATTTGCTCTCTGTCGCCAATAATCTGGCCACGCTAGATGCTCTTCTTGCGCTTTCCAAAGTGGCTATCGAAGGGCGCTATGTAAAGCCGAAAGTCGATGATTCGCTGGAACTCAAGATTGCCAAGGGCCGTCATCCGGTCCTGGAGCGTATCTTGCCCAGAGGACGATATGTGGCTAACGATGCTCGTCTTGAAGGTGACAGCAGCGACCATCAAATGATCATCCTGACCGGACCGAACATGGCCGGTAAGTCCAGTTTGCTCAAGCAAACCGCGCACATTGTTATTCTGGCGCAAATGGGATCTTTTGTCCCCGCCGACAGCGCCACTATAGGCATCGTCGACCGCATTTTCACGCGCATCGGCGCCGCCGATGATCTTGCGCAGGGGCAGTCGACATTCCTTGTCGAGATGAGCGAAACGACTCAGTGCTGTTTGTCGGCGACCAGCCGCTCTCTTATTCTCCTGGACGAAGTCGGGCGCGGCACCAGCACTTATGACGGTGTGGCAATCGCCTGGTCTGTTTCGGAATATCTTGCCAAGGAAGTCAGGGCGCGCACTATTTTTGCCACGCACTATCACGAGTTGAACGGGCTGGCCAGTTTTTTCCCGCAAATAACCAATTATCAAGTTCTCGTCAAAGAAACCGACGGTCATGTCGAATTCATTCGCTCGGTGGTGCCCGGCGGCGCCAGCCGAAGTTTTGGGATTCAGGTTGCCAAAATGGCCGGATTGCCCGCCGAGATAATTACGCGCGCGCAGCATCTGATGCAGCAGATGGAGCGGCGCAGTGCGGCCAGCAAAATACTGGACGGACCCAAGTTCAGAAATATACCGATTGAAGAAGTCATGCAATTGTCTCTCTTTGAGGCTGCTACTGCCGGCAGTGTCAGTGAAAGTTAGAATTGAAGTAAAGATGCTGAGGAGCTCAAGTTGAAAAACTCATCGAATGAAAGTGAAACCCGAGAGAAGCGCACAGGCGTCCAGGCTTTGTGTCTGGCGTTGAGCCTGACATTGCTCTGTCCGGCACTGTCGCCGTCGATCGGTGAAGCTGAAGCCAAGAGCACGCAAAAGACTGAGAAAAAAGCAAAGGTCGAAAAGAAGGAAAAAGTAGAGAAAGCCGGCAAGACCGCCGACTTAAAACCGAAAGAGAAAAGCAAATCGGATAAAAAGGCTAAGTCAGAAGATAAATCACAAGCCCAAGTAGTCGCGCCGAGCAAAGAAGATCTGCCGCAATCCGTGATTGGCCTGCCCGGCTCGATCGCCACACTGATAAACCAGGGGCGCTGGCGCGAAGCCAGCCGGCAGCTGGAATCAAGAGTCAAGAAAGAAAAGGACGTCAATCGCGATAATGCCTGGTTGGCGTTTGCTTATCTTTTCCTTGGCAAGAGCGACGAATTGAAGAAACTGGCAGACAATGCCGAAAAAAAAGCTCCCGAAAGCCCTTATGCGCTTTTGATCAAAGCATTCAACCAGACTCTGGACGGTAAATTCGAAGCAGCGGAAAAACTTCTTTTGACCCTGCCGCCGCAATTTGGTGGCGATCCGCTGGCAAATTTCGCCTTGGCGCTGGTCACTGCCAAGCAAGGAAAAGCAACTGCAGCGGCAGCCTACTGCCAGAAGTCCGTAGAGCTTGATCCGCAGTTTGCCTGGGGATTCCGCACACTCGGTTATTTGCAGCAGCGCTGGCTGGAGGACATCGGCAGAGCCGAAGAAGCGTATGCAAAAGCGCTTGAAATTGAGCCGGGCATGACGGAAGCTCAAGATGCCCTTGTTGATCTTCGCCTTTCCAAAAACGACTTCGACGGTGCTATCGATGTGGCGAAAAGGGCCATCAAAGCCGCACCCAAACAAGCATCCACTCACTATCGCCTGGCCCAGATCTACACAGAGCAGTGGCGCTTGAGAGATGCGCTCGGTGTCTTGAAGAAGGCCATCGACATCGATGCCACCAATCCTCGTTTTTTTAGAAGTCGCGCTACCATAAAAAGCTTTCAGGGCAATCTCAATGGCGCTATCGTGGATCAACAGAAAGCTGTAGACCTCAGTAAAGACAAGGCTTTTGAACTGGTCGAGCTGTCCAATATGAATGTACTGGCCGGCAACAACAATCGCGCTGCCGAGAATTTGACCGCAGCATTGAAGCTGGAGCCCGACAATCAAACTGCTCACGACAAGCTGAATAGAATTCTGGCGCAAGAGAAGCGTTATGACGACATGGTCGCTGAAGGCAGACGCATGATGGAGCGTAAGCCCAAAGATATCCGCTATCGTCTGGAATTTGCCTATGCACTTACGTTGGCTAAAAGAACCGAAGAAGCTATAGAACAGTATAAGGAAGCGGCCGCAATGACCAATACCGACCCCGAGCCCTGGCGCCGGTTAGGTGCAATATACATAGGTAAGAAGGACTGGTCGTCGGCTGAAAGAGCGTATACCAACGCTCTCAATATCAATCCCACCTCCGTCACTGATTTGTCCGCCCTCGGCTTTTGCTACGCAGAAGACGACGAATTTATGAAAGCTGAAGCCGCCTTCGTCACGGCGTTGGCGCTGCAGCAGTTGACCCCTGCCAATCAACAGACCGGACCCAGCAAGTTTGATTTGATGCGCTCACTGGCCGGACTATTGTTTGCGGAAGGGCGTTATGCGGATGCAACTACCCAGTATGAGTCCATAAGCCTGGCGACAAGGAATACTCAACAGGGTAATTTCGACGCATTCATGCTGGCCAAAGCAAAAGCGATGCGCGATCTGACCAAACAATCAGGCCAGAACCTGCTTGCTGCGTATGAAAAACTCGGCAAAGAAGAGAAGCCACGAGAGACCGTAGCTGTAGCCGACGCACTGGTTAAGGCTGGTGGTTTCAACGAAGCACTGGTGCTTTTGCCGGAAGATCTCTCTTCTATTTATCCCAGGCACATGGCAGAAGCAATGCAGACTCGAGCCAAGGCGCTTGCCCTCAAAGGCGATCTCGATCAAGCCATATCCGTGGCGTCAAAAGCTACAGAGCTCAAAGACATCGATTATGAGCAAAAATCCGATGCCTGGTTTGTCTTGTCTGAATTGCAATTGATGAAGAAGGACACGAAAGGGGCGGAAGCATCGGCAAACAAAGCGCTGGAGTGTTATGTCAAATCTCCGGAAGCATATGTAATGCTGGGCCGGATCGCACTGATCAAAGAAGACAACAAGACTGCGGCCAATCACGCAAAGCGGGCTCTGGAATTGAATCCGTATTACCCGGCTGCCTATCTCCTGCAAGGCGATGCGCAAATGGTTGCCGGTGCGATCAAAGAAGCAAAATCCAGTTTTCGTAAAGCTGTTGAACTCTATCCCGGCTCAATGGACGCTCATCGCGCCCTCTTGCAGGCTTTGAAAAAACTGGCTCTCAATGAAGAAGCGAAGCATGAGGAAGAGCAAATAGCGCAGTTGGAGTCGCTGCGTTAGAAGCCCCAATACTTTTCTGAACGGATAAATACCGGGACTAGGAGGTCGTGTCTGGGCAATCTCAATTTGGAACCCGGAACTTACTAATTCCCTTGGCGTCTAAAAACTTACTGTGACTGACTTTGATTCGCTCTTAACCCTGTGAGGTTTGCGTCATGAATTTGCTCGAGCCATTTGTATTTTTCGCATCAGTGGTCTTGTGCTTCATTACTGCAGCCGTAGGTGGCCACTACACGGAAAAATCAGTCGATACCTGGTATCCGACCATTAACAAGCCCGTATTCACTCCGCCGGACTGGGTATTTCCCGTTGTTTGGTCAGTGCTGTATTTCCTCATGGGGATTTCGCTGGCCACCATTTTGACGACTGGCACCAGAGAGCAGGTTATACTTCCCGTCAGTCTTTTCGCTCTTCAGCTCTTATTGAATATGGCCTGGTCCTTTATATTCTTCGGTCAAAAAAATCCGTTAGGAGGCTTTGTCACTGTCGTTCTTCTCTGGTTTACAGTGGCGTTTACGACTTTGTCTTTCGCCAACATTGCCTTTGAAGCCGGACTGATGCTTTTGCCGTACGTGTTTTGGGTGTCATTTGCACTGGTTTTGAACTGGGGCATTTTCAGAGCTAATCATAAAATTGAGTCGGCTCCCGACTTGCATTTATTTCCTTCTCAAAAGAGCCCTCCTTTGCCGCACTAAATCCGTTCAAACCGGTTTTGATCCGTTAGAACCCGTCCGGCATTTTGACGGTGCGTCTTATGTGGATTGAATCCTATTTGGCCGCCACCGGCTTTAGTTGTTTGAACGCTTCCAGGGCACGTTGGCGTGCAAAGGCGTGATCGACAATTGGTTGAGGGTAGGATTTGCCAAGCTCGATGGCAGCAGCCTTAAGAACCTCTTTAGGCGTATCCCAGGGATGGTGGATCCAGGCTTTGGGCAGACCGGACAATTCCGGCACCCATCGTTTTATATACTCGCCATCCGGGTCGAATTTTTGACTCTGCAATACAGGATTGAAAACCCGAAAATAAGGTGCGGCGTCGGCGCCGCAACCCGCTGACCACTGCCAGCCCAATGTATTGTTGGCCAGATCGGCGTCTACCAGAGTGTCCCAAAACCATTCAGCACCTTGCTGCCAGGGCAAAAGCAAGTCTTTGACCAGAAAAGAAGCAACAATCATGCGCACTCGATTATGCATCCAGCCTGTGTGCCAGAGCTCGCGCATGCCTGCGTCGATAAGAGGATAGCCTGTCGCGCCTTTCTGCCATCTCTCCAAAAGGTCTGGATCGTTGCGCCATGCGAATCTCTCGAATTCCGGTCTCAATGGTGAATTGGCCGTATGCGGAAAGTGATAGAGCAAACTGTGAGCAAATTCACGCCAGACCAGCTCTTTTAGATAAGTGGTTTTGCTTTCGCCCGCCTTGCCTGTGTCTCTGACTGCGTGCCAGATAGTACGGGGGCTGATCTCTCCAAAGTGCAAATGCGGCGACAAGCGTGATGTGCCGCTTACACCGGGGCAATCTCGGTCCGGCACGTATCGGTTCAGGACATCCAGAAATATTTCCAGATTTTTTTTTGCGCCTTTTTCGCCTGGCTGCCAGGCGTCATTCAGGCCCATCGTCCAATTGATTTTCGGCAAAAGCATTAGATCAGATATAGCAACAGAGCGAACTTTTTTCACCGGCGCCACCAATTTCTTGGGCGGATCGATCGGCGCAGGCGGTGTAACAAGTGCGGTTGCGGCTTTGTAAAAAGCGGTGAAAACTCTGTACGGCTCATTCTTTGCGTTTAGGACCTGCCATGGCTCAAATAATAAATTTGCATTGAAACTGCGTGCGTCCACGCCATCATTTACAAGCGCGCCCTTTAAGTTTTTATCGCGCACAATCGTGCTTGGTTCGTAGCGGCGGCTCCAATAAACCGCATGAGCACCTACTTCTTTGGCAAAGTCGCGAAGAACACTTAAGCTGTAACCACGCTTTATTATCAGAGGCGAACCCAGTCTTGCCAGCGATATCGTCAATTCGGTCAGCGAGTGATGGAGCCAAAAGCGGCTGGCTGCTCCCGGCTCCCAATTGCCTTCTTCTTCCGGAGACCAGATAAACAGTGGTATCACTGGCGCACCACTTTCGGCGGCGGCAGAAAGGGCGGGATTGTCGTCTATTCTCAGGTCTTGCCGAAACCAGACGATGACAGGCGCGGTACTGGAAGCGGAAGTCCCCATCTATTTTCTTTGCGAGGCGTTGATGCCCCGGGCGCAATTCTTCATATGCTCGGCTTCCGCCTCTCTGAATGTTTTTGCTAAAAGATCCGCATAACTCTCGAGCACAATCGCCACATCCGGATGCTGAGGTCCCAGTTTTTTCATGCGAATATCCATAGCGCGCTTATAGAGCGGTTCGGCATCTTCATAGAGTTGCTGCCGTTTGAGAATGTCGGCTAAGGGAAACAGGCATGACGCTACCTGTGGATCATCGGCACCATGACTGCGCTCTCTGAGTTCTATCAATTTTCTGAAAAGCGGTTCTGCTTCTTTCAATTTGTTTTGTTGGAAATAACAAATTGCCAGGCTGTACATGGCTGGATCCACACCGCTGTCAGACTCGCCAAGCATGCGGCGCTTCATGTCGAGAAGCCGCTTGGCATGCTGTTCGGCGACAGCAAAACGCGAGAAGCCAATGTAGAAATTGACGAGATCGCCTAAGTGATTGGCCATCTCGAAGTGATCGTTGCCGAACACCCTTTCTGCAATCGCCAGCGAATCTTTGTAATGCTGTTCGGCCTGTGCGAATTTACCCTCGGCTTGATATACCTTGGCCAGGTCGGTCAAACTGGAGGCGACGTCCGGATGTTGTTTTCCTAAGGCGCGCTCTTTCATAGAAAGAATGCGTTTGTACAATTTCTCCGCTTCGCTGGTCTTTTTCTCCTGCAAGTACATGTCACCTAAGTGCTTCATCAAAGCAACGACTTCCGGGTGGGTCGGACCGAGGGTGATTTGTTTGCTTGCCAGCTTGCGTTCGATATATGGGGCTGATTCCTGCGCGCGTCCTTGCAGTGTCAGTATGTCCAGCAAATAGTCTGTGATCGACTCTACTTCACTGGATTCCGGGCCGAGTGCATTTTCAATCACCGGCAGCGCTCTTTCCAGGCATTGGCGGGACTGTTCGAGTTTATTCAGTTCTTTGAGGGCAAAACCGAGCTGGTGGAGCGAGGAGGCTGTTTCGGGGTCGTCCAGTCCCAGCGCGCGCTCCCTGATGCGGAATGCCTTGGTGAATATCGATTCGGCATCTGTGTATTTCTTCTGGGCCATGTACAAAAGACCCAAATTGTTCAAGCTTGTCGCTACCTCCGGGTGATCCGGACCGAGCGCCTTGGCGTACATGGCAGTCACCTTTCTGCAAATAGGCTCGGCTTTGCCGTGCTCGCCCATGAAGAAATAGAGAGCCGAAAGATTATTGAGGCTGGATACTATGTCCTCGTGGCCGGGAATGAGATTGTCTTCGCGCAATTTAAGGGCGCGAACATAAAGGGGCTCGGCATCCGGGAATCTGGACTGCTCGAAATAGACTTCCGCCAGGTTGTCGAGAATAATTGCCAAAGTGAGAGGATCAGACGCCGACTCGGCCTCCAGAAGGGCGGCCCGCATCATCTTTTCAGCTTCTGGAAAGTCGCCTGCCTGGAATGCGGCAGCTCCCTTTTCAGCGTATTTCGTCCAGCTCTCACTCATGCCGCAAATTGCCAATAGTCCCCGATGTCAGCAGTTTGAGGCCGCTGACTCAATTACAATTATGCACCCTGGCCTAACATCTGCCATTCTTCATTGGTGAAATTCCGCAATCTAATATCGGCGGGGGTTAAACTGGATTGCCAACGGAGGGGAAATTCAGCCCAACTTTGTGAGAAATTTTGTTCGCCACTCAATCATCGAAGCGCCTGTGAGCGAGCTGTTTTCCTGGCATTTGCGGGAGAGAGCCTTCGAGCGTCTGACGCCTCCCTGGCTCGATGTCCGAGTCAAGGGGTTGCCGCAGCGCCTTGAAATGGGGCTTAAGGTCGAACTGGTCGCTCGCCGATTTGGTATTCCCATGAATATGGCATTCGAGGTCGTTGAATTCGAGTCCGATAAAAAATTTGTCGATCGGCAGATAAAAGGACCTTTCGCTTATTGGCTACATGAACATATTTTTGAGAAGCTGTCCGACGGACGCAGCGCTATGCATGATGACATTGATTTTGAGCTGCCACTGGCGCTGGCTTCGGAGCCTTTTATGGGCCGTTATTTCGATTATGACTTGCTGAGAATGTTTCGCTACCGCCATGAGGTCCTTCAAAAGGACCTTTCCGGTTATATGAAAAACCGCAAGTGTCCCAGAATGAGGGTTTTGGTTTTTGGGCAACCAGCTCACCTGACCAACCCGCTCCTGGATTACCTGGCAACACAAGGACATTGTGTAAGTTTTGCCCCGAACAAAAACAGGACGATTGATACCCATCTCGAATCTTTGGAGGGCTGTGCGCAGTTACTATCCAGGCATGAGTTTGACGCAGTAATCAAAATCTTTAGTTCCTTTGCAATGAATGAATCGCCAGATGCATTGGCTGCGGTTTTGGCAAAATCCAAGAAACCAATCAATGTGTTTGTAGAGGCGCATGATTTCGATTCGCGAGAATACTCATTTATCAGTTTGGAGAAACATTTTGAATTTTTGCGCAGTCCTTCAACCAGATATGTTTTTGCTCGCACCGGTGCGGTTCTCACACCGGCCTTCGGTGTATTGAAAGAGGACCCGAAATGGAAAGGCAAAACGAAAAATTGGATCGCTGTAGATGACGCCGTGTCCGCAATCGAGCATTGCATGCTGTCTGAAGCCATCAGTGATCATGTAGATCTGACAGTGCCTTACGCCGAAGGCGAAGCAAAAAAATCTAACCAGCTTATTGATTCAGGATACGAATACCGCTACTCGACTCTGGATGCTGCGTTGAAACACGTGCTCGGCAGCTAGTGTTTTACGTAAAAGAGAACTGCTGCTACTGATGAGACAACTAGAAAAATACCCCAGAAAATCAAAGCGCGCATGTTCATTGTTTTTTCATCGAGAGCGCGTAATTGCTCTGCCACAGCCTGATCGACTTTGATCTCTTCATAGCTGCTTACTTCACCTGAATCCATTGCCCGAATGCGATTGAGGGTGTTTTTGCCCATGGCCGCTTCGATGCTGACCGGCAGATTGGGCATCAGATTGATGATTTGCGTGATGCGCAATTTCAATCCTTGATCGAGATCGCCCAGTGAGTTTGCTCCGTAGTCGTAATAGTTGAAGGTGCCCTCCTCAACTTCCAAAAGGCGCTTCATTGCTGGATAACCTTTTTCGTTTGAGCCGTTTATCGTGGCACCGGTCAGAAAGATTCCGTGAAAAACTCCAATCTCGCCTTCCAATTTTTTTTTCGTACCGGTGATGACCAGCACGCCATTTTCCACTTTCTGCAGTTTCAACAAAGTCCACAGAACTTCACGCGTTCTTCTGTTCTGCCAGATTTTGCCGGACTGAACTGATCGTGCCTTAGCCATTGTTACCTGACTCAATTTGTATTACCTGTTTTTGTCCAAACTAAGAGAAACAGTAAAGTGATCTTAGCGCAGTCGCAATGGCGCGGGCTTTATAAGCCTCTCAAACTCTGAGAGTTAAGGTTACAGGACAATGGGCGGAACCCATTACTGCAGCTTCGATTGTGGCATCTTGCGCGATGTTTTCCAGGGCTTTGTGGATGAAGAAATAATCGATTCGCCAACCGACATTTCGGGCCCTGGCGTTCGTCATCATGTGCCACCAGGTGTACTTGTCGGTACCTTGATTGTATATGCGGAATGTGTCCAGGTGGACGGCTTTCTGGTAGCGGTCCATCCAGTCACGCTTTTCCTTCAAGAATCCCGAAATGTGGTGATTATCTTTTGGGCGGGCTAGATCTATTTCTTTATGTGCGGTATTGAAATCTCCGCAGACAATCTTCTTTCGATAAGAAAAGCGCCCTGCCAGAGGCCGGACGCTTTTTATTTTTTAGCAGGGTCGATGCCTGGCGTCGACCTTACTTGGCTGTTGCCAACGACTCGCAGGCTTCTTTGACGCCCGGATGGACGATTTCGCCTTCGTGAATGTTGACGCCTTTTTCCAGGGCCGGATCATCGAGGCAGGCTTTGTAGCCGAGCTTCGCGAGTTTCAAGGCATAAGGCATTGTGGCGTTGGTGAGCGCTCTGGTGGATGTCCACGGCACAGCACCCGGTATGTTGGCGACGCCATAGTGAACAACGCCATCGACGGTGTAGATCGGGTCAGAGTGGGTTGTGGCATGGATTGTCTCTATGCAACCACCCTGGTCGACAGAAACGTCAACTATTACCGAGCCTTCTTTCATCTTCTTGAGCATGTCTCTGGTGATGACGCGCGGGGCTTGTTTGCCCGGCAGAAGTACTGCACCAATGACGAGATCGGCGCTCGGAAGAGCCTCTTCGAGGTAATGTCCGACCGAGAATACGGTGCGAACCTGACCGTTGAAGATATCGTCGAGATAACGCAGGCGATCGAGGTTGAGATCGAAGAGTGTGACGCGAGCGCCAAGTCCAAGGGCAATCTTGGCAGCGTTGGTTCCGACTACGCCACCACCGATGATGATGACTCGACCGGGCTCAACACCGGGAACGCCGCCCAGGAGAATACCGCGACCGCCCATCGGCTTCTCGAGGTAGTTGGCGCCTATTTGTGTGGACAAACGTCCGGCGATTTCACTCATCGGTGTAAGCAAAGGCAGTGAGCCATTTGCCAATTGAACTGTTTCGTATGCGATGCAGGTAGCACCGGTCTTGGCCAGGTCATGAGCCAATTTGGGCTCAGCTGCCAGGTGCAAGTATGTGAAGAGCAACTGCCCTTTCTTGAGCATCGCCACTTCGCTTGCTTGAGGCTCTTTCACTTTCATGATCATGTCGGCTTCACCGAAGACGCTCTTAGCATCAGGCAAAATCTTGGCGCCGGCTTTTTCGTATTCCTTGTCGGCGATACCACTTCCGACACCAGCATTTTTTTCTACATAGACGGTATGCCCTTGTGCAACCATGGCGCTGGTTCCTGCCAGTGTCAAGGCAACGCGGTACTCGTTGTTCTTTATCTCTTTCGGTACACCAACCTTGGACAAGGTTCAGCCCTCCATATTTGATTTGCTAGAGTTTGAATTTCTAAAAAGAAACCGTAAAGTCGCTAAGGTCGTCAATTCTAGCCTGACAATATGGCTGTTGGATATTGTCTTGATACTTGTTTTAGTTTTTGCAAGTATGACGGCGATCGGTCACTGCAAAGATTTAGTGGCTGTTCTGATACTGGTTTAAGTTATTACGGGTTTGGCAACCCGGGAGAAAAGGCGGGCGTAAGCAAATGGCAGAAAAAAATGGTCACAACGTGAGAGGACCTCTGGTAGTCGTAGCCGGTTGTAGAACGGCTTTCGGGTCATTTGGCGGGGGATTGGCATCGCAGACGGCGACCGACCTGGCTGTGGCCGCGTCCAAAGGAGCAATCGAAAGAGCCAAAATCGACCCGGCGATAATCGACGAGGTGGTCATGGGCAATGTCTTGCAAACCAGCAAGGATGCCATTTACCTGGCTCGCCACGTGGGCTTGCGCTCCGGAATGAAGCAAGAGAGCCCCGGGTTGATACTAAATCTTCTATGCGGTTCAGGCGTACAGGCTGTGGCCACAGCCGAGATGCTGATCGACGCCAATCAGGCCGAAGTTGTTCTGGCCGGCGGTTCTGATTCGCTTTCAATGACTCCTTATTTGAGCTGGGGAATGCGTTGGGGCGGGCGCATGGGCACCGGTGAAGTATTCGACGGGCTTGACATTAGGGACACCTTGCCGAATGCATCGATGGGCGAAACTGCCGAGAATCTGGTCGAGCGTCACAAAATCTCTCGAGCCGAGCAAGACGAATTTGCATTGCAATCGCAGCAACGCGCCAAGCAGGCCCGGGATTCAGGCGTATTTGCTGAAGAGATAGTGCCTGTCGAGGTTTCGGCCGGAAAAGGCAAAATCAAAGTTATAGACTCGGACGAGCACATGCGTCCGGATACCACTCTTGAAGGGCTAGGCAAGCTCAAACCGGCTTTCCGCAAGGGAGGCTCTGTCACGGCAGGCAATGCCTGTGGCATCGTAGATGGTGCAGCCGCACTGGTGGTCACGCGCGAGAAGATTGCCGAAAAGCATGGACTTCAGCCACTGGTCAGGGTCTTGTCCTGGGCTGTCGTCGGAGTTGCCCCTGAAGTCATGGGTATAGGCCCTGTTCCGGCCATTCCAATGGCTCTCGAAAAAGCAGGATTGAAGATGGAAGACATCGACCTCTTTGAGATCAACGAAGCTTTCGCCGGGCAATACCTCGCCTGCGAGAAAGAATTGAAGCTCGACCGACAGCGCGTCAACGTCAATGGAGGAGCGATTGCACTGGGACACCCGTTCGGAGCAACCGGTGCGCGCCTGATTCTTTCAATGGCATTGGAACTGAAGCGCAGAAAAGCGAAATATGGGGTTGTCAGCCTCTGCATCGGCGGCGGCATGGGCATCGCCATGGTTCTGGAGCGCGTTTAGGCAACAAAAAGCCGCCAATGCCGGCGGCTTTCACTTCTTAATAATCCGGACTAGCTGCCCCAGTAGGTGACGTACGGATTGGGACGTGTTGCTTTTGGCTCTTCATAGCCTTCGCGCGTGTAGACATATTTTTTCTCAGGCTCTTTCTTTTTTGGCTTTTGAGCTACTTCCGCTTTGCCATTTATATAAACAGCAGGCGTCAGAGATGGTAAATAAGCCGGCGGCGGCGGCACGAAGTAGTTTCTTGCGCTGCTTCTCTTTTTGCCTTTTGCGCAGGCATCTTGAGCGCATATAAGATTTGCCGAAGAAACCAAAACAACCAGAAGACCCAAGCAAAAAGGATTCCTAGAGACCATAAATAACCCCCGCACCCGAAGTTCTGATAACTCCGGTCATCAAGAGCAGACCATAAGTAATCTTACCATCTACGCATCGCATATCGGTTCGGCGGGCGCCACCTGCAGGCATGCGCAAACCATAACCCTACTGAGTTTCAGCAGTTTCTAACTAAATGTAGCCGCTTCTTTGCAACGGCTCCTGGTTGCCTGGCAACTATCGGGGATGCGTCTCTTTCGTCCAGCGCGTGGCACGGCGAATCGTGCTTTTGTCTTGTTTTTCGCTACTGTCCATGTTTTGCGCATTGACCTCAGGATCCCAGGTGGCTACAGACTCACCGAACCAGACTTGCAGGTCATTGCATGTTTTCGATGCCGGCAACTGGTGTGTCGGTGTGTTGTGCTCTGCTGATTTCCTGCCACGAGCTTCCTGGGCCATGTTCATGACCTCCGGCTGGTGCTCATGCAGAGGCTCTTCCGGCATTTCCGGCTGGTAAGCCTCTAAACGGTTGAAGGTGTCTTTCCAGATTGTTCTCAGTTGCTCCGGTTTTTCACAAGGACCTTCGGCCGGCCGGGCTTGTTTTCTCAGCCATTTAAAGGTGAAAAACTCTATTAGAGCGGAACGCCAACTACACATAAATAGCTCCTCTCAGTACATAAGGCTGTCTGAGATATGCCCATGACAATCTGGCGGTAACTTTTGGCTCCGGGATATTACGAAGATTAAAGACTGTTTATGTTTAAAAGAGGCAAAACTTCGCCAAATCCATTTTCGCCGTCCGGATCGCAGTCGATTAAGGAGGCCAGATGCGGCACCTCCGGGTGGAATTCATCAAGGTCGAGCTTGAGTTGGTATTGGCTGGGCGGCTCGAAGCAAGAAAGGCAGCGCGCTTCGTATTGGGCGTCGCCAACCAGGATTTGTTCGTTGGAATTGACCATGCGCTGAGTGCGGCAAGCAAAGTCAGAGCCGCATTTTCTGCAAACAGCCAAAAGTTTGTCGACGCGGTCGGCGATAGCCAGAAGGGCAGGGATCGGACCAAAGGGCTTGCCTCTGTAGTCCAGATCAAGCCCCGAGGCGATGATTTTCTTTTTCTGGCGCATTAATGCCAGGACCACATCGGCAACGTCATCCGAGAAGAATTGGCATTCGTCCATGCCGATAACGACTGCATGAGACGAATACTTCAAAATGTCTCTGGCGGACTCAACGACGATTGCCCTGGAAGCCAATCCGTTGCGCGATTCTATCTGATTGGGTTTCGAGCGCGTATCTGTAGCAGGGCGCACGATGATTGTCGGCAAATACGCCAGGCGGGCGCGTTCGATTCTGCGAATGAGCTCGCTGGATTTCCCAGACCTCATGCAGCCGACGATCATCTCGAATCGATATCCAGTCAGCATAAACTCGGATCTACCTCGAAAGTGTTTCCAAAAAGGGGCGTTGACAGCTACAAATATTACCGAATAACCGGCTGACAATACCTGAACAAAAACGGCTGGACAGTTTCATATTTCTTCATATGAAGGTCTTGCAATAAGCCTCAATTAAGAGCTTGCACCACCTGCAGTATCACTATCATGCGTGGATGAAAAAGCCGCATGCATGCCGGTCAATTCTTTATACGACAGCATGCGATCCAGTTCTTCCTTCGGAATCAGCCCTCGCTGCGTAACCAGTTCTTTCAATGTCAAATCCGCCTGCTCGGCTTCCCGGGACAATTCTTGAGCTCGTTTGTCGCCCAGGCGTTTGCTCACTACTGCCAGAACCACTCCTGCTTCTTCCATTTGCAAATTGCAGGCGGAATGATTGGCTGTTATGGCGCGCAAATATTTACTGTTGAAGGGCTCGATGGTGCTGCGCAGCAGATCTACTGATTGCAATATATTGTGAATGATGAGCGGCGTCATCATATTCGACTCGAATTGACCAGACTGGGCTGCCAGTCCCACCACAATGTCATTGCCGAAAACCTGACAGGAAGCCATATTGATACATTCGACCAGCGTGGGAATGCGGCGGTTGGGCAGCGTGTTGGGACGAATTAGCGAGCGCTCGACAATCAATTCCGGGGCGGTGATTTCGGCTAAGCCAGTGCGCGGTCCGGACGACAAAAGGCGCAAGTCGTTGCCGATTTTCGTCAGCTCCACGGCCAATTCTTTCATTGCCGATGAAAATTCGACAAAGTCCGACATCGATTGAGAGATGCGGAAAAAATCGTCAGATTGGCGCAGGCGTATGCCAGTATATTGTGACAGGCGCTCCACTGCAGCTTGAATGTATTTGCTGTCTGCACCCAGTCCCGTGCCCACGTGAGTGGCGCCAATGTTCAATTCGGTAAGCCCGACACTGGCATCTTTAAGCCGCTTCAAACAACGCTCGATGGAAGAACCAAATGCGTTGAATTCTTGACCAAGCGTAATCGGCAGGGCATCTTGCAAGTGCGAGCGGCCCATTTTGATGACGCGCTCGAATTCCAGCGATTTGCGTCTGAGCAGACGTTCCAAATCCAGCAAAACCGGCTCGAATTCTTTCGTCGCCAGTAGAACTGCAATGCGCATGGCCGTGGGGAAAACATCGTTGGGAGATTGAGCCAGATCGACGTGTTTGACCGGATGAATGATGTCATAACTGCCCAGGGCGCCGCCCAAAATCTCCTGACCGCGATTGGCGAGCACTTCATTTACATTGATATTAAGGGCGGTGCCAGCACCGGAGCAAAGAATTTCCAGAACGAACTGATCGCGCCATTGCCCGCCATAAGCCTCATCTGCTGCCTGCATGATGGCACGTGCCACAGGAACCTCCAGGCGCTTGCCTTCGAGATTTGCGGCAGCGCATGCTTTCTTGACCAGAAGCAGGGCATCGATCAAGCGCGGATGCGCCTTCAGTCCGCTTACGGGCAAGACTTCCTTCAGCCTGAATGTCTGGGCGCCATAGTAGGCCTTGGCAGGCAGAAATACTTCGCCCTGCTCGTCTTTTTCTATTCTGACGTCGGCTCTTTTGGTCACCATCTATCTAACGATTGACACAAACTACATATACTTGCTTTTGCTTAGGATAGCTAAATAGAAATACTGACAGCCAGACTATTGAGTAAAACAAATCTCAAAGAGCCCGAATCCGGTAATTTATGCGGCTTATGAAAGAGGTGTTACTTCAAATCGGCTAAGAGCTTCTGGGCCATGTTGATAACTCTGGGATCGCAGTTGACTCCTTTGGCTCTTTCAAGAAAGACCTGCAACTTAAGGCGTGATTCTTCCAAATTGCCCAGACCCTTGAGAGCAAGCGCCTCATAGAGGGGCAGATTCGGGTCTGTGGACATGAGCTCGTGGGCACGCTGCAGCTCTCTGAATGCTCCGCCACTGTCACCTTTGAAAAGAAGCAGGCGCCCGTAATTGAGATGCGCAACCTCATTTTTGTCGTCGATTTCAATGGCCCGTTTGTAATCAAATTCTGCCTCTTTCAAATAATTGAGCTTTACAAGCGTGTTGGCCAGATTGATGCGCAATTGCGATGAATCCATACCGAGCGAAGTGGCCTTTTGAACCGACTGCGTGTAATTGGTCAAAGCCGCCTGTATATTGCCTTTCTGGTCGTAAATCAAACCGAGAAGAAATTGCGGGGTCGGATCGACTTTGCGATATTCCATTGATTTTTGCAAAAGAGCGATCGCTGCATCAAGCTGCCCGCCTGAGATCATGTCGGTGGCTTGTTTGATCATGATTTTCCCGCGAATGAAAGGATCCGCTGAAGGCGTGGGTATCGGTTGCGGCAAGGGCAGACCATTGAAATGTGTCGGCTCCGGTGGTGCAGTTAGAGGTGGCGGAAAGGAGAGCGGTGCACCGGGCGGTGTCTGGACATTTGGAGGAGCGCAGTTAAAGTTTTGGAAATTGAGAGGTGTGGCGCTCTGTTGAATTTGTGCCGGACTCAACTGCTGCGGCGCCGGGGCAGAAACGGCTGATGGCTGTGGCGAAACCGGCGGCAGATCGCTATTCTTTTGACCATGGGCAGGTGCGTGAAACGGCGCACTAATTAGAGAAATGGCGAGCGCTATGACCGCCTTTGCTGTTTTATACATCTGCCTATTTGTCGAAATTGTCTTCAAACGCTCTTACCGAAGGCTGAGCCACGACCGAAACCCCGACTTTGACTGGCAGTTTGCGTGCGGTCTGGGTATTGTTAGTGATTCTACCTTCTACGTTCGAGAATGTTTTGGGATCGATGTTTTTGCCGGCGATATACTGGGCGATCAAATCGACTTGTGAAACTTCAACCGGCTTCATCTGCAGCTCTTGAGCGACATCTTCAAGCGTGCGACTGGGTCCGAACATTCCGGCTTTCGTCCATTTGTGAACCGGGTGCTGGCGGGTGACGACGTTGTAGGTTTTGCCCGGGTCTATGGGGACGAATTGTCCGTCCGCTGCTTGAATCCTTAAATTGTTGACGCGGCTTCCAGGAATTCCGGCGCTCCAGCCTTGTCCGGACAGATCAATTGAGTACTTGAGACCACTGACTTGTACGAAATTGCCGGAAAGATCCTGCGCTACGCCTTCGGCCGGGGGGAAGAAGAGCTGCCCGATTCGTTGAGCAACGCTTGGTTTTTGCGGGGTATGCAGATCACGTATGCCGTATTCCAGACCTTGTTTGATCTGGGCACCGGTCAAGCGGACATTGACCAGCTCTTTTATTTCGCCCTCTCTCTTGCCTGCGTTCATTACCAGGTTGGCAATGTCCAATCTGGTCAATTCTTTACCGGCGACAATTTGATCGCGAATGCCTCCAGAGTGCGTCATGACGACGAGGTCATCGCCGAGAGTGGGTTTCAGTCCGCTGCGAATGGCGTCGGAGACCAGGTTGCCGAGCGCGGTTTCTTTTGTGCGCAGTCCGCGCGCGGTGTAATTACCTACTGCTTGCGCGCCATATGCTTCTTGTGTCAAAGCGGTGCGTTCGGGAAGCGCATTTTTGATTGCTTGCACCATGCCTTGATCCGGAGTGATATCAGTGGTTATCGGCACGAGATTACCGCGAGTGAAAAAACGATTGGCCGAGCCGTCCGGATTGATTGCCGATTGGAAATTGCCCAACCATCTGCCGCCCGAGCCGGCGTGCATGATCGGAATTTCGAAATCTCCGCCTACCGGTCTGCCCATCATGCGATCGATGGTTCTTGCGATCAGTCCCTTGTCCGGTCCTACCCACATTGGAACGGGCGTGATGCTGTGGCTGTGGCCGCCTTGAATGCGCGAGACTTTGAGGTTCTCGCGGATGAGAGCTCTGGCAAGTTTGACGTCTTCGCCCAAGCCGATGTGCGTATCAAGAACAATATGCTTGATGCCTTGACTGTTTAAATCTTTGATTGCCGCAATTGCAGTTTGTTCTGCATCGTGGTACTTAATCGCTCCGACAGCGCCTTCGTCTGTGGTCAGACCGATGGTGGCAACCCTGGTTTTACCCCATGGGGCCGCGATCTCTTCAATTACATACGGCTTTGTCAAACCGGCGTATTCAGGATAGGCACTGACATCGAGATTGGAATTGATCACTGAGACATTGGGATTCTTTTCCAGAATGGGGCGCATTACTTTGCCCCAGCGCGGCACGTCGAAAAGCCCGCCGGGGGCATCGTGCTCGTGATTGCCGAGAATGATTTTTCTGGCTTGCATATCGATCAGAGATTCGTATTCGACTTTTCCGCCTTTGGTAAATGCGAAATTCACGTGTCCTGAAAGAGCATCGCCAGTGATATCAAAGCTGGTCGGTACTCCTTTTGCTGCCGACCTGGCGTTAAGCCCTTCCAGAGCTGTTTTCATGTAAGGGAGTTGATCCAAATTGCTATGGAAGTCGCCGACGAATCTGCCGTCGATGCGCATAACGTTGGCATCACCTTTCACTTTGGAGCCGATTTCTCCGGCGATCTGTCGACCGCGGAAAAGTGCCGTACCTGTTCCTGTCAATACGCCGCCGAACAATGTTCCAAAAGCCACATCATGAGTCATTTGAGTGGCCGTGCTCAGAAGTGCGTGACCGGGATCTTTGCCGAACTGATCGGCGTGCTCCCAAATTCTTCTTGGTCCACTCCACACGAATGTGCCGGCCGCGCCGCCGGCCATGCCCCTGA
>JADZFV010000391.1 GCA_020854255.1 Candidatus Melainabacteria bacterium | reverse complement strand
TGAATTCATGCGCCGGCGCTTTTCTTCCGCTTCCATGGAGAGCGCCTGAGCGATTGCCTGGGCAATCGAATCGGGGCTTTCTGGATCGACCAAAAGCGCTCCCTGCGACAGTTCTGCCGATGAGCCGGTTTGTCTGCTCAAGATAAGAGAGCCCTGCTCGTCCTGCCTGCAGGCGACATATTCTTTGGCAATTAGATTGAGTCCGTCTTTGATTGAGTTGACCAGGAGGACATCGGCGGCTTGATACCAGGCAGCCAGGTCGTTTTGATCGAGGTATTCGTTGACGGTGAAGATCGGCTGCCAGCCGTTCGATTGGAAACGCCTATTGATTCTGGCGATTTCGGTTTCGACCTTGGTCTCGTACTCGCTTTTGGGCGTACCCGGTGTTTTTACCGCGTGACAAACTTGCACATAGTGGAAACGCCTGAGCCAGCTTTCATGCGTTTCAAGAAAACGCTCGAGACCATGCAATTTCTCCAAAACGCCTTTGGTGTAGTCGATGCGATCGACGCCCAGAAGTACTTGATTGGCCAGCCTGTGTTTGACAGCCATCGCTTCGCTTTTCGGCTTATTGGCGCGAGCCAATTTTTGCCAGAGCGAAAAATCCAGGCCCAGTGGCATAACGACGACGCGGGTGTGGGTGCGTCGTCGCCTCACTTCCATCTTCAGCACATCGACGTGAGCGTTAGGGAAAAGCTCCTTGACGGTGTTCAAAAAATTGGTCGCATATTCAGTGGTGTGAAAACCGATCAGCTTATTGCACAAAAGAGCGTCTACCAGTTCTTTTCCGACTGGTGAATTGACGATTACTTCAGGCTCCGGCCACGGTACATGCCAGAACTGGCAAATGATAAGTCCGGCTTGCATAGACATAAGCGGCGCTGCCAGGGGTACTTGATAGTCATGCAACCAGCACAGGGTAGGAAAACTTTGAGAGGAAACGCTAAGCGAATCGGAGGCGACGATTTCATTAACCTGACGAAACGCCTTCCAAGTCTCGGCGTTGAAAACGGACTTTTCAGTCATGCCATGAAGCAATGGCCAGAGGAATTCGTCGGCTGCTTTCTTGTGTCGCTCGGCCAGCCAGTCCGGTATTTTCGGTGAATAAAAAGAAAAACCCTCAGGTGGCTCGCCTGCCGATGGCAGCGATTGCCCTTCGATGGCAAACCAATGCACTTTAGTGCCCAGCCGTTTTACCACCGGCTCCAGGCTCTTGGAAACGCCGCCCGACTGCCCCGGTCCGTGGTACGAAATAACCTTCAGGGTCGGTAAAAACAGCTCCAGTTCTTGAAAATCTTCTCGTGAGAGAGGGGTGAGAAGGGGTAGCGACTGGAGCGAAGAAGGCATTAGTGAGGTGTACTCCGATAAAGTGGACCCGCCAAAAGCCGAGGTTTGCATCGGTTAACGGGTGTGTAGGGATTCTGATTTCTTAACGAACTGATTTTTAAGAACATGGACAAGCCTCGCAATCAAGGCTTCGAATCATTACAGCTCTTGTTTCCGTCAACGCCGGCAAAAATCTCGGCTTGCCGAGTCTGCCTTATTTTCCCAATTTTCTCGAACCGGTTTCGCCACGCACGGCGGAAAGTTGGGAAGGACAAATGTCCGCCACCTTTCAAAATCGGGGTGCCCCTGGTGGAGTTCAACACAATTCCAGATAGATATAAGGTAAGGCATATGCGCCAGGTAATCAAGTTGATCTTCGTTCAATTAATCCCGCCTTAACACACCTTAACGAAGCATCGTGCGATACCACAGGTGGTGCCGAGTTTCGCTGAAGTTTTTCGCTTAATCAAGAAGTCCTGGAAGATTGACGATTTCAATCCTTTTGTCTTTGACGTCTACGACTGGAACAATCGCTCGAACAAACGGAATTAGCACGGTGTCAGTCTTTTCAGGGTTTGTGCATTTCATTTCCAGAAATTCACCTGATTCGCCGACGATATCACATATGGTGCCAAGTTTTTCACCTGCTGTGGAAAAAACATCCAGTCCCACCAGATCGCGCATCCAAAACTCATCTTCCTGGAGATCGCGAATTTGTTTCCTTTCGGTTGTAATGAAAGCTCCGAGAAGTTTTTCGGCTTGGGTGCGGTCGCAAACGTCTTCGAGCTTCACAAGCATGTGGCGTTTTTCGTATTTCATGCATTCCACTCTGTGGTTGGATTTGGCACCCGCTGCGGTGGCAATGCTGACTGACTTCACGGCGCTCAAGAGATCCGGATTATTAGTCTCCAGCCGCACCTTGAGCACCCCTTTCAAGCCGGAGGCACCGATCACTCTTCCTACTTTGAAGTCTGCATCGGACAATGTATTTGTGGACTGAGACATTATTTGCTCTTCTTTGCACCGGCATGGGCGGCTGCGCCCGAGACCAAGCCGGAGCTTAAGATGGTAATCTGGTTTTCCGACTTCCACCTTTTGAATAATTGATTGTCGAAGCCGAACTGGTCGAGCACTCGCCCGACTACAAAATCAATTTGATCCTGGACGCTTTGCGGTTTGTGATAAAAACCCGGAGAGGCGCAAGAGACAATGGCACCAGCTTCAGAAAGGGCAAGCATGTTCTTAAGCTGGATGTGTCCAAATGGCATTTCTCTGACCACGACCATGAGCGGCCGGCGTTCTTTGAGACAGACGGCCGCCGCTCTGTGGATCAGGTTTTCGGTCAGCCCGGCCGCAAGCGCGCCCAGTGTTCCGAGCGAACACGGCACCACAGCCATGCCCCTGGTCTTGTAGGAACCGCTGGACACTGTTGCTCCGTAGTTTGTAAGCGAGTGAACCGTAAGCGGAACATCTTGAGCAAGATTGAGATGATTCAACAACTCGTCTCTTAACTGCGAGCCAAAGACCAAGTCATTTTCCTCTTTCATCACCATCAGAGCCGCTTTCGAGATAAGCAGCTCGACAGGCTGATTTTGCAAGAGCAAAAACTGGACCAGCCTAAGACCATAGATGGAGCCGGAAGCCCCCGTGATCGCGACAACTAAAGGCAGCAGGCGTTCGCTCTCGGACTGTCCATTACCGTTCAAAATCATGTCACCAGTCAGTGGTTTTAGAAGTCGGTTCCCGGTGCCTTCTGTCCATCAGGTGCAGCACCGGATGGCATTGTACCACCGCCGCCGCTAATACCCTGCTCTCCCACAGCCGGCTGTCCGCCGCCGCCGCTTTGCGGCTGGACCTGCTGACCTTGAAACATCTGGTTACCCTGTATGAAAGTGCCTTTTGGCTGCACATCGGGAATCAAGGGTTGTTCGACTTGTTGTTGTTGCTCTTGCTCGTCTTCATCTGAGACTTTCGTTCCACGCTTGGCAAAACGCCTGCCGCCGTTTCTTTCAATGCGATCAGGATCATCCATGGGCGCATCCAGAACAGACGCACTGCCCGCCGCCGGCGCGATGCCCATTTTAAAAGGCGCATCGATTCTGATCGAAAGCGGCGACCCGGCCATTATCCAGAGATTGCTGTTGCGTTTGACCAGAGAGCGAATATGCGACATGCCGGACTGACTGGTGCCGGCCTGTCCATTGCCGT
>JADZFV010000390.1 GCA_020854255.1 Candidatus Melainabacteria bacterium | reverse complement strand
CCACAAGAGAAAAAATCGGAGAAAGGCGGCTGCCCACCCCGATTTTTCAAGTTTCACCACCTCGCGGCGGAGCCCCCGATGGGTTTCGAACCCATCTACCCGGCGAAACAATTTCGCCAGGTGACCGCTTTACGGTAAGGGCATGATTGGCTGATTCTTTCAGCCTGAGATTAGACATAGCAGCACCTTCCTCCGCAACTACGCGAAGCCAATGTCTGCCAGGAGCATGCGCACGAACTGCTCGGGCGACATCTCCTGAATGTTGACGATCTTGGTCATGTCGTAGTCGGACAGGCTGATGCGGGGTCCGAGCTCTTCGCTCAGCGACTGCGTCAGGAAGTCCTTCTTCTGCGACCAATATCCGTCACGTTCGATGAAATACACGGGCGCTCTGAGAAGGAGGCCGTGCTTGAGGCGATTGAGCAGGTCGTAGAGCTCATGAATGGTGCCCAGCCTGCCCCAGAGAACGCCGTGGAACATCGAACCGAAGAACAACCCATCGTGGCGCGAGTTGAAATCGGGCATGTTGAAGACATGTCCGCCCTGAGCCACGTAAGGATTGAGGTCTTCTTCGCCGTTGAAGAAATCAGCGCACACTGCTACAGCCCGATCGATGCGGCCGGCGTCCGCGCATCCTTTGTGGGGTGCTTCCATAAGGCCAGGTCCGCCGCCGGTCTTGCTGGCGATGCCGGACAGAGCCAGAAGTCGAGAGACTTCAGCCAGCCAGCCGTATTCGGGAGAGTCGGGCCCGAGTTTACGCGAGCCGAGGAAAGTTCCCTGCGGCCCGATGCCCTTCAAAGTGCTCAACACGCGCTGCAAATGCTGCGCGCTGTAGTTCACGCGGTCGAGGTGGGCATCCAGTCTCGCTGCGTGAGCAGTATCCAAAAGTTTGGACATACTAACTCCGTTTCAATTTTTCTTGGCGCGCATACTTGCAGACAAGCCAGCTTTTGCGCGCAGTTTATGGGTAGTGCAGCGCGAAGAGCAGTGCACCAAATATAGTGGCGTGACCGCCGTCATTCCTTGAGGTTCGCCAAAAGCTCGCGGAGATTGGCGCGCAAAGCGCTGAAATCCACAAAGTCGGAGAGTGCCACGGGACGACCGGAAAGGTAAAGCCTGTAGACCATGAGGATGAGGTCGTGCTGAGCGCCGTAGCGGCTCTCGGCCTCGGTTGCGGTCCACTTCACGTCGCGCACATCAATGAAGATGCACGACCTGGCTTCGCCATCCAGCGGGTACGGCTCACCTTCCACCTTGGCCAGATAGATGTAATCCGGCACGCCGTAATGTCCGGTAACCGGCAGCAAGCGCTGCTCGGCCGGGCAGAGGTCGTGGGTGAGCTTGCCGAGCGTGGCCGGACGAACGTCCGAATGCGCATCGGTCTTCACCGCCCAGAGCGCCACGTCATAGAGCCTGGCTTGCTTGCCGCCGGCTTCCTGGTCCCATTCTTCCAGAGCGCACTCGAGGTGCGTCTGAAAAGGCATGATCACCTTGCCGCCGACCAGAGTCAGCCTGCCCTTGTGCTTGCCGTTCTGCTCGATGACGCACACCTTGTAGGGGTCGTCCGGCTTGACGGCAATCACACTCGAGGTAGGTACTACGATGGAAAACGTCATGTTCATTTCTCCGTTTCATGGTTAAATCCCCTACCGAAAGTAAGGGGATATGACAGATATCCAGACATCACAAAAGCCATTCCAACGAGTCAAAATCCAAACCGTGTCCGCCTGCGCAGCTTTCGCTGCCGGCTGGAGGCCTGTAGAAGCATCTGTCAGTGCTGTGTTTAGGTTTTTGACTCGAACAATGGAAGAGGCAATTGAAGATACTTCTTGCTACCAGAAGCACTGCTCAGAACGTATAAACTGCTCCTTTACAGACCCTCTTTACAGCCAGTTACAACTCTGCGCCCATGGCTCTTTTAGGCTCTGAGACCTAATCAGGCTCGTTATTTCAATTTTGGGGTGGCAGCGCTTTTTGAGAAGGTCGCTGTCTATTTCACACCAGATTCCTGCCGAACCGCTCAAAAACACGCTTGATGCGGCTGCGCAAGGTGCAGAATCTTCGCTGCTATGCGAACGCTTTCGTATGTCGAAATTGCGCGAAAGCACCTTTCTTCTCGCTTACCCGTGCCCATTTTTGAACAGCATTTTCTACAGAAAGAGCGCAAGCAAGTAGTCCACAAAGTGGCTCTTCCAAAGTCCAATGTCAGCCGTGCAAACCAGCCGCCTGTGAGCCCGCTTTCCATACCTCTGGGGAAGAATTGGCTAATGTAGCGCATCTCGCATAAGGCCTGGATGAGGATATCAAAAGTCGCACCTTCTGAAATAGTGGCCTGAACTTTCAGCCGCACGCCCGAGATAGAAGCTTAATCAGAAAGTGAGAAAAGTCTCAAAACATCGCGCGTGCAATGGTTTTAAGCCAAGTAACGCATAGTTGTAAACCGACACTTTACTATTTAGCTTCTTATTTCTTGTGTTACCTCGAAGTATCTCCAACTTCCCCAGTCCTTCTTCCATCCAACCAAATAGGCATATCTTGGTCCTTCTTCTAGCCTTCGACCGCGGCCTTGAGCTGTTTGTTGCGGCACGACTTGAATTCCTGACCAAATGGCACGCCCGCTCAGCGGCGCATGGGACTGGCCGATGACGAGATCGCCTTTGCAAAAGAGGCCATGTCGTGATCGACCGTAACACGTCGATGCATAGTGACACTTGTCACTTCAAGGAAGTATTAGAGCACTCTTGAGAGTTCTCTAATACTCTCTGTCCCTCGCTTCGCCGGCATCAGCCCAGCGCAGATCAGCCGGCCATCACAGATTAACCTCATCGGGAAAAAGCCCGTGAAGCGAAACAACATACTGGGCCAGGCAATGTTCTGGCTCTCCATCGCCATGATCGTCTACGTTCTTGTCCTCTGCTAGACGTCCACGGCACAACGCAATTAACAAGAGAGGTCCACATGGATCCCATCACAATGCTGATTGCGCTTGGCGCAGCAGCCGGCGTCACATTCCTCCTGCTCCTTCTGGAAAGGACGAATTGGGGACGCTCCAAGCGCGCCGTCATCTACATCGTCATCGCCCTCGCGCTCGCCGCCACCGGTGTTTACTCGTGGTTCGTCCTCAAGGAGATGTCCATCGCCGCCGCCGTCTTCCTAGGCGCCTGGCTTGGACAGACCGCGACCAAGCTGCTCGATGATTTGATCGAGCACTACAAGCACTCGCGCCACCTCGGCAAACAATTGCAGACGCTGCTCAAAGAAGCCGGCAATGAGCCGATTTCGCTGGACGTAACGCATTACAAGCGCACCGTTCTCGACGCGGTTGTCGCCGCATCGCTGCGCAAGGGACACGAAGTCGGCACGGTTTGCGACCCGTCCAAGCGGGTGACGCTCACCGTGCGCGCGCCTGCGGCTCAGGGCAACCGCCTGCAGACTGACAAACCAGCCGAGTGACAACGCCGGCAACAGGAAGGTGGACACTGCTCCTGCTCCTTCCGCAACCGGAGCCGTCTGGAAGCTCCCGCCTCTGCGGCCACTCCCACAAAGGGCACAGGGCGGGAGTTTTTTGCGGCTGCTCCCACAAAACAAAAGGAAAAAAACATGCAGTTTCTCTGCAACAAGTGCGCCCTGGGCGGCGTTCTAGCTAGCGGGCACACCTGCAAAACCTGCTCGTTCACTACGTACTCAGCATATGCATATTGTGTTTGCTGTGCGCTGGAAAAGGATAAGTGCCAGTCTTGCGAGACGGACATGCAGTCAGGTCGCGATCAGACTGCTGTGGCGCAAGTGCAGAAGGCACGAGCCGTTTTCCTGGCAGCGGTGACAGTCATCGATGCGGAATATGACGCAGCTGTCGCCGACATCAAAGATGAAATCGACGCCTGGCTCAAAGTCAACAAGGACGCAGGAGACGCCTACGATCAGGCAATCAAGCCTTACCAGGACGGCTACCAAACGGCCAGCGAAGCACTGAGAGTTTTGCAATCAAGCGGAGTTCAAGCAGATTCGCAGTCAGTGATCGCCGCCAGGACCGCTGTCGATACAGCGAACACCTCGCTCAGAGAGGCGCTGCCCGATTTGCAGAAGCAGATGTGGGCTCCCATCAACGAAGCGCGCGCCAAGATAGGCGAAGAGAAGCTCAAGCGGCATGAGGATGCTGCGCGAGCCAGGCACATGAAGACCAGTCGCGAAGAGCGTCGTGTCGAGCTTGTCGCAGAACGCATCGGTGGTCATTTGAAGGTTGACGCCGCCTACAACGCTCAGCTGGCTCAGTTGGAAACTGAATTGGCCTGATTCGGCAAACAATCAAAACACCGGTAGTGTCGCAAACTGGAAGGAAACACCCCATGCGGGACAAAAAGGCGGCGAGGGTGTCTCCCGCGCACTGCCTGAACTTCTTGCCCGCCTGAGCAAGTGTAGAAAAGCCACTGAAGCTGCAATCATTGGCACCATATGTGGTGCAGAAGCCGCAAGCATCAAGAAACGGCTGCATCGCCGCGGAAAGACAGGATCGCACTCAGCGCGCTCCGCTACACATGAAAAAGCTCCTGCCCGCGGCGGCGCGGTTACCGCAAAGAGACCCAAGAACCTTCGCAAGGATGGATTAATGACCGCAATTTCCCAGCAGACGACCAAAGTAGCCAACATCGTCGACTCGCACGAGCTCCTTCTCTCTGCCGTCTCGGACCTGTTCAACTGGTTCGAGAGCGCGGTGAAAGGAAACAAGGCGGAAGACGACTTCGACGCAGCACTGTCACCGCTCAATGCCACCATCGCCGCCGACTCTTTCATGAACGAGCGTCTCGTCAATGAATGGGCTGCCTATGCGCGTTCACTCAGGAGCGCCTACGGCAATTTCGGTCGCGACGTCGTGCATCGCTATGGTGTTGACGAGCCGGCGCAAGTGCGCAATCTGGCTCTCAGCATCGCCAAGTCGTCCTTCCAACGCATTCGGACGGCGGCCCGCGAACACCTGGTCAAACAGATTGAAGCCACTGCTGGCAAGCGAGCCTAGCTCGCCAGAACCATCCCCTAGCGTGTGCATCAGTAGGCGTATGCACGCTCATCTCGAATTCTCTCGTCACGCGCCGGATCATTTGCCTCCGGTAGCTCCCATCCGCAGACCCTTGAGGCTGCGCCAACACTAAGAAACGAAGAGTAGGATTTTCGCAAATGGAAATGCTCATCTCAATTATCGCCGCGTTCGTGGTCGAAGTGATCTTCTTCACTTACCTGGGTGCGCGGATGTTCCCGCCTACATCTTCTCTAGACTTTGCCACGCTGAGAGCGTATCGCGAATACAGCGTCAAGGAAGAGATGAAGTGCCGCGAGTCGCATATCGTCGAAGCCTTAGTCACGGGGTTGACCTCGGGACTGATTGCCTGCTTCTTCATGGGCGTCTACTTCCTGCCCGTGGTCGGCGCCACGGTGGTGCTCGAAGCAGTCTGGGTGATCATGACTTATGAGTTCCGCCCGTATCTCAGGCAGAACTACGTCATCAAGTCAAACTTGCTCGCCGCAAGCGCAGCAGCGCTGGCAGTCGGTGGGGCGATCTCCTTTCTGGCAGGCGCTTCGCTTTTGCCTGTGATCATCTCCCTGGCGGTCTTCTGGCTCGCCTGGGTAGTGCTCATGCCGAGGTAATAGTCGGATCACAAAGCGGGATGGGGACGTTCGTTCCCATCCCGACATTGAAACATTTTTTTGATTTTCTGTGTTTGTTTTATTCATCTATATAGTAAAGCCCCCCTCAGCGTAAATGGGCGATGGCGGACTTTTTTTCAATGGCAACGGGAAGGTGGTGCAAAGCAAATACTTGCCACACATCTGTCTTTGCGGCGCAGATGTAAGAGCCAATTCAAAGAAAGATCCTGGTGTCTACTATTTGCTCTTGCAAATAGCCAAGGATGAGAGTTGTGGGCAGTGGTTTACACACACTGGTACAAAACCGACAATATCTTCAGACAATTTCAGTTGGACTACCCGTGGGTGAAGCGCCGCATGGAAGCATTGAGAACCGCATATCCTGACTTGGTGGAAGCGCCCAGTACACACTGCTGCATGGCTTTTCAAGCAGGCAAAAAAAGCGCAGCCGTCGAACTCTTCAACGAACTGGGCGATTGCGTGGATAAAGAGACTTGGGCTGATGAGGCTGCTTTTAAGTAATGACGAGATCCGGCTTCTAAATAAACCAGCCAACACCTTTACACGCAAACGTTTTGAGACTTTCACTCCGAAATCAATTTGGGAGGAGGGACTCCAGCATTTTTGAGCGCCAGCTTACATTTCAGACAACCAACTGCGCGGCTGCGCCAACTTGGCATCAGAACAAAAGCTCAAAGATGCTTATTTCACTGACTGTACAGCTCTTCTATCTTGATATCTAAAAACATAGATTAACCTAGTAAAAGCAGAGTTACAGTGGTTTCTTACCAGTCGTCTTGAATACGCACAGAAGTCTGTGCTAGCCAATGATGTTTCTTTACTGCCCCCGCCCGCTTTTCATCACACCGCACCCAATCTAGCCATTCTTTTCCAGACACCGCAAAGACTGCATCAGCAGCTGGGGTTTGAACAAGTCTTGGTTTTTGGGCAGCGGCAATTTGCGTGCGGTCTATCCGGAGCTTGAGGAAAACTGCAGATATATTCCGAGTTGTCCTCAGGTTGTTTTCTCTCTTCGAGAATCTCCAAGGAGCAAAAACATGAACAATCCCACTACCACCTTCGCAGCAGGACTGGAAGGTGTGATCGCCTGTGCAACGCGCTTGAGCCATGTGGACGGTGCTGCCGGTCGACTGATCTTCTCCGGTCACAATGCCGTCACGCTCGCCCAGACCAAGACCGTCGAGGAAGTCTGGTTTCTTCTGCACGAAGGGCGCCTGCCCACTGCTGAAGAACTGTCCGTCTTCCGCGCCAAAGTCGAATCACTGGGCAAGCTCTCCACTGCCGAAATCGCGCTGGTCAAGAAAGCCCGCGGCAATGAGCCTCTTTCCGCCTTCCGCACCGCCATCTCGGCAATCGCCTGCCATCGCGGTTTCAAGCCCTGGCTCAATCGCGACGTCAAGGAAGTGGAAGCCGAAGTGTTGCAGTTGCAGGCTCTGGCGCCGTCCATTGTGGAAATCATCCACACCGGCAAGGCTCCAGTCCGCAAGCACAAGAATGCAGGCTATGCCCAGCGTTATCTCTGGGGCGTCACCGGCAAGCGCCCGTCGGCTGACAACCTGCGCGCCGTCGAGACCTACCTGATTCTCACCATCGACCACGGACTGAACGCTTCGACGTTCTCCGGTCGCGTCACGGCGTCCACCGGCGCCGACGTCGGCGCTGCCATCACGGCTGCCGTCGGCACCCTTTCGGGACCTCTGCATGGCGGTGCACCGGGTCCGGTTCTCGACATGCTCGATTCTATCGGCACACCTGAAAATGCAGCCTCCTGGACGCAGGCAGAGCTTTCTGCCGGGCGCCGGATCATGGGTTTCGGTCACCGCGTCTATCGCACCGACGATCCACGCTCGCTGTGCCTGCGCGGCGTCGCCGAAAAGCAGAACGGACCGCGCATCAAACTCGCCCTCAAAGTCGAAGAGGAAATCCTCAGAGCCCTGAAGGCGAAGGCTGACGCGAAGGCTCTCACAACCGGCAAGCCGGTGCGGGCGCTTCGCGTCAATGTGGAGTTCTGGACCGCTGTCGCCCTCGAGCACGTCGGCATCCCGCGCACGCTCTACTCCTCGACGTTCTGCACCAGCCGCATCATCGGTTGGGGCGAGCACGTAATCGAGCAGCTGCGCGACAATAAGCTCTTCCGCCCGCTGTCTCAGTACACCGGTCCGGAAGTGCCCGAAAGCGCGTTCTGAAAGAAGCTTGTTGGGGCGACGCAGTGCGTCGCCCTGCCCGGGCAGCCCTAAAGCGCCTGTTGCCGGCTAATCCGCAAGCAGTTCAGGTTATCAATGAACTCGAACCGCTTGTCTGGTTGCCTGGTCGCCTGCTACACCATCAAATCTCCGCTACGTTCAGGTAGACTGACACGAATTAGAACGTCACGGCGGGAACGTACAAAGTGCGCTCCCGAAAGTATCTAAGTAGACAGCTGAAAGGCTACCAACTTTTGAGGCCGCTATGAGCAAAAAACCACCCAGCGAGTTCAAGAAACTGCTCGCCACACTGTTCAAATCGCACCCCTGGCATGGCGTTTCACCCGGTGATAACGCACCGGAAGTGCTTTCATCCTACATCGAAATCGTGCCCACCGGCGCGGTCAAGCTCGAACTGGACAAAAAAACCGGGCATCTCCATGTGGACCGGCCGCAGCGCTTTTCTTCGATGTGCCCCACACTCTATGGCTTCGTTCCCCAGACCTATTGCGGAGACCGCATCGGCGACTTCGCTGCCCGGAAAACCAAACGCGCCAAGATCAAAGGTGACGGCGATCCGCTGGACATCTGTGTGCTCACCGAAAAAGACTTCGCCCACGGCGACCTCTTTGTGACGGTGCGCCCGATCGGCGGTCTGCGCATGATCGACCACGGTGAAGCGGACGACAAAATCATCGCCGTCCTGGACAATGACATCGCCTATGGTGGCATCCAGGATATTTCCGATGCGCCACCCGGCGTCATCGAACGGCTCGAGCACTACTTCCTCAGCTACAAGCGCCCGCCTATGAACAAGGGCGAAAAACCCGTGGTCGATATCGCCGCCGTTTACGGACGCAAGGAAGCGCACGAAGTGATTCGCCTCTCCATGGCCGACTACGAAGACACCTACGGCACCGAAGAAGCGCGGCTGGAACAGCTCCGGCAGATCCTATCGGTAGCATTGCCTCAGACCGGCAACGGCAAGCCAAAAGCCAAGGCCGAGGCCAAACCCAAAGCCAAACCCGCGTCAGGAAGAGGCAAGAAGTAATTTGTCGACAATCGCAAAAGAGCGCTTTGATGAGAATTCAAAGCGCTACTTTTGGTTTTGAACCCGCTACTTCTATATTGCATAGTATAACTTTCACGCCGGAACACGTATTGCCGGACAGGAAGCGCGAGCGGCGATTGAATCACCTCACGCGCTTCTCCAGCCATGGGCTCGGCAAGTTTGAAAACCTGCTTATCTCAGCAAGCTTGATACCTGGGTTTCAATTTCCGCCGCATGGTCTGGGCGGTCATCGCACCAGCCAATCTGAGATTCAACCAGTTCCAGAAATCGAACAAGGCTTCAAGCGAACAAAGCAGTTCGTCGGTCTGGCGCGACTTACAAAAGTCGGCGCGGCTGATGGCGGAGCCTTTATCAGTGTTTACAGCCAGAAATTTTTTGCGGCGCTCGGACGGAACCTTCAAAGCTTCCGGCTGAATTGCCAGAAGATGGTGATTGGTAGAGCGCATCAATTTTTCAAATCTGGAAACGTGCATGGCATCCATGTCTTCCAATTCGCCTGCCTCGGCAAGCAATTCTTTGAGAGTCATAGAACCGGGAGGCGGCGGCGTAAATTCAAGATTG
>JADZFV010000389.1 GCA_020854255.1 Candidatus Melainabacteria bacterium | reverse complement strand
TGATCAGCTTACGGTACACGGATCCACATATGGAGCGCGCCTTTCGCATTGGCGCAAAGGGGAACATCATGGCTTGGATAGTCTGCATGGTCACAATTGCAATCTGGACTTTTTCAGCATTCTTCTGCGTGAACTGGACGCACCAGGTGGCCGGAATCTTGATTTTGCTTTCAGGTATTCCAATCTATTTGCATTACAGAAAGCCGGGAGCCGAAAACGCAAGTTCCAAAAATCTGGAACCGATTCCAATCGAAATTCCGACTCACCGGTAACTGATTTTTTGGAGCATTGGATTTGGGCGCAGGCAATGCTCCACTTCTACGGCTTAGTCCTGGCTGCTGCCTGAATACACTCAGCCAACCTCTGACGATAACGTTCAGCAGCCGCTCAATCACCTCTTATATTTATTCCCAGCTTCTTATGATGAAAGTTCTAATTACTTGGTGGGCCGTGATTTCCCGTCCGAACCGGCAGGCGCGACCGGGTTGCGCTCAGCCAGGCTGCGTTTCATGGCAATAATCGCCATAATCTCGACCGCTTGCGCCCAGGCGAGCGGTTCATTGGCATCGGACACCCACTTGCGAGTCTGCGGATGGACGATATACGCTTCCGGAATTCTCCAGCGATTGTTTACACTAGTGAGACTGCGTCTGAAAAAAAGATCTTGCAGGCGGTAATAATCTTCTTTCTTCGTGCGCCTGTACAGGTCACCATAAATAACCGAAATCATCGGTGCCACGTGTGACCATTGCGCTTCCTCTCTCTCTTTGAGATCTTTGCGGTCTGTTCGTCCATCCCAAATATCGTGCTCATAACGAGCAAAACCTATTGGTCGACACAGATTGAGACTCGTCAAGCCCAGCACTTGCTCCGTCATTTTCTCGTCCATCAATGGATCTCGGCTCACAGCGCCTAAAAATAGTGCATTTATCAAAGCAGAATCAGACTTCCTGTCGCGGCTTGCATCAGCACGTTTATCCTCCGGATCGCAATTTATGAACTCATTCGGCAATATCCGCTCTAGTTTGTCTTGGCACTGTTTGATCACCTTTGCGAGCAGTTCGCTTGTAACCGTATAGTCTTTTCCATCGATTTTTTCAGACAAAGGACCATACTTATCCACATACTTCTTCTCTTCTTTCAAACCGGCAAGCGCACAGCCGATGGACGATGCGTGCTCGGCTTTTTTGTCTTCCCAGGCGCCAAAATCAAAGTCTTTCCATACTTCGATTTTTTCGAAGAACAACGGTGCTAAAACTCCAAATCTATGAGCCTCTTTCTGTGCAATTAAAGGTTTTGATTGACGCCCGTTCGAACTCTCCGCCCGCGCTTTATCAGCAATCTGCAACTTACCCTGATTTGCAGAATAAAACGTGAGAAACAAAATGTATCCGAGAGCATCATTTTGAGCATGTCCCCAGGGATCTTGAACTTCTTGCAAGTTGATCGGATTGTAGCGAATATGGGGCCGCTTGCTGAAATCGTGCGCTCCTGCTCTTCCTTCGATGATGTCTACAAAACGATGGCAATAATTGTAGTGATGTTTTAACGATGCCAAAAGCCCCTGCAACCATGCGCTTTTGGCTACTTTCAAATTCAAACGCAAATCTTGATCGTCATTCAACTGATATTCGGCTAGTGCCTGCATTATGTTGTCGCGATCCCAGTGCATGATCAAGCTTCCATCAATTGCAGATTCCAGAGAACGAGGATCGTGCACGGTCACGGCAGAATGCCCGCCGCTGCAATAACGCCGTAAAGCCAGCGTTGAATGAGCTGCAAGCTCAGAAATAACTCTGTCAAGCATCTCTTTGGTTACGGCTTCAGCATTATGTCTGTCTTCGCCGACAATGTTTTTGATTTCAGCGTTCTGAAATTGAAGGGGTATCGGGTCCAAGCTCCACGCCAAGCTCGCAGTTTGAGCAAAAACCGAAATGGCGACGCTCATAGAGCACAGTGCAAGCATTGACGTCTTCTGCCTGAACATCCTGAAAACACGCCTCCGTGCGCAATTAGAGAAAAGTAGTATACAAGGTTCAGGTCTCGTCCCATGGGCGCTCTAGGAGAAACCCTATACATCGTGCCTGGCTATCCGGTTACGCTCGTCCTATACGCGGCGGCAGGTTTGCAAATAGCGAGGAAATTAACCATGAAGTCCTTTTTAGCGGGTGCCCTTCTCGTTCCGACAGCGATTGCAAGTGTGCTTAGCACATCCTTACCGCTGATCGTGAACGCTCAACAATCAGTAGGCGCGGCGGTTCCTGGCCGGGCAGCCGTGAAGCAAGCGGCAAAAGAAGAGAAGAACAATCGATTTAAAGGCGACGGATCGGGCACGCTGGTCGCCATGTTGGGCACGGGCAAAAAGCTCGGTCAATGCCCATTGAAACACACCAGTGTGACTGCCAATGTTTCCGGCTATGTCGCACGCGTAACGGTAAAACAAATCTTCGAGAATCCTTTTAAAGACAAAATCGAAGCGGTATACACATTCCCGCTTTCGGAAACCGGTGCCGTCGATGACATGAGAATGAAAGTCGCAGAGCGAATTATCAAGGGCACTATAAAGAAACGCGAAGAAGCAAAAGAGATTTACGACAATGCCAAGGCCCACGGGCAAGTCGCTGCATTGCTAGATCAAGAGCGTCCGAATATCTTCACTCAGTCGGTGGCGAACATTCTTCCAGGCAATCAAATTGAAGTCACCCTTCAATATGTCGATCTATTGCCTTACGAAGCAGGTCGCTACACTTTTGCATTTCCCACCGTCGTAGGACCACGCTTCATGCCAGGAACGCCCGCAGGCAAGACAGGAACTGGGCGCCTTCCGGACACCACTCAAGTGCCGGACGCATCCAAGATAAGTCCCCCTGTTGCACCAAGAGGAGAAAGAGCAGGGCATGATATTTCCATTGATGTAAACATCGATTCAGGCGTGCCCATCACGCAGATTCAGTCAACGCTGCACGAGATCACCAGCACTCAACCGAATGCTCAAAAAGCACACATCAGTTTGACCAACAAGAACACAATCCCAAATAAAGACTTTGTTCTTTCCTGGGACGTGGCCAGCGAACAGATCAAGAGCGGCTACCTGACCTATAAGGCAAGTAAAGATGCCAACGGCTACTTCACCGTAATGGTGATGCCACCCAAGCGTGCAACGCCGGAGCAAATTCAGCCCAAAGAAATGATCTTCGTTATCGATTGCTCCGGCTCGCAAAGCGGCCCGCCTCTCGATAAAGCCAAAGAAACAATGCGCTACATCATCGAGCATATGAATAAGGAAGACACTTTTCAGATTATCGCCTTTAGCAATGATGCGCGCCCGATGTTTGCAAAACCGCAGAAAGTATCTGCCGAGATGAAACAGCAAGCTCTTAAATTCATCAATCATCTGACCGCAAACGGCGGCACCTGGATGGCGCCGGCGGTGGAAGCAGCGTGCAAAACGCCGGCAGACAGCAATCGTCTGCGCATCGTCACTTTCATGACCGATGGCTATGTCGGAAACGATATGGAAATTCTCGGCATGATCAAAAAACTGCGCGGCAAATCCAGATGGTTCTCCTTCGGCACCGGCAATGGTGTCAACCGCTTCCTCATCGATGCGATGGCCAGGGAAGGCGGCGGAGAGGCTGAATACGTGATGCTCAACAGCTCGGCGAACGAAGTCGGCAAAAAATTCTACGATCGAATTTCTTCACCGGTCTTGACCGATATCAAACTAGACTTTGACGGACTCTCTGTGAAGGAAGTATTTCCACACGAAGTCTCAGACGTCTGGGCAGAAAAGCCGCTTTACATAAAGGGACGCTACATCAAGCCCGGCGCAGGGACAATTTCAATCTCCGGATTCTCGGGCGGAAAACCCTATTTGGAGAAAATCAAAGTCAATTTCCCGGAAAATCAGAGCGGCAGTGAATCTATCGCATCAGTTTGGGCGAGAGCCAAAGTCGATCGCCTGATGAGCGAAGATTGGCAGGGCGCGCAAAACGGCTCTATCAACAAAGAGTTGCAAGACGAGATCGTAAAAGTAGCGCTCGACCACCACATCATGACTCAGTACACATCTTTTGTCGCGGTGGAAGAAAAAACAGTCACCAAAGGCGGTGTTGCTCGAACAGTAGTTGTTCCGGTGGAAATGCCGGACGGCGTCTCTCGAGAAACGACACTTGGCGAATCCGACAGCCTGATGATGCAAGGAGCAACAAATGGAGCTGTTGGCCTCGGCGGAGGCGGCGGACAGTTCTTGTCCCGCGCCAAGCGAAGAGCCGGACACGGATCGACTCTTCCACCACCTCCACTGGCAGGCGGGTACAGATCCAGCCAGGCATACTCATTAGGCGGAGCTTCCAACTCTATCGACGGCAAAATGATGGCGTCCATGTCCAGACCAGTGGCAACGCCAGCACCATCGGCTCCTGCTTCAAGCAATGGACCCGCGCAGGCAGGTAGACCTTCATCTCAGAGTGGTGGCGCCTCAGTAGGAATAGCGGACAAACGAGAATTGGGACGCCTGGCAGCCGGCAAACCAGCTGAAGCGAAGAAGTCTCAAGACGAAGAAAAAGCAGAACCCGCCAGGCAAGCCAAAGACGACAAACAACAAGAAAAAGTGAGCGCCAAGCTCTCATCCGTTCTTCAGCAGCTTGCCGGAAATTCAAGCGCATTGAAGATAGCAAGTTCTCTTCACTTGAGGGTGCAGGACGGAAAAATCTCAATCGAGATTCAGTTGACCGATAGTTCTGAAGAAAACATCAAAGCGCTGAAGAAACTTGGTTTTGTACTAGTCCTTCAGGAGAAGAACAAAGTAATAGGCAGAATCGCTGCTGAACAGCTGGAAGCCCTGGCGAAACTCAAATTCGTCAAACAGGTGACCGAAAGCAAATAACACACAACTGTAAACTCTTTAACGAGGGCAAAAGAAAGGGAGGTAAAACCTCCCCTTCTTATTTGTAATAGTGCAGATTCTTTTGGGGCCAATACTGTGCACTTAGCGAGAATTAAGCAAGTCTGGAGCTAAAGACCTGAAAGTGGGTTGCCACGTTTTTATGCGGGTGCCTGAACGAAGTTTTGGGGTGGGCGGTTCGCGAACCGCCCACCCCAAAAGAGCTTTGAAATTTCACGGGGGCAAGGCATGCTGTCGCCCCTCGTATTAATGAACGACGTGTTCTTTTGTTGTGGCTGCAACGAGTCCGGAAAAACCTGGAGCTAACTTGCAAGAGTTGATTTCGATTTTTTTCCAAACTTGGCCTTTGACATACGGCTCTTCTTTCAGCCAAGCATCAAGATCCGCCCGTGACGGCCAATCCATAACCAACATCGAGCCGATCATTTTTTGATCGTCGCTCAAAATCGCAGCCGCATAAAGCAGCTGCCCGTTTTCGCGCAACACCGCGCATCCTGCCAAATGCGCATCACGAGCGGCCATCCGCCTGGAAAATGCTTCTCCGTCTTCGCCGTCTCGTCCAATCAAAAGAAAATGCATAGACCAACTCCTACTTCTTGATCACAAGGCGCATGCAATGCGCCACTGCAAAACGCCGGACCGGCGTTTCAAAAACAAATTAGAACCTGCGGCCAATTATTTGTCCAACAATTGATCGAGTGCTTTGAGCACACGCTCATCGTCTTTATCAAGCTCAAGAGCCTGACTGAATGCGACTTTAGCTTCGGTGGTTTGACCGTCGGCAAGATAAGCGCGACCAAGATTGTAAAAGGCATTTTCGTAATCAGGTCTGAGTGAAATCGCCGCTTTGTATTGCTCGATTGCAGCTTTGTTATCGGGAACAGCTACAAGTGCATTGCCATAAACAACACGAAAGATTGGCTGTTTAGCGTCAAGCTGTGTTGATGTTTTGCCTTCTTCTACAGCCTCTCCGACTTTGCCTTGATCGAGCAAGACTACCGACAAATTGGAGTGAGCAAAGGAAAGCGCCGGATCCAGTTTTAGCGCTTCGCGCAATTCCGCTTCCGCCTCTTTGTGCTTGTTGTTTTGACGGTAAGCCCAACCCAAGTCATTATGCGCGATTGCGCTCTTCGGATCTTTTGCTACTGCTTTCTGGGCTGCCTCTATAGCTGGTGCACCCTGAGCACCTTTTGTCCAGTTGCCGGCGCGTCCATCTTCGCCTTTCTTCTCGCCAGCCGAGGCTGAAGACTGGGCAACCATAATAATTCCGGATGCAAGCAGGGCAGTCAAGATTGAACGACGCATGAAAAGCCTCCCGGGGCGCGTGTCACGGATTTTTCTGATGCACCCTAGAGATCGGGTGGTCCCATTATGGAAGTGACTATCAAAAAGAGCCCGGCCATAACGCCCATCAGAGAAAACAGCACGGATTCTATCAGATTCTTGGCGTCCAAAGATTGCTTGACGAAAATGAGCCCACCGCCCAAAAACGTGAGACCCAGAACAAAGCACATTATTCGGCTGGGCATATCCATTTTCTTATCCCGTCCTCAACGTTTACATTTCCTATTGATTGCCACGACCGGCCTTTTTGGGCTGCTTCGGCAAACTCATAAAAAGGAAAAAAGCAATAACACAAAGAATAATAGCTACTGCAATGAAAGTAGCATGTACGAACATTCGGTCTTTCTCCTCTTGCTGGTGGCTCACGGGAGCCCTCGTCTTAGCTTGAGAACCAATTTCGGCAGCCCCCGCATTGCCTTGTGCCGTGCCGTCGGCAGCAGCAGGAGCGCCTGCCGCACGTACGTCTCCATGAGGTTCGTTAATGACGTCCGGCGAAGTCGACAAAGTATCGGATGAAACAGGCGTATCAGGCCCATCAGTAATGTCCTTGGCGATCGCGCCCGTGCCCCATGCAGCCAGCCACAAAACCAGCGCCAGCGCGACACCAATAGATAGACTCTGATGGCAAAAAGACCACCGTCCGGTCATAGCTGAGTGCATCCTCCTTGCAGGGGCGACACCATGCGTCTCCCGTATATCGTCGCCTCTTGATTGTAGACTTTCTGGGCAATATGTGAAGCGTCGATTGAAAATAATCGCCGGGCAAAGCAAAGGCGGGAGGAGCTTTGGGCTCGGCATGGCGGCTCTCCTGAAGGATGGTTCTCGTGAGCGAAATAATCATCGGGCGAAGCATGGCGTCGAACCTACAGGCTGGTTCTATCTATTGAAACCGGCAGTCGTTTTCTTCCCCAATTGCCTTTGTTTTCTTCAAAAACGCCAGCAATGACATGGCTGCATTTACCGCAGCGATTGCCTTTCATTTTATAAGTGCCGAGCTCATACCAGTCGCGCTTTATCAAAAGCTCCTGACAGTCAGGACAATAGGTGCTCTGGCGCTTGGCGTCATTGACATTGCCTGTGTAGACAAACTTGATCCCGGCTTTTATTGCCTGGTCGCGCGCTCGGCGCAAGGTTGCTTCCGGTGTTGCGGAGAGATTGTTCAGGCGAAAATCAGGATGGAAAGCAGTAAAGTGCACGGGCACATCGTCACCGACATTCTTCAAAATCCAGTCGCACATACGCTCAATTTCGTCATCTCCGTCGTTTTCCTCCGGAATCATCAAATTTGTAATCTCAAACCAGACGTCACTTTCCTTTTTCAACCAGACAAGAGTGTCCATGACGGGCGCCAATTCCGCCAGGCAAAGGCGTTTGTAAAACTGTGAGGTAAAGCCTTTCAGGTCAACGTTTGCAGCATCCATTACCGAGTAAAAATCAGGGCGAGCCAAAGGTGTTATGTAGCCGGCAGTCACCGCCACAGCCTTGATGCCTACTTCGTGGCAGGCTTTTGCCGTATCGATTGCATATTCGGCCCAGATGACAGGATCGTTGTAGGTAAAGGCGACGCTCTTGCAACCCAGCCGCAATGCCGTCTGGGCAATGTCTTCAGGGGTTGCGACCTCGCTGAGTTGTTCGATTTGGCGAGACTTGCTTATCGACCAATTCTGGCAAAACTGGCAGCCGAGATTACATCCGGCCGTTCCGAACGAAAGAACGCTTGACCCGGGCAGGAAGTGATTGAGCGGCTTTTTCTCAATGGGATCGATGCAAAATCCCGTGCTGCGTCCGTAAGTAGTCAAAACCATTTGTCCATCGACATTTTGCCGGACAAAGCAAAATCCGCGATCGCCCTGATTAAGAACACAGGCGCGCGGACAGAGGTCGCAAAATATCTTCCCTTCCTCCTCCAGCGCGTGCCAGTATCGGCCGGGATAATTGCCGATCAGCTCTTCTTTCGTCTGGTTATTCGGGTCTCTATCAGCCATTGAAGTCCTAATTTCCTCTAACTTCAGTATAACCAGCGGTGCCCCCGCCTGGCAGCAATACCGCACAGCCGCACAGTTGGGTCACTCTGCGTCTTCAGTGGGGAATATCCCACTGGGTGCCGGCCCACCCAAAATTTCGTCAATTCTGTCCAATCTGTCTGCCCGGCGCATATATACGCTTTGGAATGGCATACGGAAATAAAGCTTGTGGGATTTGGCGATAGCATTCGCATGGGTTTGTCTGACGCGGTCAACTGGGCGTCAGAAAAAGCTGCAGCCGGCGCAAAAATGGTCAGCGAAGTCGCCGGCGCCGCCAAAGATGCTGCAGTCAAAACCGCCGAAGTAATCGCCAGCCCACTTATTTCAACGGCAACCAAAGAAGCTCCCAAGCCGGCAACGCTTGCCACTACAGTTCAAGGCGTCAATTCTTCCTTCAGCGACAAAGTCGCTTATGCCTGGAAGAAGACCACCGATATGGCGACCTCGCTCGGCACCTATGCTGCCATGCTCAGCCCGGTTGCAGGTGGAGTCGTTGCCGCTTCCAAACTAATCAACGTCGGCCACAACCTTTACCAGGATAAAGTGACCGGTGACAGAGTGCAAATCCTCGACAAAGACAAAAGCATCACTTCCGTACTTAAAGACTCCGCCTGGCAAACCGCGCTCTCCAAGAGCGCAGACGGAAAAAAACCGGCGGAGACTACGCCATCTATTGATACCGAAAAGCTAATCGGCGGTTTGCCCACGGCACAATCCGACAACGGATCTACTCGGCGAGTTGCAAAAGACGAGGATTTAACAGCGCATGTGTCAGGCGATCAATGGAAACGCATCTTCAGCGACATGAGCACGGCAAGCGTCGTCCCGGAAGCGTCAGTGGACAGCGAAGGCATTATGGTAAGAGCCGGCAACACACAGGAGACTGCAAAAGAAGGTGAAGTAAAAGTCGGAGCCGAAAGCACCATTCACGATGACAAGAAAGGTCGCGTCGTAAAATTCGACGCAAAAAACCAGCACTTTCAAGCACGCAGCGAAGCCGACAAATCCAATGTTGAAGTCAACCGCACCACAGGCGCGGTTGAACTTACAGCAGATGGCAAAGGTTATCGCGTTGTCGGCAACACGAGAATTTGGGACGTCAACGATAATCAAACCGTTGAAAACGAAGTGGGCACCAAAATCTTGAAAGTGTTCGATAAGTCTCACAATCTCATGCAAATCATTGATAAGGAAAATGGCACAGTCAGAGACTTCAAAGGTGACAACGAAATCGTCCGCGGCAAAGGAAAAATTTGCGACGAATTGAGACAATGGAGAGATCAACGCAGAGCCGACAGGAAGGCATCAGGTCTGGTGCTCGGCGCCGCACAAGACGGCATCTTCATGCAGGACAAAGACGGCACTGCTGTAGTGTTGCAAACAGACGGCAATGCATTCTTCGAACTGGCAGGCGGAGTAAAAATCTGGAAAGATGCCAGCGACAGATACTACATCATAGAGGCTGGTAAAGAACCGCAGCCGATTCTCGACGGCTCCACCGGCAAAGCAGTGGAAACACAAGCCCGAGAATACCTCGACTTGCTTAAGGGCTGGGCGAACGAAAACACCTTCACTCGCAACGGCGTTAAATTTACCAACGACAACGGTAAATTCAATGTCGAGCTGGAGGACAGGACAAAACTGGAGACAGGCCCGGATGGGTTGACTTTGAGGGCTCCGGACCGGCCGGTGTCTTCCCTCAACACCCTTACTAATGAATTCACAATCGGCGAAGGAGACAAAAAATCAACATTCAAACTCAACAGCGAAGAAGTTGATACTCCTTATGTACACACAGACGAGCTCGGGACAATGCTCAAGAAGACCGGCGATTGGGTAGGTCACAACCTCGAAGTAAAACTCGCCGACGGAACCCACTACACTGCCGAAGGCAATGTTACCTTTGCAGACGGAACAATTTTCCACAAGAATGGCGATGTGACCGCCGGAGCCAATGTCAGACTGGCAGCCGACATCCAGGAGCAACAAATCAAGCAAGCAGCATCAGTCCTGCGCAACGCCGAAGCGATTGCCGACGCAGTAAAGGCAAAAGCAGCCAGCGGCTTGATCAACTACTCTTTGATCGCTCAGCTTGAAGGCAGTATTTCTCAGGTAGGCGCTTTGATGGCTATGTTCTCAGGCAACGATGCAGTCAGAGCAAGACTGGCAATGGTAATGGCTTCACTGGAATCAGCTCGCAGTGATGCTAAAACAAGTTTTGCAGCAAACACCACACTGAGAGCAACACGCGACGCAGCGCTCGCCACCAACAAAGTCAAACCCGAATCGGTTGCTCTTACCGCCGGCTACAATCCCGAACTGAAAATGCAATTCCGAATCGGCAAAGTAGATAGATATGCCGCTTAGAAAAGGTCCCGATGCAGGAAAAAATGACAAGGGCAACGCCACCGCTGAGGATGGCGCGCCCTTATCCGGAAGCAATTGCCAACACGAAATTTCTGTTGCGAAATTTTCGGGTTCGCAGATGCGACGACAGCTCAACTTTAGTTGTGGAGGTTAGTTTTGCTGTCCGTCGTTTGCTTGTCTGTGAATATTGCGACTGAGCGCATCTTGCTGGGCATCAAGACGTGCCCTTTCCGCCAGGCTTAACCCATTGCCGGATTCACGCATGCGCGCTTCTCGCTCGGCCAGATTGGTTTGCTGATTTTGCAGGCGGTCGTATTCTTTCTGGGTCAGGTTACCTGATTGCAAGCCGTTGGTCAGACGTTCTTGCTGATTTTCCTGACGAGCATTGACTCCTCTGTAGTTGCCCCAGTTGGTGCCGGGTGGATTGCCGGGACCCTGGCCTGGAGGATTTCCCCAGTTGGTGCCGGGCGGATTGCCGGGACCGCTGCCTGGAGGATTGCCCCAGCTTGTGCCGGGCGGATTACCGATGCCGTGGCCGGGAGGATTACCCCAGCTTGTGCCGGGCGGATTGCCGGGACCATGGCCGGGTGGGTTACCCCAACTGGTTCCGGGCGGATTGCCGATACCGTGGCCGGGAGGATTGCCCCAGCCATTGCCCGGTCCGGGATTTCTGTCCTGCCCATCGTGCTTCTGATGATAGATGTTTTGGCTGAGTTGATTCTGTTCGTGCTGAAGTTTGGCGCGCTCGCGAGTGCTCAGTCCGTTGCCGGTTGAGCGATAGTAGCGCTCCTGTCTGTTCAATGCGGCTTGCTGCCGGCCCAAACGCGAAGCTTCCCGCCCTGTAAGAGAACCGTTGCCGATTCCTCTATAGATGCGTG
>JADZFV010000388.1 GCA_020854255.1 Candidatus Melainabacteria bacterium | reverse complement strand
TTGGATCGTCGCCGGCTCTCTCAGCCGCTGCGATACCGCAAGAGCTGCCGCCTGAGCTGCGCTCCAACGTCAAAACCAGCTCCACCAATAACAGCTGGAGATGACAGGTATGAAAGCAATGCCGCCAAAACAAACCAGCCCCAGGGCTCTTAGCTTAACAATTCAGCATTAGGTTTCAGGTTGCCCCAATCGCATCTATGCGGTCGAAGCACCTGGTTTAGAAGGAAGCCCCGCAGTCACTGTGGGGCTTTCCTTTTGCCAGGATCGATCGCCGATGCGAGTAGAAAGATATTCCCGGTCCGTTTTGTAACAACTAACTTTATCGACCGGTGGAAAACTATTGACAGAAGTTTTTCCTTCGTCAACACTGGAGGCATGAACATGCACGCCACATTCGGACCACCCCCTGCCCGGCGGCCTCGCACCACGGGTTAGTCTTTGCGTTTCGATGCGGCAAGACACGACCTCGTGAGCTAAGGGGTCGCTTTTGCAAAGGCATTCTTTCAACACGATTCTTTCGCGCAGAGGTTTTACATTATGCGATGGTCTCAGCTTTTCATTCCGACACTGAAAGAAGATCCGTCTGCCGCGGAGACAGCCAGTCACAAACTCTTGATGCGGGCAGGCTACATACGCCCGCTCGGCTCCGGTATCTACAGCCTTTTGCCGCTTGCTCAAAGAGTTAGGCTCAAGGTCATAAACATGATAAGGGAAGAGATGAATGCAATTGGCGGGCAAGAATTTGTTTTGCCGGCCTTACATCCGATCGAACCATGGGAAGAGTCGGGAAGGCTCGGCACTATGGGCGATATCATGTTCCGGCTCAGGGATCGCAAAGGGGCTGAGCTTGTGCTGGGCGTTACGCACGAAGAGATCTTCACTTCTATTGCCCGAAGCGCACTGTCTTCTTACAGGCAACTTCCGCAAATCTGGTATCAGTTTCAAACCAAATTCCGCGATGAGCTTCGTCCGAAATCCGGCTTGCTCAGAGTAAGAGAATTCACGATGAAAGACTCTTATTCATTTGACGTTGATGCCGCCGGGCTTGACAAAAATTTTGACCAGCACAAGGCCGCATACGAGCGCATTTTCGAACGCGCCGGTTTGCACTTTGTCGCGGTCGAAGCCAGCTCAGGAGCAATGGGCGGCAGCGCCTCGACAGAATTCATGGTGCTCACGGATGCCGGGGAAGATCTCGTAGTTCTCTGCAAAGGTTGCGGATATGCTGCGAACCTCGAGAAGGCGGTGGCGGCAATTGAGGAGATCGAAGGCAATGCGCAAGCAGAGCTGGAAAAATTTCCGACGCCGGGATTAAGAACGGTGGAACAACTGGCGAGTTTTGCGGATTTCGCATCTGCAAAAAACCAGATAAAGACCCTGGTCTATGTTGCCGACGATCAATTGGTTCTTGTCCTCCTTCAAGGCGATCATGAGCTCAACACAACCAAGCTCATGGATTTCCTCGGCGCGGAGAACGTGCGCCCCGCAGAAGACCAGGAAATATTTTCGGCGATGGGAGCGCATGCAGGCTCGCTTGGCGGTGTCGGCGTAAAAACATTGGCCGGCAGCACGATCAAAAGATTGATCTTGGATAATGCCTTGAAAGGTCGCAGCAACATGGTCACTGGCGCCAATCACGACGACTTTCACTACAAGGGAGTCAGCATCGAACGCGACATCGAAGCCAGCGCCTGGAGCGACTTCCGTAGCGTCAAGAGCGGAGACAGCTGCATCAAATGCGGTGGCGCGCTAAGCGTAGAAAAATCACTTGAGATCGGGCACATTTTCAAACTCGGCACGCGTTATTCAACCATAATGGATGCCCACGTGCTTCTTGCCTCAGGCGAAAAAACGCCGATCGTAATGGGCAGCTACGGCATTGGTGTGGAGCGCTTGATGGCAGCGGCAGTAGAACGGAGCCATGACAAGAAAGGCATCATCTGGCCGCAATCACTGGCGCCTTACGACGTCATCGTCAATGTCATCAACAGCGCCGAGCAAGAGTCACTTGCGGCAGGAGAAAAGCTCTATTCAGAACTGCGCGCACAGGGACTAGATGTGCTGCTCGATGACAGAAAGGAGCGTCCGGGTTTCAAATTTGCCGACAATGATTTGATTGGTATTCCCCTGCGCGTCAACATCGGCAAGAAGTTGAAAGATGGAATTGTCGAACTTGTTGAGCGTGCAACAGGCGAAAACAAGGACGTCTCGCTTCACAATCTGGTCGACATTATTAAGCAAAGAGTCACAGGCGCACTGTAGCCGGATCAAAAGCATAAGAAGAGACAGAAGATATATATGCGATATAATGACGCGACTGAGCGTTTTAGGCTGCGATCTTGTTCGCGCCTTGCCACCCATTGCCGACTGGCAAAACCAGACTGCACCTTCAAAAAGAGAAAGAACATGCAAAGAATAACCAAATCTACTCTCCTGGCAATCAGCCTTGCAGCCTCTCTTTCGCTGGCATTTGCCATTGATGTCCAGGCGCAGGACGCGCAGCCGGCAGGGCAAACCAGCATGACCCTCTACCAGGTGGTTACGGACAATTCAGGGCAACAGTACGTCGTCACAAAAGCCGGTCCAAAGATCCCTCTTCCGGGCGCCGGACTGCCTCCAGGCACTCAGCAGGTGGCTATTTACAAAGACCAGGCAAACAACTACTGGTACACAGACCGCAATAACAGTCCGGTCGAAATAACAGCCGCACAGTTGCAGACCTATCTCAATCGTCTTTACGCCTCCCAACAAGCGCCTCAACAGCAACAACAGCAGCAACCGCAGCAGGTCAACAATTACAACAGTTCTGGTAGTTCCAGCGGCGGCGGCATGGGTGCGCTCGGAACGGGATTGGCGGCAGCAGGCGGAGCGATGGCCGGCGCTGCAATATCCAATTCCATGTACAACAACAATCAGTACTACCACGGCGTGCCATACGGCGTGCCGATGTACCGCAACGCCACAAACAACCAGCCCTATTACGTAAACACTGGTGGCAACCAGGTTTATGTTAATAACAGCGAGAAAAACGCGGCGGTTATGAACCAGTGGAATCAGCAAGGCGACTGGCAAAACAAAAACCAATGGGCTAACCAAGCCAATAGCCAACGCGCCGCAAACCTGCAACAAGGCAATGCCAGCAACGGTCAAAACGCAGCAGCCGCTCGCGGATTACGCAATCGCAGAGGCGGCGACGACGCGCAAGGCGGCGGCATTACCGGAGCCGGGACAGGTCAAGAAGGCAGTGGACGCCTCGGCGGCAGATTCAAGCGCGGTGATTCCGACGGTCAGGCCGGAAAGGCACTTAATCAAGGCGGAGCTCAAGGCGGCGGACGCTTCGGCGGTGGGGAAGGCGGACGCTTTGGCGGCGGTGGTGCAGCGGAAGGCGGCGGGCGCTTTGGCGGCGGTGGCGCAGCTGAAGGCGGCGGACGCTTTGGCGGCGGTGGTGCAGCGGAAGGCGGCGGGCGCTTTGGCGGCGGTGAAGGAAGATCCGGCGGCGGCAGGCGCAGGGGTCGCTAACCCGTTTCGAACAATTAACTTGGATTTTGAAGTTCTACACTGAGATCTTGCGCGCGACATCACTTCAATGGAGGATGTTCGCTCAAGTATTTTGCCGCACCGTCTCCGAGCAAATCTCTATGCATTCGCCATTCGTCTTTGAAAAAAGCGACTGCTATTTTCCTGTCGAGAATATGAGTACCGACAAGATTTAGAGCATCGGACTCCTCAGAAAGTCCTTCGCAATAAAAGAGACGCAACCCTTCGCGCTTTTGCTTAAACAGCTTTGCAAAATACTGCATATTGGAGTTTCGCTCGCGAGGCATGTGTCCGCTCACAATGACAACGTTCAGCGCATCCCATTTTTCCGGACCGAGTTCTTTACGCCATTGCTTAACTTGCGTATTGACTGCCAGCAACTGATCGGCAATCGCTTCGTCGACATTCTGCATTACCATTTTTCGCGAATTTCTGCAGTAATCATTGAGCACATCGGACGAAATCCTTTTCTCCTTGATGGTGGTATGCAAAAGCGTAAGTGCCATGTCGATCAACTGCTTCTGACGCTCCAAGACCTCGCCTTTGAGACCGCACTTATCCAGTGAAGCCAATGCCTTCCCAGCAGCAGACTCGAAATCGTGCAACTGTTGCAGCTTTACGTCGCCTAGCATCTGGTCTGTGTCCAATTCCAGAATCACAAATGTTGCCAAAACGATATGGTCGATTGACTTCAGCAAAGTGAACTTGTCTGTTATTACCTGCGTTGATTCGTGTCGCGGACCGTCATGCAAGACAAGTTTTTCATCGATGGCGACAATGATTGGCTGAGATTTCTTGATGGTGCGGGTTCTGGTCTCGGCATAGATTCGTCTAAACTTGTCGTTGACTTCTTGAAACTGCGGCTGCATTTTTATCTTGACACCTTCTGTGGTGCCAGGAATTTCCACACTCTGACTCCCTTTTGCGATGGAAGGCAAACACATTTGCGAGCAAGAAAACTGGCACAAAAACAGCACGGGCATAAAAGCACTCAGAGCAATCATTCTCATGGGGTCCCTTTTTATCACGACAACGAATCCAACCGCCAAGATTGTTGCATTTTTCGGCGGAAGTGGCATGATTTTGACTAATCAATACCTTCTCTGCCCGGACAATCGCCTGCAGGTCGACTGTCGCGAAAAAAAGCCGCCTGGCGGGTATAAAGGGACTGTTCGAAAGTCTCAGGTCTTGAAAGACAAAACTCCGACTCGTGACCCTATGACGCCGAAAGACGAACCGAAGAAAGAGGGGGTGGATTCATGGCGCAATGAGATAACACTCAGCGCGGAAGATTTGCCTGGCGCGGATTCCGGCTCTTTCCCTTCCATCGGCAGCCTGATCGAAGGGAAATATCGTCTCGTCGAAGGATTGGGCGAAGGCGGCATGGGCGTAGTCTACAAAGTCGAGCAAGTGCTTCTCAACCGGCAGATGGCATTGAAGACACTGACCGGCAGCGAATTCTCCGAGTCGTCGATCAGACGTTTTCAGGCAGAGGCAAAATTGCTGGCGAAACTCGACCATCCTGGTCTCGTGAAGGTCCAGGATTTTGGATTTATCGACAATGTCAAACCCTTTCTCGTCATGGATTTCGTACAGGGAAGAACGCTCTCATCAGTTCTTAAATCCTCGGGTGTGATGCCGCTTGATGTTGCAATCAAAATCTTTGTAGAACTGTGTTTTGCGCTCGGCTATGCACACAGCAAGAATATCGTGCACCGCGATATCAAGCCGAGCAACATTATGCTCACGACACCTGGACTCGACTCTGAAAACGAGCATGTAAAAGTGCTCGACTTTGGCATTGCAAAACTCTTGCATCGCGGACCGAACGAGACTGATTCATTGACGCGCACCGGCGAAATTTTCGGAAGTCCTTTCTACATGAGCCCCGAGCAGTGTTACGGCAAACCCGTCGATCACCGCTCTGACATATATTCGATGGGTTGCGTCATGTTCGAGGTTCTCACGGGCGCCCCACCCTTTTCTGGGGAAACATCCATTGCCACGATCATGATGCACCAATCAGAAAAACCGCTCACTTTGAAAGAAGCTTCGATGGGTAGAGAGTTTCCTAAAGAAATTGAAGAGCTTGTCGCAAGCATGCTGGAGAAAGAGCCGGACAGAAGAATTCAGAGCTTGCTGGACGTAGCGCAAATTCTCATCGGCATCCAAAAGGGTTTGTCCGGAGGACGGCTGCTGGACAAACTGGTAAATGCACCCGCACAACAGCAAAAGCAAGCAGAATCACAGTTAAAACGGCACAACAAGTATCTTGCATGCACTATTGCCGCGCTGTTTTTTGGATTAGTAGGCATGCTCACGTTGATGTACTTCCAGGTACAGCGCGAGGCGCCCTCTGCGATCGAACAGGCATCCGATTTACCCAGGAGCCGATGGTGCAAAATCTCCAATGATGGTGGATTTAAGATCTTCTCGTTTCCAAAAGACTATTCAATCGGAAGGCTGGCTTATGGCCCACACGAAAACATCAAGTTGGATGCGCGGGCAGAGGTAAGCGTCCCGGTAAATGTGAAACTGATTTTTGTACCTAATGGCACTTTTCTTTCACACCCACAATTTCTTCGCAATTTCGGACCCACCGATTTGGATACTTTGGACTTCAAAGAAACCGGCATTACGGATGAGAATCAGCACACGATTACCCCAAGAATGCCTATAAGTGATGACGAGTTGATCTACTGTAACCATCTCACAGGTCTTAGTGGTCTCGGTTTGAAAAACTGTAACATCTCAGATGAGGGTCTGAGCCACGTAAGAAATTTGCCCCTGAAAGAATTAAATATAGATGGCACCAATGTCAACGGCAGGGACTTAAAAGGAATGCGTTGCTTGAAGAGCATTGTTTACTTGAGAGCATGCTTCCTTAAACATGGTGGAGAAGTACTCCGCAGTCTGGCCGGCTCAACACAGATCCGGGAGATGCATCTGACCGAATCGAAGTTGAAGGACGAAGACCTGAAGTGGCTGCGGACAATGCCAAATCTACGTGCCCTGAACATCGGCTTCAACACACAGATCACCGACAAGGGTTTGGAACATATCGCGCCGCTGAAAAACCTGCAATCAATCTGCATCGACGAAACCAGCGTTACGCCGGAAGCGGCACTCAAGTGCTTCGAGCGGATGAATCTAACACAAAAACCAGGTTTGAAGAAGTTCTTCCCAAAGGCAACGCCAAAGCAGAATCTGGAGATACCGTTCCACGCCCCATAGGCCTTCTTCCGACCTTATGTGTAAAATGATCTATTTAAAAGGTGGTGTGTGCTTACGAGATTCTATGGCCAAGATACTTATAGTCGAAGATGATCCGGTGATCCGTCAGCTGGTGCGCGACGCGCTGGAGACGGAGCGTCACGTCGTGGATGACTGTCAGGATGGGCGCAGCGGAATGGCGTTTATCGACGCCGGCAGTTATGAGCTTCTGGTTTTGGACTGGGAAATGCCGCACGCCACGGGAATCGAGCTATGCAGCCACTTCCGCAACCAGGGCGAACAAGCGCCGGTTCTCTTCCTCACCGCGCGCGCTTCCATGGACGATAAAGAGAAAGGATTTGCCGTGGGAGCAGATGATTATCTAACCAAGCCTTTTGATGTTCGCGAGTTGCTCGTTCGCGTGAAAGCACTTCTAAAGCGCCCGCAGCAAATCAGCAAAGATATCTTGAAGGTAGGCGCCATGGAATTGGACACAAATTCGGGCGTGGTAAAACGCAACGACGCGCTCATCCGCTTGCAGCCGAGAGAGCTTGCTTTGCTCGAATTTCTGATGCGGCATCCTGACACTTTTTTTACGGCAGAAGCCCTGATGACACGGGTCTGGGACACCGACTCGGAAGCAACGGAAGTAGCTCTGCGCAGCTGCATAGCGAAACTGCGCCGCAAAATGGATGTCGAAGGTCAATCATCTTTCATAGAAACTTCGAAGGGCCTGGGCTATCGAATCAACTCCAAGAGTTAGACGCGTGAATCTGAAACTGCCAAAACTAAAGATTCGGCACCAACTCTTGCTTCTGATTATCGCACCCTTGATTTTTCAAATCGGCATCAGCACGTTTCTCTATACCGAAGTCAGCAAGGCAAACAACAACCTTGCAGATCTGGTATACAGACGGCGCATCCTGGCGGTACTCGACGACCTTCAACGCGTGCACGTAGAATTCGCATACACATCGTTTTTCTACAGCATGACAAAAAATCCTGTGCTTGCCGATCGCACAGAGTTGGCGCGAGATCAGGTAATAAAAAAGAAACAAGAGCTAACCGTTCTCACACGTAATCACCCTGAATATGAGCGTGATACCACGCTTTTGCTGCGGCGAATTGATGAGTGCAATCACGGCATCTACATATTGATGGGAAACGACGCTCTGAGCTATTTCGGCAGGGATTTGAATCCGATCCTGATGGCCAAGATCAACATTGCTGTTAACCAGTGGTTAAATCCAATGGGCAATTGTTTTGCCGCAATTCGGTCTGAACCGGTAACGCCTGAGTCATTTTCCGCCAGCGCCGATCGAATGCGCAAATTGATTTCCTTACTCTTTGCCAGCTGCGTAGCGTTTACAGGACTGATAGCATTCTGGGGATCGCGGGTTTTGATCTTCAGACTCTCTAAGATTTATTCCCACGTGAATCAGGTGAAAGCAGGCAATAAACCTCTTGCTACTCTGCCAGGCGAAGATGAATTGAGCGAACTCGATCAAGCCATCGCTGCATCGGCGGAAAAACTTCTCAGCCTGCGCAGCTTCAAAGAGGATCTAATTCAAGCAGTCAGTCACGACTTGCGAGCGCCTCTTACCTCCATGGGAGGAATCCTCACATTGGCGCGCGATGGCGCATATGGAGACATCGGACCGAAAGCAAAAGAAATACTCGCGCAGCCCGTAGAAAAATGCAGAGCACTAGCGGCTCTGGTCAACGATGTGCTGGATCTCGAAAGAGTGAAGGCAGAGAAGTTCAACTTGCATTTCGACCAGTACAGTCTGGCAGAGCTGGTTGAAATGCTGCAGGCAAAACCTCAATTGAGCAATAACACAATCGATTTCTCGAATGACGATCTTGACCTCGAATTTCACGGCGACCTGGAAGCCGCAGCTCACGCCATCATCACCCTGTCGGTCCAGGGCAAAAGTTCTATAACATTCTCACCAGACCGGCACGGTCAGATTGCTGTGACAATCTCACCAGCAATTGATGCAAAAAAAGGCTATCACGAAAACATACGCTGCACGCTGGCAAATTCATTGTCAGAATCTTGCGGTATCGCAGTTGGTGCCGATATCGAGCAGACCACCCTGATCTTCCCGATGTCTGCGCCAACCGTAAAAGTAACAAAAGACCAGCCGGAATTAAACTCTACGGACGTCAGGCGTTCTCGCATTGCAGAGGCTGGGCTTGCGCTGGTGATCGTTCCAGCGATTATTTGCTGCAGCATGCTGTGGATGCTCAGCCAGATGATTGATGAATCGCAAAACGAAATCCAGAAAGAATACCGCTCATACCAGGTTCTTCAATGCCTGAATGCCATCCATGCGTCACACATGTATTCCGGCATTTGCACCCTCATGTTCAATATGACGAAAGGCGCAGAATTCGCCGAAAAAAGAGTGACTTATGCTGAAAAGAGCAAGAGCAGTCTCGACAAGCTTGAGGAGATATTCAGACAGGGCTCTGATAAGGAAGAGCGCGATATGGCAAAGAGATTGGAGCAACAACTCGTGTACATTACCGCGGCCGAGCAAGATTTTCTCAAATCTCCATCTTCTGAATTGAGAGACAAATTCACCAACCTGCCTTCAGTTGAAAATGGTTTGCCGACCGAAATGTTTGCGTATAGAGCTCGACTGGTCCTCGAAAGGCAAAAGCTTCTTTTGGATGACAGGTCATCAGAATTGCGGGATCGCAAGAAAGCGATATTGATCTTGCTGATCGGCATAGTTTTAGTTACAGGCAGCACAATAGTCGCTCACAGACTGCTAAGCCGCATACTCACCCAACATCTGTACAACGCCATCGGTAATGCAAAACTATTGAACAGTGCAGAACCATTGCAGACGCCTACAAAGGGGCTCGACGAGATGGCTTTGCTGGATAAATACATCTACGACTCCGCGTTGGAATTGCGCCACCTCGAAAATCAGCGACTGGAACTGCTCTCCTTGCTTCGTGAGGAGTTGAAGCAGCCGATATTGGAGGCAAGCGCCGGCATCGCCAGAGTTCTCGATTCGGAAGGCGAGCCCTTGCCGCCAAGAGCATCCTCCAATATCGGCAATGTAGTTGCCGAGCTGAGCCGTCTTGGCGTGCTCGTTGATGACCTGACAAATATCGAGATGCTCGATAAAAATGCATTGCAATTGAATGTGTCCGAGTTTTCCGTCAAAGAAGTGCTTTCCTCCACGATTACTGCGTTGCAGTTGCTGGCGGATCTCAAATCAATCAAATTGGTTGCCGAGCCGACGGACATCCAAGCGCTTGGAGACCGCGAGAGGGTTCTGCAAATACTGGTAAATCTGGTCAGCAATGCCATTAAGTTCTCGCCAAACAATAGCCAGGTGACGCTCAGCGCCGCCCGCGTCGAAAAAGCGGTCAAGATTAGCGTCACTGATGAGGGACCTGGCATTTCAGAGGACGACCAGGCAAAAATCTTCCAGAAGTTCGAACAGGCTTCAAAATCGAACGCCAACTCCGGCGTTTCCGACTCAGAACAACAATCCGGCTCGACGACCGCCCCGATTGCCGGCGCCGGTCTGGGCTTGCACATCTGCAAAATGCTCATAGAAGCCCACAGGGGTTCGATTAGCGTCTCTTCCACCCCGGGCAGAGGAGCCACCTTTTCGATAGTTTTTCCGGATAATTAGTTTGGCAACCTTTCGGCAACATTGGCTGGATATTATTACAACGTTGGCAGCGACAACCGGTTCAAAATCTGAGAGCTGACAACGTTACTAAAAGTTATCTTTCCAAGTCAGTGGCGGAACGAGTGGTCGCGTTTCGCCTATTGACTCGTATACACAAAATTTGTCTGAGCTTGCGTTATCTTTTGATCTGTTCAATTGGTCTGATGCTGGTGTTGATCGCAATCAGGTTGCCTGCGGCATCATATTCCGGTCTCTGTTGAACAATTGCTCTGGGTGTCTCGCCCACGCGCACTACGCTGCGACGGCTGGTGCCATCCAGGGTCTGGTTGTATGAATACGTCTGCTTCAACGAAGCGTCATCCACCAGCCAGTTGCATTCACGGCGGCGATTGCCTGGATTGGCGATGTTCTCCCTGCCGCAATTGGCAGCGCCCTCGCTCAAACGTGCAACACGTACCGGCTGCCCGTTAGAGTCATAGACGAACCTGCCGCCCTCAAATTTCTCTTCTGACAAAGCAGGATTGAGCCTTTGAATATTGTTGCCGTTTGCATCGGTGCGTGTTATGGCAATAGTCGCGAGGTCAGCGCGATCGAATTGATAATTCCTTTCAGAGGAGAAAAACTCGAATTTGCTCTGCTCAAGCAACTGTCCCTGCCCGTTTCGAATGCCGTAATTGCCGACCAGATGAGTCCCGAAGCTCGGCAGACGCATGCCGGACTCCATCGGGTTGAAGGCTACACTTTCAGCGTCAACGGCTCCGGTAATGCTGAAGTTCTTCAACATAGGATCGATGGCACCGGATGTTTGAACATTAAGCCCTCCATCAGCTCTATGAGTTATGGTGCTTCTATAGGAAGTGGATTTCCCATCTGCGAGCATGCCGTCGATGGCGGAGTCGCGAAGCACCGCGAAAGTGACTTCATTCTGAGCGAGCGTGGACATCTCGCGGGGAACGTCGTTTCCCATATTGGATTACCTGGTTGCGCTAAGGGGGACAGTGAGCATCTTAATGTCTTGCGCGCGCCTTGTAAGTGGGGAAACTACGATAAGGTTCGCGAAGAAGATTAAATGCCTGTCTTATCCCGTCCCTATTGTTGAAAGCTCTTTCTCTATCTCTTTTGGATCTGAATAGCGCTTTTTCAAATCAAAAGCAGTACATCGTTGAACGATCTGATCGAGCTGTTCACTTATTTCCGGACGCACAGAACGTGGACTCGATATGGAAAGAGGCTCTGGATCTTCGCCGGTCAAGAGAAAATACATCGTGGCGCCCAGCGAATAAATATCACTTGCCGGGCACGGATAGCCTTTCACCTGCTCCGGCGCCATATATGATTGCTTGCCGACCACGGTAGCCAGCCGCGTCGCCTCGAATTGGTGCGCGACTGTGAAATCAAAAAGTTTGATATGCCGGTCGCCTTGCCAGATAAGATTGTCCGGAGTCAAATCGCGGTGCACAATCGGCGGCTTCAAATTCTGCAGATAGCGAAGGATAGAGCAAATCTCAAGAGCCCACCAGACAACGAGAAGATCGCTTGCCGGTCCTGTGGATTTGATGTGCGCGCGCAGCGATGGCCCGTCGATATACTCGAGCACCATATAACCGCGATGATCCTCAACGAAGCAATCGTGCAGCGTGACGATATTGGGATGATCGATCGCCGACAAAATCTTCGCCTCATTGTCGAGCGTGTCTTTGAGACGCGCGGACAAGCCGTCGTTTGCATGCACCGGCAAAATGTATTCCTTAATCGCCACTTCCTTGCCGCTTTCCAGTCCATCAGTGATCGCGCCCACGCTCGGCCCGTCCAACGTTTTCGCCAAATATGCAGTGCCCTGGCCTCCGGCTCCCAATACTTTCAAGATTTCAAATCTGCCGCCATTCAGTGTGTTTCCCGCCTGAAGATGACCTCTTCTTTCGCGCTTTCCTGCCGGTGAAAGATATTGAAGCCAGATGTTCGTGTAGCGTGAATCCGGTCGTCTGACGTCTAATGCGCTGCGCTCGATCAAATATTTTGCGTTGGGCGCATATTGCCGCGCCTTAGTCATCACAGTCTGCTCGTCAATCCAGTTAAATCCAATATCGCGCCGCAGTTTATAGGCAAGGTAAGCGCCCATGCGCAAGATTATGTATTCATGCGGTTCTTTACCCGCTTCATCAATACCCGTCTCGACACAGGTGAGCATATTCCATGGAATGAAAAACGTAGTATCGCTGCGTCCCATACCGGGACGCCCCATGACGATTCCCTTCGTATCTACTTTGGTGATGCGTAAAAGTCCGCGTGTACTTCTGTTTTTCTCGTCCATTGAAAGTCCGACCAAAAATAGCATCGCGGCAATAACAAACAGCCACCAGTTGCTCGCAACAAATGCAGAAAGCAGTACCCACAGCGTGAACAATGCGGACTGATGAGTGCAAAACATGAATGCAAATGCTATGCAGAAACCACCCCCCAATTTCCAATACAAGCCCTTATAGCTCTTGGGCTGGCGATTGGCAACGGTTTCAACCACGATGCAGCGCAGTCCGGTTTCTTTCTTGCCATCAGACCGAGGTGCGCTCATTGCTTACCCTCTCCGCGTTCGCGCATCAATAGTCCAAGCCTATCGGCAATCGCCTGAGCGGTAGGCCGAGCGTTGAGATCTTCATGTTTGCATTCACGAATCAACTCTTGCAGAGTTTTCCAGTCATTGCGTCCAGTTGCTGTCGAGGAATAGGAAAACGGCTCCGGATCAATGCCCAGGAGGAGAAACTGCAATGTGCAGCCAAAAGAAAATATGTCGCAGGGCGGACTGGATTTGCCGCGAAACTGTTCCAACGACATGTATGAGGTCTTGCCGATAATCGTACCGGTAGCGGTGCTCAAAAATTGGTTAGCTGCACCAAAATCTATCAAACTTATGGATCCGTCTTCCTCGACAATCAAGTTGTCCGGCGTCAGATCGCGGTGGATAATTGGCGGCTCCATGGCATGGAGATAGGCAAGTATGTCGGCAATCTGCTTCGCCCAGACAATTGCCATGTTTTCCTTTTGCGGACCATGCTCCTGAACAAACTGGCGAAGGTTTCGCCCCTCGAGATACTCCATGAGCAGATAGTGATGATCGTCCTCGATGAAGAAGTCATAAATCCTGGCGATGCGCGGATGATCGATCCGGGCAAGCAATTGCGCTTCGCGCTTGAACAATTCCAGTGCGGTCTTTCGTGCTTCATCCTCTGATGAAAATGGCACGACCGACTCTTTCAAAACGCACGTCCTCTTTTCGTCCGTCTGCGCCAGATAAATGGCCGACAATCCGCCCAGAGCGATTTGACCGATGACTTTGATACGCCCATCCTGCAGCATGCTGCCCGGATCGAGCGGTACGAAAGCCGTACTGCCAAGCCGCGATCCGATTTCGTCAAGCCACAATCCGGTAAAGGACAATGGGTTGATTGGGGCCGTGGAAGGGGAAATCAACCTGACATTTTCGTCACTGGGCAACCATTTTGCTTGTGGACAATGATTGCGAATCAGCAACAAGAGCAGCTCCAAATTCTTCTTCGTGAAGCCGGCCAGTCTCAACTGCACATCGCAACCGTCCTTGTACACAATGCAGATGCAGTCTGGTGTGTTGGAAACAAATCGATCGCGAGTAAATTCAACCGCGCTGATATCAATCCATGGTCTCGTAAACCGGAATCTCAAGCTGAGTGCGTGCAGCGGTGACCATGTAATACCGTCTTGCGAAGTTATAATCGGATAGTTGCTGAAGAGCCCCGAGCTGAGCAACAACAGTCCGAACAGTGCCATAAAACCGGCAGTCCAACAAAGCGTTTGGATTGGAAAAACCACAAAAAATCCAAGGAAGCAAAAGCAACAAATGCCTGCGGTAGTCACGTCAAAACTCTTGTCCGCCAGATTGTCGAGAAATCTCATGAAAATTGAGAAAACGCCTTCTTCAGTCTGGTGTGTGTACTCAATCGTGCAGGCGTCCACTCCTGCAGAGTCCAGCCAATGATCTCTGGCAGCAGTTTGCGACGTTCCGGCAACCGGCAGTTTGGATTCAGACGTTATGGTTCTATCTCCGGGGATTTCTAAACAGCCAGAAGGTTCTAACAGCCAAGACTACCTACCGGTCTGTATATATGTACCACGTGGAAATAATTTTGATTTTGGCTAATAGCTTTCCCGAGAAGGTAACCAATTGACCATTTTCATTTCTTCCGCATAGAGGAGCGAGTCGGGCGGTGTGGTCAAAGTCAAACTGAGGGGAACAGTCATCGAATTCACGGAGATGTTCGCGCGGGCCGGTGCCAGTTGCCAGGGCGCATGGTGTATGTCAGTGCGATGGACAATTCCGCGCTGCGAAATCATCAGGCAGTACCTTTCAGTCAGAAAGTGTTGAAGCGAGCCTGGCTCTGCAATTTCAGGGACGCCGGTTGCTTCATAGTCCGCGCAGAAGTCAGCGGATTGTCCCACCCCCAGACGTTTTGAAGAATACTGAATGACGCCATTGCTGTTTTGATAGCTCATCTTCGCTCTAAAATACGGCAGCCCGTAAAACGTGCGAGCACCCCACACCGAAGGCGCATGATCGGCATCGAGACTGAAGAAATAAACGCCGCGCCTCTCACCATACTTGACATAAGTGCGCACATTCAATTCCAAAAAGTCGATGTGAAACGGCATCAACCGTCCTCTGATCTCACACATGCGAAAGGGCACAACGCCCAGCCAGGCAGAATCATCGAAGGTATCGACTGCCAGTGGTGCAGCTATAAGTTTTTGCAGAACATCAGCTGGAACACGCCAATGTGCAAATAGCAAGTTGCGCCACACCTGTGACATCACATACGGTGCTGTCGACATGGGATATGGACGGTGAGCAACTTGTTGCAAAAAATCCAATCGTTTTACCTGCAGGGGCTACGCATGGCATCGCCCCGTTTTACAAATGCTTACCAGGCAGTAGTTACACGGAACGGAACCGAAGCGAACCAAATATATCATGGTTTTAATTCACTCAGTACGTTCTCACTCTGCCAAAAAAGATTCGCAAATAAAACAGCGGGCGACGCGTGGCATCGCCCCTGCGATCAAATGCGGGGGGAAAGCGCGGACGCCGAAAGCGGCAACACCAAAATTTTTCCACGGCACGCTTGACAGAGTGTTTTGGCTCCGCGCCTGCCATCTTGTCTCAGAGATCCGGGGTTTCCACAGAATTCACAAACTTTGAAACTCTCTGAAATAGCAATCTTTATCAATTTCGACATTTCCTCTGTTGCATCGTTCATGTAAAACTCTAATCCTCCAAAACGCTCCCGTATTTCTATACAGCGATAGATCTCTTGCTCACCGGCTGGTTCTTGTTCGATCAATCTCTCGATAGCGGCGGACAACCATCTTACTATCGGCTCCCAACCATCACCACAAGCAATTCCTTGAAAGCTCGCG
>JADZFV010000387.1 GCA_020854255.1 Candidatus Melainabacteria bacterium | reverse complement strand
AGCGGCGTCGTTTGAATGTACGATCGCTCGAACTGACCGAGAGTAAAACTGTGCTCTCCTCGTCCAGGCAATGCCAGCCACTCGTTGGAAATCGACTCCACGGTGTCCATCAACTCTGCGGCATGCGGAGGCTCATGACGAACCAGGCTGAAGCCTTTGAATTTGTTCTCTTTTCCTTTGAAGTCTTTTTTCTTGATCGTTTCTGTTGTGAACTTATCGATATCGACACGTGCTTCTTCGCCGATTTTCACTTCCTCAAATCCGAGCGATTTGTAGAGTTCCAAGCATTCCGGTTCTGCCTGTAAAAAACAAAGCAGCCAGCCGCTGTCTGTGACCCAGTCAACGAATTCTTGAAGGGCAGTCTTCAGTTCATTCTCGGGACCGACCGGGTCAGCGAGCACCACAACAACATCATTGGCGATTCCGTATGAAATGAAGCAATTTCCCGACTGAGAAAAGAACAGAGATTTGTCAGGCATCGTCTTGTAGAAATCCATGGACGATCTGCCGTTTTTCTCCGCTATAGCCAACGCCTGTTTTCTCTCTTTCTCTTGCGTATCAAAATGATATTTGAGAGGTCTGAACAGACTTGTGACAATGAGAAAAATTGTAGTGGCGCCAGCGATGTTGAGAGATTTGAGAAACCATTTTGCGTGATGAGTAGCCGGCACTAAATCCGCATTGCCCAAAAGGAAAAACTCGTCGAGAGTTCGCCTTATCGAATCGGTGATTGAGAAATCAATGCCGAAGTCTTGCCTGTCCATGACGAAGAATCCAAGGGCGCCGTAAAAGATCGTCAGAAGAATGGTGCCAACCGAAACACAGATGCCCTTTTTTATCGATTGACTCTCACTCTTAACCGAAAAGTCAGACCTCAGTGCAACCAGCAGAATGGCCAGTCCGCCCAGCGCCCACACGCCGGCGCCCAGATCCCTGTGGATAAGGTGTGTTGCCAGAGAGAGAAGTGTGATTGAGAGCGCCAATATCCATGCGGTTTTCTTGCGCTCTCTTAAATTCACAGCCAGATAAGTGAGAATCAGTCCAAAGCAGATAATCAGGCTTTTGGTAAGGTGGCTCTCGAGGGGCAGGACGGACGATAGAGGGCTGTCCGAGATATCGCCATTGATGCCCAGCCAGATGTCCAGCAAGCCAACGCAGGCAGCTGACGCAGCAACCAGTTTTACGCCCAGCCCTTGAAGCAGAGGTTCGCTTTCAGATGCATGTGTATCGGACAAGGACGAACCTCGGGTATCTGTTGGCTACGGCGGTGAACCGTGTTCTGTATTTGTGCCGGATTTGTATATGCACTGCATCGGTACTGCAAATATTGGCTAGCCACGATGCTTTCATTCAAAGAATATCAAAGGTAAGTGTAAACTAGTGGGAAATATGGAGAGCCTCTTTGAAAAGAGCAAGTTCTAAGTTGCAAAACCCGCGAAAGACACTTCAGTCATTTCTGGAGAATTTTTCTGCCGAGGTTGGACAACAATTTGAGATCAAAGGCTCTTTTGCTGCGAATGCACTTCGACTTTGCAACACTTTTGTTGATTTTATAAATGAAAATTCCTCGCAATTTGAAAAGAGTTGTGGACATCATTCTGCTGCAAAGATCTTCGAGTCAATTAGAAAACTTGCGATCAGAATCATTGCCGAACGTGCTGAGCAATCATTCGATTTCGCAGATTTGGTCGATGCATATGAATTCCTTCTCGATCAGAGGCTTTCAGGAAGGGCTGGATGTTTTAAGCTGGTTTCATCGCAAAGCGAGAAACGCAAGCGTGGAGTTTTTTATACACCCGATAGTCTTGCAGGAGAGTTGACCTTACTTGCGCTCCGCTCTTTTTCCATGTTGCCGGTGGAAAGGCTTCTCACACTTAAGATAGTCGATCCGGCGATGGGCGCTGGATCGTTTTTGTTTGTGGCGCTGGAGATGTTGACTGCCTGCGTGCAGGAAAAGCTCAATGGCGGCAGTGAAAACGACTGGAGCGCTCTCAATGAAAGCATTGAAGCGTCGACTGAGTTTCGTGGTGGCACCGCAAAATTGAAGGCAATGAATTCTGATGAGCTGAAGTGCTTGATACTTAATACGGTGGCAAGTAATTGTTTGTATGGACTTGATGTGGACGATGCTGCTGTGGAATTGGTCAAAATTGGAATGGCAAAGCGCTGCCGTCTTTCCCCAGCTGCATCGGCATTTCCAAATCTTCGCCGCGGCAACTCTCTGGTCGGGCTATGGCAAAATCCTGACGACACTGTTTTATCCAGAGCGATTGCAAAAATATCCGAGCGTGTTCCTGATTTTGAATGTTTTCATAACATCGAAATCGAACGTCTGAGCGACAAGCAACGACGCGATCTTGTTTGCATGCAATTCTTTGCTCCTCTTGTTTCGACGAATGAGAATATTCGAAACCTGGAACAGATCTTTCGGGGGATAAACTTTTTCCACTGGAATCTTGAATTTGCAGATGTCTTTTCTGGAGATAATCCTGGCTTCGATCTGGTTTTGACAAATCCACCCTGGGAAGTCGAGAAGGCCAATTCGCGAGAGTTTTTCTCGCGATATGATGCGTCATACATGTCACTCAGCAAACAGGCAGCCCTCCAGAAGCAAAGCGAGCTGATCTCGGATAATACGATTGAAGGGGAATGGAGGAACTACGCCGCCTATCATGACGGCTTGAGTGCTTTCTTGCAGAAATCGGCCGAACTGATAAAACCAGGTAGTCAAACCCCGGCATTAATGCCGGGGTCTCCTTGTGATCGCAATGGCGCGAATGGAGCACCTCCGCCATTCCGGCATCAAGGCGGAGGCGATTCCAATTCATACAAACTTTTTTTGGAACTTGGTTATTTCTTGCTGAAAGACGGTGGTGTGATGGCACAGATAGTGCCGTCCGGTATCTACAGTGATAAGGGCTCAACCGCGTTGAGGCGTCTGTTGGTCGAGCGTTGTCGCTGGCTTACTTTGCATGGCTATCATAACCGCGAAGAAATTTTCTCAATTCACAGATCTTTCAAGTTTTGCACGCTTGTTGTCGTTAAGGGCGGCCGCACAGACGAAATACAGTGCCGATTTTTACGTGTGTCGTCAGACGAGACTGGTGATGGTGCGGTTGCGTACAAAATAGAAACGCTCAAAAGCCTCTCTCCGGACTATCTCGCGTTTACCGAGATTGCGCATGCCTCGGACCTGGAGTTGATTGAAAAACTGGCAAGAACCTGCATGCCATTAGGTGTTTTTCAGCACAAAAGTGGTCTTGCTTCAGGTCAAGACGATATTTCAATTTCATTTAGGCGCGAATTCGATATGACCAATGACTCAAAGCTTTTCATTGAGCGAACTGCAGCGCAAGAGGATGGTTTTGCGCCGGATAGCTTTGGACACTGGCTGAAGGGCGCATGGCGGCCAGTTGAGAATTTTGATGCGCGGCATGCCGGTGAGTATGCCGTCGCCGCTGACGGAAAGTCGGCGCTGGCAATCGATGATATCCAGCGCGTACTATTGCCTGTTTATGAAGGGCGGATGATCGGGCAATACGATTGGGCGAAGAAGGCATGGTTGCACGGAAAAGGTCGCCGCGCCGACTGGGCGGAGTTGCCTTTTGCCGAGAAAAAGATTCTTCCGCAATATTTGCTTGATTTGAATGATTATTTGAAAATGCAGCCTGAGCGAGGTGCAAAGATTGCATATCTTGCAGTTGGTGCCTCTACCAACACCAGGTCTTGCATCGCTGCAATGATTGGCGATTGGCCGTGCGGCAATGCAGTGCCTGTCCTTTCGACCGGTGTTGATTTGACTGGAAGTCCCAGGTATGAACATCTTGCTGCATTGCTTGCCTGCCTCAACAGTTTTGTTTTTGATTTTCTGCTGCGCATGCGATTGTCGGCTAATAATCTCAACTGGTTTATTCTCAAAGAATGTTTTGTTCCCGACCTGACGAGAGTGGCGCAAAGCAGAGAACTCTTGAGTGCGGTATATGAGCTAAGCTTTCACGATGCTCTGGGTGCAGAAGGGTTTTATGCAAGTGGCTCTGGACCGGCAAGGAGGTTGAAATTGCGGGCATTTGTGGAAGCGCTCATTGCCCATGCATATTCGATCGATGAGCGAGATTGCCGGCTTATTCTCAGAGGTTGTGAACTGGATCAAAACGATCCTACCAAGCAAATGGCCTCATCAATCGACAAAGGTTTTCATCGCGTCGATCTGCATATGCCGCCTCACTTCAGGGGCCCTTATCTCTTCTTTCAGTGCTTTCAGTTGTTGCAGCAATACGGGGCAAAGTGGTTGTTCGAGAATCTCGACCGTGATGAAGTGTTGTTTTCCATGAATTCTTTCGAGCGCCATCATGCAGTCTCAAGCAGGACTGCCGATCAAGGTGCGGCAGCCGTTGCGATGTCGCCAGTGGTGCACGCGGAAAAATTTAGCCCGGATTGTGACAAATGGGGCGCGGGCTGTGACGACTCCCGTCAGCTGATGATGAGAATAAGAAATGCCGTGACAAACGCCGCATCGTCCGCCAAGGCGTCGAAAACGCGTGCTCTTCGGACGCAGTAGAGCCTTAATTTGTGGCTTAAGGTGCCTGTAAAGTGGGAATACATAAAAAGCTATTGGAGATCTTGCCTCTTTTATCTGCCACTTGGCTTAATAACTCATCTGGCTGGAGACACTTTTGGAGCCTGAAGAAAACGAGTTTTCGATTGAGGAAGACAAAACCCCTCGAGCGGGTCCGCCCCCCTCTGCCCAAGATCTATCCCTCGAGAATACGGTCAGCCGGGACACTCGCACCAAAGAGCCAATGGCGGCGTTTGCTGATTCCCTGGTCGGCGAAATTCTTGACGGAAAATACGGCATCGTAAAAAGCCTCGGCATTGGCGGAATGAGCGTCGTCTATCAGGCTCGAGACCTCTCCCTGGGCAGAAATGTAGCTATTAAAATGATGCCGCTGCAGTCGGGTCACACGATGCAGGATTTGCCTCGATTCCAGCAGGAGGCACAGACAATCAGCAGACTCAAACACCCGAATCTGGTTACAGTGTTTGAATTTAACGTCAATTACATGCCACCATATTTGGTGATGGAATATATCGAGGGGAAATCGCTTGCCGAGGTGTTGTCCAGTGAAGGTCCACTCAGTTTGGAGCGGGGAATTAGCGTTTTGCGACAGATCTGTGACGCACTGGCGCATGCTCACGAAAACGGTGTTGTGCACAGGGATCTCAAACCCGCCAATATCCTATTGCAAAAGACCCAACCGGGAGAGGAAGTTGTAAAAATAGTCGATTTCGGCATTGCCAAGATCGTGCAGCAAGACAATCCCGATGCCCAGAATTTTACTCGCTCAGGCGAGATCCTCGGCAGCCCTCTCTACATGAGTCCTGAGCAGTGCCAGGGAAAAAAGCTCGATCACCGATCTGACATCTATTCCTTGGGGTGTGTCCTTTACGCTATTTTTGTAGGCGCGCCGCCATTCCAGGGACCTACTGCATTTGAAACAATTCAAATGCATTTGCACGAACAGCCTGACTCAATCAGCTCCCGCCGGCAGGACCTTGCTTACGCGTTCGAGCTTGATGCCGTTTTGTATAAGGCAATGGCGAAAGAGCCATCGCAACGATATCAAACCGTCGCCGAGCTTGACGAAGCACTCAAAAAGATTGGGCTGGAAGATGAAATGGTCGGTTTTGGCGCTCTGAAGGCTATGATCGATCTAAACTTCAGCAGGGCCGCTGCGAAAAAGAGCCGAGGCATGTCGGTTAAGTTGTTCTGGCTGGTTACCGTCTTCAGCGTCACCATTGGATGTTTCGGGCTCTGGCATGCGCTCGATCGATATTTCGCGGAAGACAGTGTGAAGAGTTGGCCTGACATGGACGTAAAGGGGCAAGAGGCTTTTGATGCGGGCGATTACCCGCGTGCGGAGGCATTTTTCACATTGGCCTTGAAGCAAGCCCAACGATCCAATAATGCAACACGTATCAATTCTTCACTTGAAGAATTGATCGATCTCAACACTGTTTTGAAAAGGCCGGAAAAGGTGGTTGAGTTTGAAAATCAGCGCGAGAATACTCCTGAAGAAACTCAGATAGGTTTGCGCACTTATCGTATCATGGCGATTGCACAGAACTCAGTAGCTGAGCTGGAAAAGCAAGTGTCAGAGTTGCCACCGGCCGGACCGAAGCGCGCTATTCAAGCGTTGAAGTTACAGAGAAAACTTGCAGTAGCATTAGGCGACTGCCGGCAGATTCTTGTGAGAAAAACCGATGATCATCAATTTACGATCATTAGTGGCCCGAATGCAAATAGGTGTCTTGAGACCCTCAAGTCGTTGCGCAAGATATGCAAGCATTTGACCGGGGAGCAACATCCTCTCTATGGACGCGTCCTGCATACTCTTGCGCTTGCTTATTTGGCGACGAGCCAGCCCGATCTGGCTGAGAAGTGTTTTGAATCCGCGGAGAGTTTGCTGAAGACTTCGCCTTCGGTTCCACCCTTGGAGCGTGCCGAATACCTTGATGATGCTGCTCACTTTTTTCAGTTGCACGGTAATTCAGAAAAAGCAATACTTGCTCTTAAAAAGGAGCTGGAGTTGGCTGGCGGACCGGAATCCAACAGTAGAATCGCCGGGGCAATCTGCTTTCAGATCGCCGACCTTTACAACACTGAGAACGACGTGGTGAATGCGAAGAAGTATGCTCAGCAGTCACTGGAAATCCTGGAAAAGACCCAGGAAGAGGAAATGGCTGTAATACATGCATTCTTGCTCCTCTGCATGAAAGATTACCAGGGCGCTCTAAAACCTGCGCAGGACAGGCTCAAGGAAGCCGAGAGAAAAGAAGTTAAAGACTATTGGGAGCTGACTTCGCTGTTGTCGATTTTGGCCAGTTGTTGGGGCAATGATCCCTCCACGGCACCGCAGGCAATTCCTTTGCTGAAACGTGCTGCTGCTGTCAATCTTCGCT
>JADZFV010000386.1 GCA_020854255.1 Candidatus Melainabacteria bacterium | reverse complement strand
GCTTTCTTAGGGAGACGCTATATCGCGTATGCGAACAGTCTGTGAACCAGAACTTGTCTGCTGACCAAGTGGAAAAGCTGACAACGCTGGCTATTTCTACGGCGATGAAGCTTGCTGAGGCTGACGTTACAAAGAACCAAGCGGATCTTGCCAAAGAACTTGCGGACCCCAAAGTCCGGGAAATTTGGCAGCAGGTCTTCGGTGCGCCTCCAACGGTTGCACCTTCGAAGCCATAAAGGCACTTTTGACCAGCAAAACTGCGAAATAGCCTCCGCTTTTTCGCATAACCGAAACAACAACGGAGAAACTATGAGTAAACGAACACTCATAGGGCTGATGTTTTGCACGCTCTTTTTGAGCGCGCCAGCATTCGCTCAACAAAGCACAGCACTACCAGTCATTCAAACTGCGCAAGCAGTACAGAATGACGTCACGATTCCTGAAGGCACCACCCAAGTATTCGACGCCGCCCAGGGCGAAATCCAATTCGACGGCACCCTCACCAACAAAGGGACGATCATCATCAAATCGTCCAATCCTGCGCAAGTAGAAGCTGTCCTCAGCGCTGCTAAGTTTGTCAACGAGGGCCGGATTGTCTCAGAAGTTCCTTCACTAACGATTAACGCCTCAATCCTTGGTGGCACTGGCGACTACAATGCGCCTGAAACAATCAACGTGCGTGGAACCGACAGACTCGAAATTCGAGGAGGCCGGTTCTATTCTGAATGGTTCCGCCCGAAGACCAAGGGCTGGCTGATCATCAATGCCAATCGCATTGATGGAAAAGTAGAGCTAGAGGCTGAGCACTTGAGCATGGGCGTGCGTGAGGGAAACCTCAATGTCGTCAAGCAAAAGCTCGATGGTGACCCGCTCATCTACAACACCGGTGGTGACATAACGACTCCGATTGCGCCGAGCGGGGGTCATGACCTTTTGATAATTGCTTCCGGTGACGTAATAGTCAGCGGTGGCATTGATGCAACTGGCAGCGCAACCCAAGACGAAGGCAACATCGCGATCCTAACAGGGGCTCATTTCGCGCGCCCCCACGATGGCGAAGTCATTCTACCGTGCGGAATTAGCAACGGGCAGGGAAACGATTGCAACAATCTGGCGGACTCGATGAGTTTGCCCGGTATGCCCTTGGAGCCTGCACAAGGTGACTTTCCAATGTCTGGAAAAATTGTAATTTCAGGAGAGGTGAGAGCGCATGTCATTATCATGACATCGCGCGAAATTGAGATAAACGGGAATCTCCACGCTGTTGAGGATGGAATGCTTGATGGAGCTGCAATCTCGCTTTTTGCAACTAAATCAATCACAGTTACAGGCACAATTAAGGCGGATGCAAACACAGTTGAGCCGAGCTTTAGCGCTGTTTCCCTAATCGCACCGACGGTCAATGTGAGCAATAAGATTACTTCTGACGCTGTGACAATCGAGGCTTTTGAAAACAGCGAAGCTTCCACTGGTAGCGTTACGACTGCTGCGATTGAAGCACGGAGGTACCTCGATATCAATGGTGGTCACATTCAGTTTGGAGAAGCTGGTGGAGCTTTCACTGGTGGTGTACTACCTCTGTCGCAGCCACATGATTCGGGCGAATTCACGATCAAGACAGGCAAATTGACGGCACACCAGTTCATCAACCTGGCAGCGACAGGCAACATCGATGCTGGCAATATTGAATTGCTGACAAATGAGTTGGAAGTTCCGCTCTACACACACGACGTTCGCATTCACGCCAATGTCGGCAAGGAAGACGCTCCGCCGCTCAAGATTGGTGGAGGCACGAACGGCGCAGCCAGCATCACTGTGCAAGGGACCACGGACCTTGGAGAAGGTCTGACACAGAAGACAGGCGCAATTTTCCTGACGAATGGCCCGAGCGGCGATATCGTCATAGATGGTGCCAAACTCCACGTAACGAATGAGCATGACGGCACGCCTTCTCTCATTGCTTATGCTGGCACAGGTCGAGTGACCGTGAAGGGCAATATCACGCTAGATGGCACGAGCAGCGCACCTGCGGGACAAGTCCTTTTGGTTGGCGATGAAATTCGCTCAACCGGTGCAACTCTTTCTGCGAAAGACACACTTTCCGCACCAGCTGAAAATCCCGCAAAAGTCGTTCTTGTCGCAAGCAAACTGACTCTTGCTGGTGACCTCACTATCGAGGCAAATAGCAAAGCGCAGACCTCTGTGAGAATGGTTCCGAAGGGTAGCGTTACACTCGATCCGCAAGATAACTTCCCCGGAATCTATGTCAACGTCGACAAATTCCCGATCAATGTGACCGAGGATGAAGTGCTGGTTAATGGGTCTGGTAATCTCACGCTGAAGTCCAAGAGCGACCAAGCCAAAGTTGAAATTACCGCAAAACCGCTGAAGTTCAACAACAATGGTACGAGCGATATTTTTGCCACAGGCACAGGATCGCAGATTAAAATCGACTATCCCGGTAATGCTTCAGGGCAAAACACGCTCGTGCTCAGTGGTGGCAAGGTCACGCTGAACACTGACAATGACCAATCGAATGCAGGCGACGTTAGCATCATCGCTGATGGCATCAAGGGAAACGAAGGTGCAGACCTAAACATCCTGTCGCGTGCAACATCAACCGGCAATGGCGGCAACATCACTGTCAGCGCCGATAAAGTCAATTTGGACGATTCGTTAAACACTATGAATACATCCGCTCAAGGAGTGGCCGGCAATGGAGGCGCGATTACTTTCAATGTAACTCGAAACCTCAATTTCAGCGGCTCTTTGTTAGCCAACTCCCAAGGTTCTCTTGCAGGACCAATTAGCCTTACACAAGGTGGGGCTGGAGTGATGACGCTCGATAATATCGAAGTGTCTTCCTCGGGAGTAACACTCGGCGATGGTAGTGGCAATAGTGTCACTATCACAAACTCTGGTCCGAATGCGATTAGCTTGCTTGGTGCATCAATCTCCGCACAAGGCAGTGGCACCGGAGTCGGTGGAAGCATCCATATCTCGAGCGCCGCTAACCTCGACCTGACTCAAACGATAATTACCGCAACTGGCGGAGAGAATGGGCAAGGTGGAGTTGTGACAATTGATCACTCAACACAGTTTGATGTTCATCATGTGATCAAGGTAGATGCTGGCTTACTCACAGGAGACGCTGTTTTCGACGGCATAGTAGCACTGAACGGTGTTCAATGTCGGCAATGGAAAACGGGCTTTGACTGGCCGAAATCCTTCTGGGATTGTACTGGAAGCAATCCTCCTAATTCCATTCCTGCAAATCTGGCACAGGGTTTTGACCCGGCTCTTCGCAATCTTCTGTCAAACAACAGAGTTCTAATCCAGGTCTTCCCAAGTGCGGCAGCATTCAACCTGTTTTGGTCGGATACACTCAACCAATCTGATGGAGGCTTTACTTTCGCTCAACTTCTCTCTGGAGTATCCACGGAATACCTCTACGTGTCCCCATTTAAAAGCGGAAACATCGAAGATAACGTTTCTCACGCGTATACTGATCCGCAGTTCACGGAAGTGAGTGCCCACGAATTCGGTCATGGCGTTGATATCGCACTCAGTAATGGTGGCACATTCCCATCGCAAGGAGCAGCTTATGCAAGCTACCCTCGCCGCGATATGGAAACTTTGGACTATGCGTTTGCAGACCCCAACAGTCTGGCAAATTCAATCCGTAGACTGCCTTGCAGACCCACTCCAGACCCAGCGAACCCTGGGCAATTCTTCCCCGGTGTTCCACCATTTTCTGCAGTTACTAATGTCGCAACTGGTAACTCAGTTTGTGTGATCGATCCAATTTCAGGCAATCTCGTGCTGAATCCAGCGGATTTCCCGAATCCACCGTATACAAACAGCTTGGTTTTCCAACGGCTTGACGGTGCGTTTTTGAATTCGCCACCGCCCTTGTGGAGTGAAGCAAAAGCTCAGGCCTTTTCCATCCGGGCAACAAATCCAATTGCGGTGACAGGGTCCAGACCGATGTTTGACCAAATCTTCGCAAACGGATATTTCACTTGCATGAAAGCATGGGCGGATGCAGAACGCGTTGGAAACAACGGTCCAGGAGTGCCACCTGACTCATGTGGAGCCCCTGATGGCTGGTATGTCCCGTTTCAGCAGTAAAAGCTGAATTGAATTAATTGGGTGATGCGGGCTGGTTGAAGCCCGCATCACCTTCTCACTTGCGCGTAAAACTACTAGTTAATACGATTGGCAGGGATTGCCAAACTGGCTCCTCCTGCATTAATGTGCCAGTAAGCAACAACTGGAGTAATAAGCGATGACTGCAAAACTGTGTCTAATTCTCAGCTTTTATCTGGGATTCCAATTGCTATCTACTTCTCAGCTAGTCTTTGCGATGCCAGCAAACGATTGGAAGCTTGCGGCGGAATCAGAAAAACTTGCACCATGGTTCAAAACAATTCAAAAACGAATAGAGGCCGATTCCCGTTTCAAAGATTTATGTTTGTCATCGAAGGAACCTATTCACTTTGTAATTAGGCTAAAAAACACAGGTGAAATTTCGGACTTCAAAATAATAAAGTCGGCTGGGCCAGCCGAAAGTAACAAGATAGCCCTAGATCTGCTAAGTAATCCAACTTTTTTTATGGCTGCTCCAAATGACTCCCCTTATAAGAATCTTTTGGAGGTCATTTTTGATCGCAATAGTAAGTCAGTTCAATTTGCTCTTTTACGTCGATGGCCACAAACTGGAGCCCGCTTCAGCTAAATTTAACGAGATTGAGATCTACACATGAAAATTACAGCACCAACCTTATTTTTTGCCCGCCAAATAATAGACCGGTCTGTCTAATTTTGTATATGCCAAAAATTTAGACAGGGTAAGGCTTTTCGGCTCTGTTTAATAAACGCGGTTACCGGACACTCAACTTCCAAGGGCCCTTGCAATTTTTCCTTGAGCGGCTTGGCATTCAACATGACTGGGTCCGACGGTGAAAACGTAAACGCCATGCTGCTTTAGGATTTCGGCAAAAGCATTTGTATCACGCGGAATTGGCTCGCGCTTTTTCCAACGTCTGCGCATTTTTGCGAACTGCAATATCATGCGCTCGCAATCAGGCACTATCTGAACAGGCACAGAGGGCCTGTGAATTGACGATTTATTTGTCCCTTTTTTTATCGCGCTATTTGTCCCACCCGACCGGTCGGTTTCTCATAAATTCGCCTCGCGCAGATACCTGTAGAGCGTCGTAAAATGCACCCCGAAAATATCGGCGACGTGCCTGATTGATTTTCCTTTTTTCAAAAGTTGTTTGGCCAGCTTGAGCTGTTCTAGAGTCAATTTTGCTGGTCGTCCAAATTTGATGCCGCGGCGTAGTGCTGCGGTACGTCCAACACCTGTTCTATCTCGAATCAGATCTCGTTCGAATTCGGCTAATCCTGCGAAGATCGTCATCACTAATTTGCCGGTAGCAGATGTGGTATCAGCCCATTGCTCAGACAATGACTTGAAGGAAGCCCCTTTCTCCTTCAACTGTTCCACGGTGTCAAGAAGCAACCTTGTCGAACGTGCAAGCCTGTCTAATCTCCAAATGATCAAAACATCATCCTTGCGGATGTGTTCCATCATCTTTCGAAACTCAGGCCTGTCGCGGCCAACACCGGAAACCTTTTCTTGATATATCAGCTTGCAACCGGCCCGCTTCAATGCCTGCACTTGGATATCGAGACTCTGTTCCTTTGTAGATACCCTTGCATAGCCAATCTTCACAGTCTATTGCCAGTTCCTTTCCTTAGCGAAACTTATAGCCGGGGGTTTTCTTTTCGCGTCAATCTTTTGCTAATGTAGCCATGCCGTTTTCGGCGCACAATCTGCGTTTAGCAGAACTTAGGATTTTCGCTAATACACTCTACTACGGTTTTGGAGATTTGACAGACCTTTCACAGGACGATGACGATCCAGCCCTCAAGCAGTACGAGCTTATTGCTCCATGTATTGAAGACGGCGTCAGTCAGAAGACCCGAGCGGCAGAAACAGGTGTTAGCAGAAAGACCATCGGCCGCTTGATCGAAAAATTCGCTGGGGGTGGAATCGAGGCGCTGCGTCGAAAAACGCGAAGCGATAAAGGGCGCGCTCGAGTCTCGAACAATACTTTTAACTTCATCAAAGGGAAACTTCTCACTCATCCACAATTGAGTTTTGCAACCATTCATCGACAACTAAATCGGCTGAATGCGCATGCTTCCGAGTTTACGGCAAGCTACCAGCAAATACGCAGAGTCAGGCAAGCGCTAAATGAGGATTTGATTGTTCTCGCGCGAAGCGAGCAGGAGTTTGAAGAAACGCGCGAACTGCTAATTCGGCACGAAGCTGCTTTCCCTAACGAGATGTGGCAATGCGATCACAAATTCTTGGACATCTTTGTTTGGGATAATTCTCGCAATGAGGTCAAGCCTGTATTGACGGCCGTGATAGATGACTACAGCCGCGCAATAATGGGCTATTACCTAGATTTAGACCCGCCGTCAGCACAAAGGACGGCGATAACTTTGCGCCAGGCAATTTGGAAAAAAGAGAATCCAAATTGGCTCGTATGTGGAATTCCGGATGTGCTGTATACGGACAGAGGATCGGACTTTCGCTCAACTAGGATCCAGCAAATAGCAGCAGAGCTTGGATTCAAGTTGAGTAAACGCCGTAGCGGAAAACCACAAGGGGGCGGCAAAATCGAACGGTTTTTCGGGACAGTGAATCAGCTTTTAATGAGCGAGTTACCAGGATTCACTCCAGAGGATGAACCAGCAGCAGCCGCCGGTATGACAATTCAGCAGCTTCAGAAAACATTCGACGAATGGATTATCGCCGAATACATGCACAGAGTTCATGGGGAGACTGGCGAAACTCCATTTGATCGTTGGAGCAATCATCATCAACATCCACGACTAGCTCCGTCGTTCGAAGTGCTTGATGTTCTGCTGATGACGGTACCAGATGACCGAATGGTTCAACAAGATGGTGTCAGGATTTTCAATCTCCGATACGATGCAACGGAATTTCGTGGGCTGATCGGGAAGTACGTCACTGCTCGCTATGATCCCCGCGACATTTCAGAAGTTCTTGTTTACTTGGATGACAAATTTGTTTGCCGCGCAACGTGCTCAGAGATTGCAGATAAAAGGCCAAGCCTGAAGGAACTGATGAGAGCACGAAACGAGTACAAACGCGAGTTAAGAAAGGAAATTAAAAGCTCGATTGAGTTCGCTGCTTCTTTTCCTGAGGCACTGAGAAAAATTGCAGCTGCACCACCAATTGGCCGTTCATCCCAAAAGATCCCTTTCAAACTCAAGAGGTACCAAGTTGACGAATAACAACGTTCCTGCGTTTGTGAATACACGACAACATCAGCGTTTTATCGAATTCTGCGATTCTTGCAGAATCAACCGCTATATGGGCGTTTGCACTGGGAGGTCCGGCGTCGGCAAGACACGATCCGCTGCTGCGTACTGTCGTTGGGAAGTTATAGATCCCTTGCTCCAAGAGCCTCGTTACCGCTATAGCGCGCCACCAAATCTCGAAGGTTTCAACGCAGCAATTTATACGCCTGATGTGTCGTGTACCGTAAAGCGAGTCGTATCGGCTCTTGCCGTTTTGCGAAACCGATTCGATAAGCTTGTCGAAGACTCCATCTGTTGGCATAATCCGCAGGAGCTGTATAAAACCCCACATCGACGATTCCTTGAGCTAATCATCGTTGACAAAGCGCACCGACTTTCTTTGAAGTGCCTGGATGCTTTGAATGATTTTGCAGAAAAGAACAAACTGGGTTTGGTATTGATTGACCTGCCTGGATTCGATCGCCGAATCCGCAATTACGAGCATTTAAACAATCGGGTCGGCTTTTATCACAAATTCAAAACTCCTCGAACTGACGAGCTGAAAGCTATACTGGAAGCGCGTTGGCAAGCTCAGCAAGTAACTATCGAGGACGGCGCGGTCGAAATGTTAGAGAAGATTACAAGCTCAAATATCCGAAAGCTGGTAAACATAAACTCAGAGATGAACAGGGTTTGCGAGTTGAATTCAGTTTCAATCATTACTGCCGACCTTGTAGAGTTGGCGGCCGAGACTTTGCTTCTTGATACCAGACCTGACACCAAACGCTAGCCGAGATCGAGCTCAATTGGCCTCTCAGTCGCCAACAAGCATACATACGTTTGTCCGTGAGACATTTATCGCCGGTGGGACATTTATCTCGTCAAAAAAAGAGACATTTATCTCGTCAATTCACACTCACTGACCGGCCCGCTCACTATCGCATCTACCAGTGCTATTATTCCCGCCAGCGCATCCGCCCTCGCGCCCATTTCTTTCCGTCAATAACGGCTGACCGAACGCCGGCTAGACATCATGCGGGCTGCCATCTAGCTCGTACCGATATGATTCTCAATGGCATTCAGATAGAGCGAATTCTGAAACAAGCATTTGGGTGCATTCATGTCCTCATGCAATCCGGATTATCTGCAAAGCTGATATCAGATTCTCTGCCGACTGAAGTGAAGGCATGTCCTGGGCTCCACGAACACCACGTCTACTCGCAAAAGTTCAATTTAGAAACCCGATAGAACTTCCAATTCTGATTCTAGTGCCTATTCGCGGAGATACGCGTGCATCGCCGCTGCCGTAAGCTCTTCATTGCAAGCCGGTATAAAAGGAGCAGATCATCACCATTTAGATGTTCTGCTCTTCAGCTTTCAAGGTCTGGGTATTTTCCTTTTTCTTCGCTTTCAATCGGTTGACTAGTGAGACGGAAAGACAGGCAAAGACCAAATAATAAAGAATGACCTGCCAGACTGCAACAGGGGCAACGGTAAGCACCGCCCACCGGCAAGAGGAGAGAGAAAGAACGACCAAAACGAGAACATTGAGAGGCAACGCCGCCAGAAGATCCATGACGTAAGCCAGCCAGAGGAAAGGCGGCGCCAAGACCGATCCGAAGGGACAAAAGAGCACAACCAGCGACGAACCGAAACCTGCCACCGTTACCGGTGTCACCACAAGCGATGCCAGCAAGTTGGCCGGTAAAAATAGAAGCCCCACCTGTTTAAAATAGAAAAGCT
>JADZFV010000385.1 GCA_020854255.1 Candidatus Melainabacteria bacterium | reverse complement strand
GCGCAGATAATGGGTTTCTCCTGAATACTCAGCGCCCCACGCTTCACGCAGTAAATGGTTGTGCGTAACCACTCTGTCAGCATATTTTACAAGTGTAGACAACAGTTTAAATTCAATAGGAGTCAGGTGCAGTTCTTCTCCTTTTAAAGTAACCTGCCGCTTTAAGAAGTCCACCTCCACATCGCCGAATTTGAACGACGACTGTTGCTCGCCGCTGGCGCTAGTAGTTCTGCGCAAAGCAACACGCGCACGTGCCATCAATTCCGCCACACCAAAAGGTTTTGTCAGGTAATCGTCCGCACCCGCATCCAGCGCTTCTACTTTATCTTTCTCCTGACCGCGCGCCGACAATACAATGATTGGTGTCGGCGTCCACTCTCTCAATTGTTTTGTGACCTCCAATCCATCCATATCGGGCAAGCCGAGATCGAGAATGATGATGTCCGGCTTTTCGGAAGCAGCTTTGAGCATGCCTTCCTGTCCGGTGAGTGCTTCAGAGAAGTCATATCCTTGGCTGGTCAGCGTCATTTTGAGAAAGCGCCTGATTGGAGCTTCGTCCTCAATCACCAAAACCGCAATTTTCGACTTAGGCATTTTGCCTCTGCGCTTCAAGAGCGCTGTCTGTTTTTGGCGGCTCACCGCTTATTGATCTCGAATCACAAACCGGCAGGGTAAACCAGAAGGTTGCGCCACCACCAGCTCTTTCTTTTACTCCGAGCTTGCCGCCGTGCGCCTCAACGATGCCCTGACAGATTGCCAGTCCCAGCCCCGCGCCGCTTGCGCTCGTCTTATTGGTGGCGCGTACAAATTTCTGAAAAATTTGATTGCGAAATTCTTCCGGAATTCCAGGACCTCTGTCGCTCAATTCGATGGTGACAAAACCGGCGTCACAAGTCGCTTTGAACAACAGAGGCGAATCTGGCGGAGTGTACTTGAAGGCATTCTCCATAAGATTGATCAGCAATTGTTGAATCAAAACAGCGTCACCGGAAATCATTGGCAAATCGTCGGGAATTTCAGTTTCGACTGCACGCGATTCCAACTGCTCAAAGAAATAGGAAATCGCCGAGCCGATGATTTCGTCAACCGGCTGAGGCTCTTTATGTATCTCCAGCGCACCCGACTCCACTCTGGTCATGTCCAGAAGATTTCCCACCAGCCGATTGAGCCTTCTTGATTCGTTGAAAATCTCTGTAGCCAATTCTCTGCACTCGGCCAGGTTTACTCCCGCCCCTGCCTCCATAATGCCACTGGCTGCACCGGTTATGGTGGCAAGAGGAGTTCTTAAATCATGGGAGATTGAACTCAAAAGCGAACTGCGCAATTGCTCTGATTTCACCTGCACTCGCGCTTGCTCATTTTCCGACGAAAGCCTTGTACGCTCGCATGCGGTCGCCAATTGATTTATGAAAGCCTCGAGCGTTTTCAATTGCTCGCTGTCGCATTTCGAAAGACTCTGGGGGACGACCACAATGCCTAAAACTCGAGCGGCGCTAGCCGAGCCCTTCAGTGGAATAACCTTCGTGGAGTGAGAAATTTTGAAATCAGGCTCTTTCGCCTCACTGAAAGCTTGCTCGATCAAATCTCGGTCAGCTTGTGCCAGTGAACTTTTAGTGCTGACAGTCGTCGAAAAACTCTCTCTGGCGGGATCTGAAATTATTACTTCTGCGTTGGTATCGATCAATTGAGAGATGTGCCGGCGAGCCATTTCCGCCAACGCGCACAAATTGGGCACATCGGCCAGCTCGCGACTGAAAGAATACAAAAGTGCGGTCTGCTGCTCTTTCTTCGTGGCGCGATCTGCCTGCTCTTGCGCCGTTGCAGTAAGATTGCTAATCACAAGCGCTGTCGTCAGCATGACGCCGAAAGTCAGCAAATACTGCGAGTCCGAAACAGCAAATGTCAGGTAAGGTTCGATGCAAAAAAAATCGAAGATGCAGACGCTCACAAGAGACGCAACAACTGCCGGACCACGCCCAAATTTTGAAGAAATCAAAACAACGGCGAGCAAATAGATCATGACCAGATTGGCGGGCGCAAAATGCGGCAAAAGCAGTCGGGCAAGCACTGTCGCTCCCCCGACAATGATCAGGGCGTAGACATACCGCATTTTGCTCTGGTTCATCATTTAAGGACCCGGTTCGGGCATAAATTACCCGATATACACGGTCTAGACTACCAGAATTCTCGGGCAACAAGCCGGGTTACAATCAACCTGCCGAAGAATTTCACGCACGCGAGGGGCTGTTGCCCCTTCTTTGCAGAATTCGAATTCGAAACCATATCTGCCGCAGGACCAGCCAAAACTAGTGCACGTCCATCGAATTCAAGAATTTGTAGCCATCGTTTGAATTGACGAACGATCGATCGCCAGCAACAATTGCGTGGTAATAGTTGTTGTAACCGATGAACACGCGACCGCGCACAATCCGACCGTGACTGGCGCTTCCTTCATACTCACGCCCCGGCAGCTTGCCCTTTACGGATATCGGGCAGCGATAACTGACTTTGAAATTCGCGCGTTTTGCAGCAGCATCGACACATCCGTCCAGCTCCTTATTCACGTCGAAATAGTATTGAGTCCGGGGAAAAACCGGTGTTTATGTTAGCAAGGTTCGGATTCAATTTTGCCATGTTTGCGATGTTCGCAAAACCCTCCCTAGCTTGCCTGGCTTTGACCATCGCAGCAAAGCTAGGCATGTGCGCGTAGCCAATCATCCTCACAAGGAGACCCCGGCATTAATGCCGGGGTCTCTTCAGGCGTTTTAAAACGGCAAACCGAACCTTATCGATTATTTTCGTCTTTGTGCGACTACTTCTTTAGCCTTGCCGATTTCCAAGGTGGTCAGGAATGCTTCATTGGCTTTGTATTCATCGGCATATTCTGCGTCTATTTTGGCTAAATAGTGCGAGAGAAATTCGTATCCCATCCAGGCATACTCGCCGACAACTCGAGGATCTGCGTTGGCCTGATGCTCGCTCAATGTGACCATCTGATGTAACAGTTCTTCCAGCTTCGTGAAGGCAAGAACTGCGGGAGCATTTTCACCGTAGATTTCTTCCAGTTCTTTGATTCGTTCTTGATCGTTTTCGTAATGCAATTTATTCACCCCTGCTCTGTTTCCATCTATAGTCCGAAAAGAGATCTCAGCCAGCTACCTTGCTCTAATTTTTCATTCAGCAATTTATCCTTAAGAGCTATTTCCGCCTCGAGCGATCCAATCCGCTGGTTGGCGACTTCCAGGCGAACACCTGATTCTTCAAGTAATCTTTGCAGCAAGTCAATTTGCGTTTTGAGCTCCAGCAATTCCTGATTCGCCTCGGTCACAGTCGACAAATTCATGTCTACAGCACCGGCTTTGACATTCAAATTCATCGTGTGGGTGCCGGTAAAAGAACCTGCCGAAGCGCAGGTTGCAGTAGCACCACCTTCCTCGAACATTTGCCTTAGCTGTTGCGTGACAAGATCTGAGACACCGCCTTCGCTTTGTTGAATCGTGGTGAAGGTTTCGGTGCTGTCCCTACAGGGCTCGGTGACGATATCTGTGCAAGGAGCATTGGCCAGATCTGCCCATAGCTCTGGCGACTCCTCAGCATCCAAGAGATCGACACCCAGGCTGTCGGCGATGTTGGTGCAGGGTGTGCTGGCAACTTCCATGCAAGAAACAAAAACTAGATCGTTGCACATTTTCGCAGAAGCAACCTCTGTGCTTTTTTCCGCAGAAGATAGCTCTGCGCTCTTTTTCGGAATAACAAGTTCGGCGTCTTTCATTACACGGACGAGTTCAGCCTGTGCAGAATCAGAAGCGTTTGTCACTCCTGCATCTTGCTTTTTGTCTGACTTTCCTTTCTTCTTTGCCATCGGTTTTCTTCTTTTGCATCTAAGGACTTTCAGTGTCATCCCGTGGGTGGTATCACCCTCTTAGCCGGGCTGAGTTG
>JADZFV010000384.1 GCA_020854255.1 Candidatus Melainabacteria bacterium | reverse complement strand
GTGATCGATTGAAAACCCTGGCGGTTTCAAAAGGAAGGCAGAAGTACTGTGCAAGGCTGCTGAGCTACTTGGACTGTTGGGTGGCTGGATGTGAGAAAGAGAACAAAATGACCCTAACAGTCAACGCAATAAGGTTGCAAGGGTGAGGTTGTCAGGGTGGAATGGCTGCGCTAGAGGTTTTGAAAAACAGGCTAGGCGGGCGTATTGGCGGTCATTTCAGCCAGGAATGAATCAATTTCGTCAGTGGTCGGTAGAGCCGGTATCGCTCCGGCACGTGTGCAAGTTATTGCTCCTATCGCGTTTGCGCGAGCGATGATCTGGCAGAGATTATTCAGTTCTATCGATTCGATCAATTGGCGCCGCTTGCCTGAAGCCTTTTTCAAAAGGTCGTCATTGGATATCAAAGGCAATAAACCGTTTATCACACCGGAGTTGAACCCGTCGCCTGCACCTGTGGCTTCGACGAGTTTGACCTGGAAGCCGGGCACAACTTTGCCGCCTTCTTTGTTAGTCACATAGGCTCCGCGCGAATCAAGCGTGATAATGAGAACCGGCACATCATGAGCCTTGCGAAGCGCGTCTGCTTTCTCGGTTTGGCGTGAGCCTGTAAGAAATTCCAATTCGTCTTCATTGATCTTGACGATGTCGGCCCATTTCAATGTGGAAAGAATGGCATCTTTGCAGGCTTGGGCAGAGGGCCAGAGGCCCAGGCGAACATTTGGATCGTATGAAACGACCATGTTGTTTTCGCGTGCCAGCTGCACTGCTTTTTCTGTGGCTTCCCTGGCCGGGCTGCCAATTAAGGAAATGGAGCCAAAGTGGAGAACTTTTGCTGCGGCGAAATGTTTTGAGTCGAGGTCTTTCTCGTGAAGGCGAACGTCTGCGCAGGCTACTTTTGTGAATTCAGCAAGTTTTCGATCGCCGGATTTTGTCGTCACGACGTAAGCCATGCGTGTCTGTGCTTCAGCATCGCTTACGGTCAAAGAGGTGTCGATGCCGTCCTTTTCAAGCACGGATTTCAACCATCTACCGAATTCGTCATCCGATACTCGACCGATGAAGCCGGTCTTGACGCCCTGTCTGGCCAGTCCCACCGCGGTATTGGCCGGGGCGCCGCCGGCTGCCTTGGTGAATGTCGCGGCCTGGTCAAGTTCTGCTCCCACTTCCGTGGAGACCCAGTCGACCAGAATTTCACCCAAACAGAGGACGTCAGCCATTCTTTTACTCCTTGGACGATGCAAGCGGCGGCGCAAACTTTTCAAACGCCGTCTTACAAGCATCTCGCAAACCGATTTTGCCGATGCATTTTGCAAACGCAATATTTTAGCGCATCTTTCAAAAAGCGCCATTTACTATGCGCTGACGTAGAGGCGTTCACAAAACAGAGACGGGGGAAGCAAGTGCTCGCTTCTCCTGCTCTGAAGGGGAAACCCTTTTTCGTCTTATGGAGAGCGCACTACGCGCATTCCCGCTGGCGAATTACTTCGCCTGCACCTGTTGGAGTTGGAAGCGGAACGCTTCTTCTGCACGAATGTCCTTCACTGAAGGGCGGTTGAAGAGCTTTTCGCCGTGGCAGAGCTTGCACTGAGCGCGACCGCAATCGAATGGTTTGCGCTTGCGAAAACGGCCGGCCGAGTCCACTTCGCCATGTGAAACATGAGCGTAGAACTTGCGCCGGCGGCTCATAAGACCGCGATCTTCGTGGTATCTTTTCAAATCGTTTTCTCCTGGATGCTTTTGTAGCCCTGATGCACAACGATGCGCATCAAGGAAAACAACAAGCGCGGCAACGACTGTCACCGCGCTTGTCGAGCTGGTTGTCAGCTCGTCTTACTTGCTTCTCTTGGCGCGACGGGCAAAGCCGGCGATCAAGCAAACACACATGCCGAGCATCCAGCCCATCTGGTAAAGAGTGCTGCCCGGACCGCCGAAGACGGCCGCAAGAAGGAGACCGCCACCGACTGCAACAAGCAGGCACGGTAGCGTGTAAGCGCGAAAGCGCTTGAGTACGACGAACTCCATGACGCCGAAACTGACGAGGGCGACCAGAAGTCCGATCAGGGCGTAGAAAAGCATGGTGTCTCCCTTTGTTCTTGTCGCTTGAAAACGACGTTATCACCTGGCTCGTCGCGCCAGGGTGATGGTTCAACGCCCGCAGCCGGTGCAGCCTTCCTCGTTGGTATTGCCGTACTCACCGGGGGAGCCTTCCATGTGGGTCTGACGCTGGCGAAGCAGGCGGACGATGCCGCGCTCTTCCACTTCGCGCCAGTCATTGGCGTCGAACTTGCGGAATTTCGACTCGGGCAGGCAATCGCCGGGACGGCCGAGGCTGTGTTCCAGAGGCAGGTAGATGAAGTTGGTCTCGGACAGAGCGGCACCATCGGAGCGAATGCTGTTGCCTATGAAGGCCGATGCACTCGGGTCGATGCCCATGTCCTCGATAGCTTCACGCACCAGTTCCGCTTTGTTCTCGGCGTTGGTGATGATGGTGTGGTCGAACAGTGCGTCGAGACCGGCCTGGCGAATCTTGTACTTCTGAGCTTCGCGGTCACCGACGGTGACAGCGACCAGAAGGAAGTTGTGCCGGGCGCGGGCCAGAACGGGCAGGCAGTGGTCGAACACTTCCGGCTTGCGGAAGAACGGGCGGCTGCCGATGCTCTTGCAGATGTCGACGATGACCGGGTCCTGCTTCTTGCGTTTGGCCTGGCAGAGCTCCACATAGGCTTCGTGCAGAGCTTCACCGAAGCGGTGACGCTCGAAGCCGCGCATCGGCATGCTGCCATAGTAGACCTTCTTGAGAACGCCGAGCGCCTCGTCGAAAGTCCCCAGCTTGGCCAGTTGCATCAGCTTGGCGAACTCATTGAAGGCGCCGTCCCAGTAGGGCTGGCAGACAACGCAGGTGCCATCGATATCGATGAACAGAGCCGCGATTTTGTCATCGCCAGCACACAGGTTGCGGTCGGAAGATTGACATTTGCGCATAGTTACCTCTTTTCGTTTGTTTTGAGAAGCGAAAACGCCTCCCCGACGGAGAAGTGCTCCCGTCGTGTGCATGTGCGCATGCCGAATCCAGGCTCAAAAAAAGAGCTTTATTCGGGTCTAGCGCTGGAGATAAGAAAGAACTGGTGTAGTTCTAGGTGTGATTGGTCAGAAAGGTGAAAGATAAGTCAAAGAAACGTCATCAAACTAGAAGATCTACAGTCATGATCTAAAGGCAGATGTCAAGCAGTCCAGTGTCTGAGTCTTGCCTGTGTTTCGAATGGTTGCAAGTGGGGAAAACAGCAAAGCCCGGGGCGATGGTGGCGCAGCTGGTGTCAAAAACTGCGCCCCGCTTGGCATCCGCGTTTTGCCATTGCAATGGAACATCACAGCTGATGCGGCTCTGCTAGGATGTGATTGTCATAATTGCCGAATCCCTGCTCCGTGCATGCTTTCGCTTTTGTTGCTCAGGCATTCGCGCAGTCTCGCTAGCCAAACTCGGCATTCCAAGCCGTTGATGCAGCGCTCGTAAATACTTAGGCTCAAAACGATTTTTAGTCCTTTCTCCCAAAATCTGTAACAGCACAACACAAAGCAAGAAAGGTGCATCAAGCACTATCAACTCGAAGGCCGGTTGCGGTCGTATCGGGGCACGCACTGTGTGTAGAGGCGATGTTATGGATGGCCCGGGCGATGCATGGCGTCTGCCCTACCATCTCTGAAACAAGGAGGCTTTGATGTATGACTATTTCACACTGGCTTTTGCGGGACTCTTATTTCTAGCATCAGCCCTTCTGCTTCTTAGAATTCGATTGAGGGCACAGTACAAACAAGGCCCGCAAATTTCGCTCAACAAGGAGACAACGATGACGCGTAAGCGAGCTCGAGATTGGGGCGTAAAAATTGGCGTCCACAATCCCGGTGCAAACAATGCCATCACTGACGTCGATGGAGTAAAAGTCGGACACGCCACAATCAATCATGGAGGCGGCGCTCTCAAGCCCGGTTGCGGACCTGTGCGCACCGGTGTCACGGCAATCATTCCGCATGCTGGCGATATCTGGAGAGAGCGCGTCAGCGCCGCTTCCTTCGTCCTGAACGGCAACGGCTCGGTGACCGGTCTGGATTGGATGTCGGAGTCGGGTCTCCTGGAAGGCCCGATTCTTCTCACAAACACACTGTCAGTCGGCGCTTGCTATGACGCGCTGATTTCCTGGATGCTCAACAAGTGCCCGGAGCTTGGTATCACCGATGATACCTACCTTCCGGTCGTAGGTGAGTGCGATGACAGCGCCCTCAACGACATTCGCGGCAGGCACGTCAAGGAAGAGCACGTCTTCAAAGCCCTGGACGGTGCCAGGGGCGGCAGCGTGCAGGAAGGTGCAGTTGGTGCCGGTACCGGCATGAGCTGCTATGACTTCAAGGGCGGCATTGGCACTGCCTCGCGGAAGCTGCCGGCTGAAGACGGCGGCTATACGGTCGGCGCTCTGGTCAATTGCAATCACGGCGACAGAGGTCAGCTGCTCGTAGACGGCGTTGCCGTCGGGCGACAGCTGGACACCGAGATGACTACGCTTCATCGTGAAGGCTCGATCTGCATCGTAGTTGCTACCGACGCCCCTCTTTCGCCTCTGCTCCTGAAGCGATTGGCCAAGCGCGCTGCGCTCGGACTGGCCCGCACCGGTGCAGTCGCCAACCACGGCTCGGGTGACTTCATCATCGCTTTTTCGACGACGCGAAAGCTCGATCGCAAGGACGAATCGCCGGTGCTCAATTTGCCGGAGATGAACATGGACTGCGTCGACCCGCTCTTCGAAGCCACCGCCGAATCGGTGGAAGAGGCGGTCATCAACGCGCTTTTCATGGCTGAAACCACGGTTGGTCGCGATGGCAACGTCTCCTACGAGCTGCCTGTCGAAGCCTGCCTGAAAGTGCTGAAGGAGCATGGCCGGCTGGCTTGATACTGAGTGCTCGTTGCACCCGGTGTTAAAACCGCCTAGTTCTGCAAACATAAACATCTCACACCTTCACCAAGAGGGCTGGAGTGACGCAAATGGATAAGTGCAAGAATGACCCTTCTTGCCGGCTACTGGACGCTACCTCCGGTCGGACACGACTGTCAGGTATCTACCGCGTTCGGCTCGGCAAGCGAGAAGGGCAGAGAATTTGGTTGGTCGATGGAGCGCGCGTCGTGCGCTTCGTGTATCCCGCTTTCATCATGGGCGGCAACGATCAACGTTATCGGTTCAATCCCGACGATGAAGTCTGGATCGACAATCGCATCGGCATCGAAGAATTCGAGTACACAGTCGCTCACGAGCTTCTCGAACGCAAGCTGATGCGCGAGAGAGGCTACAGCTACGACCGCGCTCACAGAGCGTCCATCGAGCTGGAACTGGTGATGCGCAAGCGTGACGAGAGACGGGCGCTGAAACACGAAAAGTCTAGTGCACTGCCAGTCAAGGGAGTGTACCGGTGTTTTCTACGTTCGGCAGGCGGCGTCAAAGTCTGGATCGTCGATGGCCCGAAAGTCAGGCAGCATCTGGACGGCGACTTCGTTTTCGCCGGTCACGGATACAAGTATGATTTCATTCCCAGCAATGAAATCTGGCTTGATTCTGCGATGTCCGCGGAGCAGGCGCACTTTGCTCTGTATCATGAACTTCGTGAGCGCCGCATGAATGCAGGAGGCATGGGTTACCACCAGGCGTATCCTGAGGCTCTGGCTCTGGATATGCAGGAGCGCGCCCGGCAGGAAAAAACATCTCTCGCGCACGAAGCAAATCTTGCTCCGGTGCGTTACGGTGTCCGCGCCAGGGGTGTTCGCAAAACGGTATGAACAGTAGTTTGTCGCCTGCATTAGCGGACGGCCGAATGGCGATTGCATCATGATGAAGTTGCATCGGGTTTGATGGCGGGTGGCAAGAGGATGAGCTGCATAGCAGCATCTTCTCGCCGCCTGCCTTTTGGCGCGTGCATTACTATAATGCTGCGTAGAAAAGTGCTGTTTTTGTAAATGGTCAGTGGTGGACGTTGTTTTAATGGCAACGGGAAGGTTGTGCAAAGCAAAGACTTGCCACGCATCTGTCTTTGCGGCGCATGACCTTCGTTGCCCACTTCTAGAAACTGGCAGTGTCTG
>JADZFV010000383.1 GCA_020854255.1 Candidatus Melainabacteria bacterium | reverse complement strand
GCTCTTTGGGGGTGACTTCCAGACGCATTGTCTTTTCCTTTTGGTGAACCGGCGCTTTCAGCGCGCCGATAGTTGGTGGGTGGTTCGGTTTTTGTGTTCGATGGTTCGATGTTCGTGTTCAGACCCTGACGTCGATTTTTGCGGGGCGCTTGAAGGGCAGAACCTTGCCTGTTTTGTCGTACACACCGCCTGTGCCGTTGATGTTCTTTGGCGCCGGTTTCAACACGATTACCCCCGGTTGGCGGGCGACGGCTGCCAGTTGCGCTCGATGTCGCTCTTCGGCAGAAGGCTTCACGTCTTCGTCGAGTGCGCCGCGGTTGACCGCCCAGTTGCGATGACCCTGCAGGCGGTGCGGGGAAGAGGCGTCCGCAATTGCGCGAACTTCGCCGGTGAAGACGTTTTTGGTTCCGGCAAAAGGCGCTCGGCCTGCGTAATTGTTCTCCGCATAGATTGCCGAGTAGTCGGCGGTAAACGGCCAGACTCCATCACGAGCATCGGGAGCTTCAGTGAAGTAATCGAGCTTTCTGCCGCGCCGCAAGACCGCTTTCGCGTCCTTGAGCAAATGCCGCCATTCGCTGCGAGCATGCGGTCCGTGCCGCACATCGTTGTCGTTTTGCAGCGATTTGGCGCGGCGGTCGAGAGTGGCCACTGCTGCATCGAAACGCGTGAGGGGAATGCCCAGACCTCGCATGAGCGGGTTGTTTCGATCGGGTGTGGCTATCGCATTTGCGAACTTTGCTTTGAGCGCCTTGAGCTTGACGAGCGCTTTCAGGGTGCGGTGCCGCCGGAGCGTGTAGAGCAGATGTTCGCAAAGAAAGGCCAACGCGAAAGCAGCAATGGCGATCAGGATGACTGCTGCCAGTGTGCCGACTATCGAGCAGACGACAATTGCAGCCCACTTCAGGGTTTGCAGAATGATCATGGGAGGATTCCTTCTAGATAAGTAGTGCATCACATTCGCTTGCCGGCAACGATTTGAGCAATCGCAAGTCGGTCATGATCGGCAGTGCGGGAAAACCTGATCTTGTTGCTGTGACCGTGAAGTCACAAGGAAAGATTTCGAGCCCTGTCAATTTGGTGGGAAGGTCTGAGCTTTGCTGCCGAGTTATTGGAAAGAGAGGTAGATTTACAGCCAAGCAAAACTGATAAGTGCCTCAAATAGTTCTATGGGTGAATTCAGCTAATAAATTGTCAAGCTGATGGCGTGTGGCTGGAAACCGCCACAGGATGATGTGCGCCGCTACGCTAGGTGGTCTGAAATGACCCTAAGAAAACCATTCTGTTACGCAATGTACGCATTATGAACGACTGTCTCATCCGTCGCTCAACGGCTGCCGGCGGTCGATTGCCTGAGGGCGGCAGGCAAAGATGTATGGTGCAAACCCGCTGGCGCCGGACGTTTTTCTTGAATGGGCGGAATTCGGTAAGCGATGTGTTTGCGTGCATTGGAATAGGCCAGCTGAATGGCGCGTTGTAATTGCGTGTCGAAGGTACGGCTGACAGCGACTTTTACATCCGGAACCAGCCCGACTCCTTGAATGGGGGCGCCGGAAGGCCTGAAAAAGCGAGCCGAAGTGATTTTTACCGAGGTGCCGTTGTCGAATTCCCAGACTTGCTGTACAACTCCCTTTCCGAATGTTTTCTCACCGACAAGGGCAGCTCTGCTGTTGTCCTTTAAGGCTCCGGCAAGCATCTCGGCTGCGGACTTGGACTCGCCGTTGACCAGAACAAGTATGGGGATATGCGGGGCAATGCATGTTTCGCGGCTGAGCGTAACCAGGTCACCATCGCGCTTGCGAGATGCTTGCAGCGCATCGACAGCAAGGGTTTCGGTGTAGCCGATGGAGTCTTCACGTCCCACCATCTTGACGAAATTGCCACTGTCTACAAGCATCTGGAAGACAGCAAAAGCATCATCAATACTGCCCCCCCAGTTGTCTCTCAGGTCGAGGATGAGAGCGCGCTGGCTGCAAAGTTGTTTGAGTGCGGCGCGCGTTTCATCTACACAGGCGCGCGCGCTGAAGGTGCGAATTTTGAGGTAGGCGATCGAGTTTTTGAATGTCTTTGCCACCACGACATTATGTGCATACGACTCGCTCTTTCTTTCGCCTGTGGAATGCACGTCACGGAAGAAAGTGTATTCATCGTTGAGGAAATCGAGCATGGCACTGCAGGCGTTGTCGTAATCGCTTGCCGAATGTAATTTGCCTTTGTATTTTTCTCTCCAGTTGTCGAAGTTGCGCAGGCGATCTTCGTAGAGAAAGTTTTGCGCAGCCAGCTGCCAGACTCGATCGTATTGAATTTCAAAGCCTTCGTCACTTTGTTTTTTTGTGTATAAACAGGCTTTGGAGCTGGATCTCGATTCCTGCTTTGCCGCTGACAATGGGGCGCAGAAAGCAAGGTGGAAAGCGCCCTGAAATGCGCTCAGTAGAATTGAAGTTGTAATGGCAATTGCTATTAAGTAATTAGGCTTCAAGATATCCGTCCTGCCCGAAGTCGCTCTTCGAGCCACTTTGAAGCAGGTCACCATTGATACTGAAACTGTCTGAAAAAATTCGACTGACGGACGACCGCTCCTTGTAGAGCGGTGTCATTGCATAAAACTTTGAATGTGACTGCTTCTTGGCGTGTAAATCCGTGCACGGATATTACTACTATTGCACACAGTCTGAATTCTGCATAGATCCAATTGTGCTCGAGGAGGTTAAAACTACGATGGACAGCCAGGTGTTCTACTGTTCTGCTTTTTGCTGTGGCGCTGGCAGTTGAGTCGAGATACGCATTCAACCAGGTCTGAACGAATTTAGAAAAACTTGGAGAACGGCTTGATAGCAGGGTTGTAAGAAATACTATAAAGTATAAAAGTAATGCACAAAAAAACTGACGAACCGGACAAGGGAGTAATCATAGTATGAAGACCCTTGCCCGGACGCCAGTCTGGCCGCTGTGGGACGCGCAGCGCCAGCCAACTTGAAGAGTTGGCTAGACGCTGCGCGTCCCTTGATGAACCGCGACCCGTTCCTTTGCTTCTTACGCCGTCACCAGCATGTCGCCGATGTGGACAGATTGAAGCCGTGTCGGGTAGGCAGCAACGATCTGTTCGTCGCCACCTTCGTCACCCTTGTCGCCGTTTCGCTGATTGCCCTTGGCCGTCTCGATGAGACTGGAGGCTGGGAACAACCCGGGACAGAGGCGAGCCCTGAATGACGTTCCATTGCCGAGCTTTCGGTCTCGTGAATCGTTCATGGCTTTCTTTCTCCTAGAGAAGACTTTAGTTGTGTTCATCACTGTCGTGCCCCGAAAGACTCCCGACGGCGCAAGCCGCCGGGAGCCGTCCGAAGCCCGAAAGGCGTGAGCCTAAGGGTAGTACCCCGCCGGACGGATGTGGGCGCACACCGCCATGCCGTCCGCGTTGTAGCGGATGGTCACGCGCGTGTTGCCGTCGTCGGTCAGGAAGGAGACCACGGGCTTGCGCCGCTGCTCGAGGGCGACGCCGGTCGTGAAGACCGACACCGCCTCCGAGTCGAGGACGCGCGCCTGGCGCCGAGCGGACTTCCGCTCCGCCGCGAGCTTGCACTCGCGGTGGTAGCGGCGCTCGTCGGCGCGGTAGCGCGCGTTGAGGTCGAACTTGTCGCCCCCGCGCTTGCCCGTGAGCCGCTTGCTCTTGCCACCGGTGATGATGACGAACACCATTCAGTCGTGTCCTTTCTTGTTGAGTTGAGAACACCACCGGCAGTGCCACACCATGTGACACCACCGGTTTCGATAGCTGCCTGTCTGTCACTACCAGTCAGGTAAGGAGCGCTGCGCCTTATCTGACCGGGTTTTCCAGACGATCGCTATACCGACTACTCGATCTCCGGGACGAACGGCGCCCCTTCGACCGCGCTCTTGCCGTTTGCGGCGTAATCCGAATCCAGGTCGAAGAACATCGACAGGAAGGTCGTCTCGAACGTGCCCGAGGGGAGCATGTTCTCGAAGAGCACTTCCTCGTTCCCGGCCTTGAACCCGAAGTCACTGACCTGGGCAAGCAACGAGCGCATCGGTCCCGCGCTGAACGGCTCGAAATACCGTTTCGCGACGCGGTTGTAGAGCCGGAAGACGCGCTGCTTCTTCCGGTTGTAGTCGCCTGGCAGCGCCTGCGGGAAGTGCTGTCCGTAGAACTCGATCGCCCGCGGCTTGTTGACCAAGAGCGGGATTTCGGAGTCCTTGTTCAGCGAGGGAATGCCTCCCTGCAGGTACTTGAGCAGGCTCTTGTTGAACCAGAACGCCTGAATGGCGCCGATCCAGAGTGAGAACTCGCGGGGCAGCCGCATGGCCACCTCATCGAGATCGCGGGTTGTGGCCGCCTGCGTGACGAGGGCATACTCGATGGGCATGTTCACGCGGACGTGAACCGGCTCCTTCTGCTCCTCGCCCCACCGCTGACGCTTGGGCCCGTACATCAGGATCTGGTGCATGTCCTCGAAGTGACCGTACTGCTCCGCGAGCGGCGCACCACTTTCGCGTGCCTTTTCGAACTCTTCCCAGGACTGCGCCAGTGCGGCACGCACTTCCTTGGCGAAGTCGGACTCATCCGGCGCGCCGAGCGTGAGGCACATCCGGAACGCAGCCAGGGGGCCCAGCTGCAGGAAGGCGTACCCGAGATAGTCGTTGGTCTGGCAACGACCACGGCGCTGTTTGCCGTAGGCATTGGGGAACATCCAGTTCCTCTCTTCCAGAATCGCGACCTTCTCTTGCAGGTAGCTCGTGATCGACTGCGAGTTCATGCCGGGGACGGCGAGCCGGATCCTGAAGTGGTTACCCTTGAGGGCTCCCAGCGACAGGGGTCCCTGAACGTAGATCGGGTCCTTGATGAACCAGTCTCTGCCGTTCAGCTCGTGGGGGCGGCTCATCTTCCTGGCTGCAGCCATCGCATCCTTGCCCTCGGGGGAGGACTTGATTTCGATGACCATGGCCTGTCCGGTGATTGCCGTTCTGTCCTTGTTTCCGGCGTACGTGATGCGCACCTCGAAGCCCTGTTCCCGGAATCGGGTCTTGAGCAGGTGCTCCGTGTGCCCCGTCGTCAAGCCGCGCTTCACCACTGTGACTCGGATGAAACGCGTCGGCGCCGGGGGGGTTGCGATCTGATCGGCGGTGAGGTTGCTCACGGTGTCAGCCGTGTAGCGAGTTCCGCACAGTCCCTGCTCTTCGACTCGGAAGTCTTCGTGAGTGGTCTTGAGTCGGGCGCGCGGACGCGTGCCTTTCTCCAGCCACTCGAGCAGGGCGGGGTCGAGGAACTCTCCCTCACTCGGGAAATAGAACTGAGTTGACATGGTATACCATCCTTCTCGTTTTGGAGGCGCGCATGAATACCCGTGGTGGGCATCACACGCGCCTCGAACTTGACGATGTGGCTAGTTTGCCTACAGATGCGATGGAGCTACACGCGCCATCCGCTGGAGACAGGGCACAAAGAGAGGTAGCTGCGCAACGCCTTCAGGTCGGTCATGTAGAGGACCGGCGGATACCCGTCTTCGCTGAGGCGAGTGAGTTCCATCGGATCCACGTTAATTTGCCGATCGATAAGCGCAGCCTTCATGCCGCAGCTCAATGCGCCCTTGATGTCCGCCGTCAGATTGTCGCCAATCATCAGGCAGTCTTCTGGACGCACGTTGAAGCGTCTGCACGCTTCTTCGAAGATCTCCCTGTCCGGCTTCGGATGCCGAACTTCAAAGGAGCAGATGATGTCCTGCCGAGTGAAATACCGACTGAGGACAGTGTCGGTGAACAGACGGCCGGACGGAAAGGCCCATAGGTTGCTGATGATGCCCTGGCGGAATCCCAGCGACTGCACGAAGTCCAGGACCTCCTGAACCTCAGGGAAGAGGGCGATGCAGTTTTTCTCCTTGCCGATGAGAGTCTTGAACGCATCAAGACGATGCGGTTCCAGATCCCACCCGAACGTTGTCGAAGCTTCCTCTGCAAAGGTCACTTCGTCGTTGGTCGGGTTTGTCAGGCAGAAGCGCAGGAAATCTCCAGTCGGAATCGGGTGCCGGTTGGCACCGATTGGCAGTTGCATAGGTGACAGAATCACCTGTGCCTCTCCGATTGGCTCGCGGCAGTGGCTCATGCCAAGCGTCATCCACATATCCCAGAAGATGACTTTGGGGCGCCAGCCCTCGAACAGTGTTGTTACAGACTCGTTCATAGTTGAGCTCCTTCATTTTTTTGAGCTAAAGAAGCCGCCCCTCCAGAGTGGTAGGAAGCGACTGCCAGTGATTGGAAGGAGCCGTTTCGCTTTCGCGTCACCGAAGTAGCGAGACGGTCAATGCGCCCGCCTGTCTCCAGAACCATCCCGGAGATGAGGCGGGCACCCGTCTTAGTGTGATTACTTACACTTGGCCGGGTTTGGGGTGCCCTTCTAAGCGCCCCGGTAGAAACCTCTTCAGCGGCTTACGGAATCCAGCTGAATTGCACGCGGATGCCATCCGGCATGTTCGTGTGGAAGTTTCCCTTGATGAACGTCAGATGTCCGTGCGGCCTGTAGCCGAGAGCGAGCACCGCTTCGGCACCCTTACGACACGTGGCCGGCATGTGAGCCGGCAGCACGCATGCGACAGGGGTCGAATCGGCTTTCTCTGCGGCTTTCAGCCCGGCGGTGTCGAAGGCGATCGTGACATCCTCGAACGATTGCCGGCGCGTCAGACGGACGGCGGAAATGTCGAGGGCGCTTTGATCGTGGCATTCGTCCGCGAGCTGGGTTTGCAGCGCACGTTGAAGCTCGTCGGCACGCAGCGGGCCGTCATCGCCAAGATTCCGCCGGCCATTGCCGGTGGTGGCGTTGACGAGGCTGAAGCCTGCGGCGACGAGTTGCTCCACAAGCGTTTGCACGCTCTTGGGCAGAAGATGTACTGGAACTTTCGACATAGGTCTCCTTCTCCACCTGAAAGGTGGCTGTCAGATTTTTTTATCGATGCATACGCAACTGAGCCTGTCCGCTCAATTGCACGTTCAGCAAGAAAGAGCCGCGCCTTAAGGCTTTGTGATGCGCTCAAGGATCAGCTTGTCGTGCTGTGGATTTGAGAAGGGACACATCTGACACATACACCACCGATGAACCCTGGAGAGTCCATGAGTTGTGCTAGGTCATTTGTGCTGTTGACGGCTTGAAGTTTTCCTGCAGCCTGGACAGGCAGTCGCAGAAGAACAGTGAAGCCGTCATGCTTCGACACACCACTTTTCGAGCACCACCGGAAAGAGTTGCCACACCAGGTCCGTATGTATCACGAGCACAAGAGTGCTGGATGCGTTAGCTGTGAGCTGAGGTCTGGATTGATTTAAGGGCTTGTTTGATCCGATTTGTGCAAGAAGTAGAAGTGAATGTGATTTGACCTTAAGGAATTGGACGCTTGTCAAGCAAGCTTTTTATTCAAAACGTGAACAGTTCATGTTCTTGAATTTTATGACAAGAGATGAGTTAAATAGCGCGATAGAGAGTCAGATACTCTTACATTTATTGCGGATGAGCGAGCGCTAATTTGCGTCAGCCTTTTTTCCAAAAAACCTTGTGTTGCAATAGTTTTCGGATATCCGTTTGATTGATGGTTTGCAACAAAGAGCGCGGTTCTGCTAGCCCTTGAAATCCGGGGTTTTCCTTAATCGGTTAAGGGTTGCCCTAGCGAGTGCCACATTAGCAAGCTCTAAGATGTGTTAATTCCAAAGCCGAAATTCGACTGCGACACCCCCGCTAACTGCCGTCGCCAAGGTGCGTGAAGTATATCTATTTGCTGTCGCGTTCGATATGCAGACTGTCTCGGTTGTCAGTCTGGTGACGGGCGCGCCCGAAATGCTGTTTTGAACGCTAAGGTCATAGGCTTTAGACCTTTGTCAGAACGTTGATTTTGGTGCTTCGCCCTGATTAGGTTCAAAGTACTTTTTTCTCAACCATTCTGCATTCGGAGTCTTTTATCTACCTGACATAAAAATCCCGTCCACCCGACGGAAGCAGCAGCTAATCGACCCCTGCAGAGTCGAGAGAATCGGAATGCACGTAATGCGCTCCGGTAAAAGTAGTCGGCGTTTGCAAGACGCTGTAAAACAGACCCCTCAGGTCTTACCTCGTTGTCCCCGGCAGCCAGGTATCCAGTCGACATCAGCATTAACCGCGCTCGTTTCCCTTGCAGGAATGAGTGCTCAAACGCGCGCTTGTGTCGACCGGGGTCGACCTTAGCCGCCATAAGGAGTAATGAACTATGATTCTTCACAATCACCTCGTTCCTTCGACGGGCGCCAACGAGGTCACGGAAACCCGTGAACCCAAGAAGGCTCTCGTCAATGTCGTCGATGCACTGAAGGCGAAGGACAATCTGGTCGAAGCGGATTTCCATCCCGAGACCGGTTGCCTGCGCATTCTCAGCACCAGTTCCGCCAAGGGCCTGGCGACGACTCGCTACAGCAATGACCCCAAGGGTCATGCTCTCCGCACCATCCGCAGCCGCAACATCGCCAAGGCTCTCGAGCTGAGCGAATGCGACCTCTCCACCCCCAAGGTGGATGAGTTCGACTGGGGCTACCGGGTGGCGTTCAATCAGGTCCACACCGTCCGCGGTCGTCGCACGGCAGTTCCGGTTCGCGCAGGCTACGTACATGTCCAGATGCGTAAGGATGGCACGGTCTTCCAGATCGTGAACACCCTCAGGCATGGCGACAAACCGTCCACCCTGGGCAAGCTGGTCACCCGTGCGCAGGCGATCGAAGCCGCCAAGTCGGCGCTCACCGAAATCCTCGCCAAGGCGAAGCTCGCCGAGGAAGAGGCCAAGAAGGTGTCGCCTCTGGGCGATAAGCTGGGCAGCGTCAAGCTGAACCAGATCATCGCCGGCATCGACCTGTCCACGCTCGACACCAAGGGTCGTCTGACGCAGCTCATCTCCGAGACGCGTCCGCTCATCGACAAGAGTGCACCGACGGTGCAACTCGTGTTCTCGACGCATGACGACAAGATGGAGCCCATCTACCAGGTCAGCCTGTCGGTGGGTGAGCCGCGTGTCCTCTGGGGCTTCCTCGTCCACGCCAAGACCGGTGAGGTGGTGCACAACACCAACTTGCTGCACTTCGCCGACACTGCGGCGAAGGGCGTTCAGATGAAGACGCTTTACCGCGTGCCGAACTACAAGAAGCTGATCGCGGACCAGGTCCGTGACGGCGTCTTCGACAACCTGCCGGATCCGACTGTGCTCAAGAACGAGTACATCCAGGTCTACGTGGGCGGCACCAAGAACAAGCCGGTCAAGGCGAAGGCCGACGGCACGTTCAACTACAAGGACACGGATCCGGAATTCCCGGCTGTCTGTGTGTTCCTGGCTGTCACCAAGCAGATGGAGCATGCGGTCAAGTTGGGGCTCAAGAAGCCTGCCAACCCGATCCCGGTCTACGTTCAGGACCCCGGTGTCCGCGACAACGCCTACTTCGATCCGAGCGATCCGCAGCTTCGCGGCGGCGTCGGCTCTGGTCTGAAGCGGGGTGGACTCAACGTGCTGATCGCGCTCGACCTGAGCGTGATGTGGCATGAGTGCGGTCACTACATCGTCTTCCTGCAGACGCCTGGCAATGACTTGCCGGGTGCCGAGGGCGGCGCGATGCACGAGTCGACCGGTGACCTGATGGCGCTGGTCATGGGCTACCTGTTCCGTATCTGGTACGCCAAGGAGCTGGGCGAGAAGTTCGGCCTTGCGGACATCAAGTCCGATCGTCGCGTGGTCGGCGAGTACGCTCTGCCGGAGGATGGTATCCGCATCCAGCGGAATACCAAGAAGACGCCGGGCGACAAGACCGGTGAAGTGCACGATGACGGTCTGATCTCGGGCGGCGCTCATGCCGACATGCTCGAGGCGCTGGCCGTCAAGTCCGGTGATGGCAAGGAGGAGGACGCGTGCAACACGTTCTTCGCCATGTACATGCAGGCGCTGAGCCTGGTTCCGGCTCACAAGGTGACGTTCCGCGACATGCTGCGCTGCTTGATCACTGCCGACACGAACCTGAACAAGGGCGTGAACCGCAAGCTGATCGAGGACGCTCACGCGGCCCACGGCATCAAGCTGTCGGGAGGCGGTTCCGCCGGTGACAACACCGTCGTGATCGTCACTCGTCGCCGGCGTCGTCGGACCGCCTGACCGCGGACTGACACGGGGCTGAAGTGACATGCTCGGTCTCCGGTGTACAGCACTGCCTTCGCGGGCGGTGCTGTTATCCGGGGACCGAGCCTCTGTTGCTTTAGTTCTTTTTCATCATCTACGAGTGCCGGTAGCAGATATGCACCAGCCTGCATCGAAAGAAGAAAACCGGTCTGCTTTGAAAACAGGCCGCAACAAGAGAACGCACGCAATGCGCTGCAAAAAGGGGGAAAATGCGAAAATTTGTTGTATTCGAGCTCCCCTTTCGAGGAAGGGATGAGTTCTTGCCGCTTGCCGGCAATCCGAGCCTCGACGTCAAATGGGTGAAGCCGCAGCATTACCGCGGTGGAGCCGACGTAGTCATTCTTCCCGGCTCCGGGCGGACTATGTCCGATCTCGTCTACTTGCGTGAAAACGGCGGCGAGTGGCTGATTGGCGAGCATCTCTCCAGAGGAGGTACCGTAGTTGGTATCTGCGGCGGCTACCAGATGCTGGGCGAAAGGCTCTACGACCCGCTTCTCAAGCAGGGAGAACATAAGGAGCTTTCCGGTTTTGGTTTGCTTGCGATTAAGACAACCTTCGGTCCCAAGATGATGCAGTCGCGCACGACTGCTCGTCTGCAACTGGGCGTGTGCGCCGGCGAGACGGTCAAAGGCGTAGAGGTGCGCTCCGGCTACAGCGAGGCGAATGCCTTGGTTGTATCCAAAACGCATCTGCCATTGCTGTCCATCCTCAATCGCGACTTTCAGGAGCCCAAGCCCGAAAGAAAAGCAATTCGACTGGGTGACAATCAACTGGTCAACTGGCAGCCCGGTGACGAAACGTCGGATGGATTGGTATCTCTCGATCGCAAGGTCTGGGGAACTTATCTTCATCTGATTTTTCACAATCAGGCTTTCTGCCGCACGTTGCTCGCCGCGATGCCCTAGACCAACTCGACAAGGTTCTCTAATATGCCCTCTGCACAAAACCCCGAGGCGACGCCATCGGGAGGCTCTGATATCATGACGGCGGAATCTGGACAAAACCCCGCGTCAAAGGGCACTCAAGTGAAATTACTCGTCTTCGACATGGGGCATGTCTTCGTCGACTTCGAGTGGGAAACTGTCTGTCAGGGCTTCTGTGACAGGGCAGGGATAACGCGGAAAGAGTTCAAGCCGATTCTCAAACACATCGCTTCACTCGGATACGAATCAGGCCGGTCCCAAACCGCCGACGTTCTGCGCGAAATCAATGCCAAGCTTGCCGACCTCAATTTGACGGAAGATGAGTTCCACACTCTATGGAATGCAACCTTTCGTGAGAACGAGGAGATGGCGGCGCTTTTGCAGTTGCTCAAGAAAGATCGCCCGCTCTACTTGCTGTCCAACACCAACGACAGCCACTACTCGTACCTCGAGCGCACGCACAACGTTTCCAGGCACTTCGAAGAGTTGATTCTCTCTTATCTGGTTGGCTCGTCCAAACCGGAGGAGGCGATCTACCGAGAGGTGCTCAAACGCAGCGGCTTCAAGGCTGAGGAGTGTCTTTTCGTCGATGACCTTGCTGCCAACATCGAGGCGGCAAGCAAGTTGGGCATGAACACCATCCACTTCGTCGGCATCCAAGACCTGAAGCAGCGTCTGGCTGTCTTCGGGATCAGCTGCTGATTTGTAGGGGCGGCGCACGGCGTCACCCGGGAGATGCCCTGCAGCTGCCATACATTTCTTACAACCCGGCTCACCCGCGCAGCCTGCCAAATCTAGCTGCCTGAGCCGAACACAAGTGTCATCTCTCAGAGTTTGACGCTTGCCTCAAAGACCTGGTGCCGACTGACCTGTTTCGGCACCCGCCCTTCTATGGGCTGGAGAATTCATGAACCAAGGAACAAACAAATACCTCGTGGTGACCGGCATCTGCTGCTTCCGCGTCGATGCCCTCACCCCCTTCCAGGCGGTGGAAGCGCTCAAGGAGCGTATTCACAACCGTGGTCGATTGCCCCAACATCTCACTGATCCGGACATCGGCATGTCGCTGGTCGAGGCCCTTCACGAGGGTCGTCTCAACTTCATCGTTATGGATGAAGAGCGCACGCTGCTTCTGGGCGGCGAGTACAAGGGCAACTACGAGGACCAGGTTAGCCGCAGGCTGGCTGACAGTCTGAGAGATATGCTCTCGGAGAATCTCTATTACCAGACCGATTACCGCACTGCATAGGCAGTTCGGCAATCAGTCTCACAACAACAAGCAGGACATGTTACTGGAGAAGTTTGTGAACAAGAATTTCGCAACGTACCTCGCGTACGCTCTTTCAACCATTGCCGTCATCGCTGTTGCGCGTCTCTTCAACGTCGGCTCCGAGTTCGTCAGTCTGTACTGGCCAATCGCGTTTTTCGCGGTGGCCGGTCTGGACTTCTACAAGAGCCAGATCGTCGAAGGCGGCGCCTCCGAGGTTCGCGCTTATGCTTGCGCTCCGCGCACGCAGCCGGGCGTGTACCTCGACCGGTGGGGCTACGTGCGTGTCGACTACTTCGGCTCGCCGCGCCAGTATCCGGCCGCCAATCAGGCGGACGGTTCTGCAACGCTGGATCCGATCTGCAGCCAGCCGCGCAGCCTCGGTGACAACTACACCGACCGCTTCCTCGGCTACGTCCTCACGGCGCCGTTCATCCTCCCGGTCAAGCTCTATCAGGCGTTCACCCGCTAACGAGCTTGCATTGAAACGCCGGCCGGGGCGTTTTGATGCTTGACTGACACCGGCATTGAGAGCGAGCCTTGAAGTTCTTCTTGAAGCAATTCGAGAAGTTCTTCTAGGGCTCGCTTTTTTTGCTGCCAATTTATTATAACAACTAGTAAAATTTTCAAGCGCGCCTTACCGTCAATGCCGGTACAAAACAGAGAAACGTACCGGCAGTGATGGTAAATCGCTGATAACAACTCTTGCTGCTGTGCTGAGATCATGGGCAGTGTTTCTGTTGCAGATCGCGATGCCGATTGCGCATGAAATGAACCCTTAGTCTGCCATGAGCCTGAGAGCTGAAAGGGCAAGGATTGCCGCTCCCAGATGCAAGCCTGATTCGTCGAGATCGAAAGATGGTTGGTGGTGGATGCGGCGGCTGCCTGTGATCTGTGCGCCGAGATAGATAAATGCAGCCGGCGCAGAACTGGCCAGAAGAGCGAAGTCTGATGCCCAGGTCTTGCGGTTTATAGAAAGGACATTGCCTTTACCAAGCAGATCGATGGCTGCCGTTCTCAGTGTCTCGACGATGCCGGCGCTTTGAAGCGAAGTGGAATCGGTGCCCTGAAACTCAATCGAAACTGCCAGCTCATCTGTGTTTTCTCTGGACGCCAGTTTTTCCATCAAATGCTGGGCTTCCTGTTGGGTTTCGGCATTGGTACTGGATATGGTGCCGGATAACGTCACTTGCGGGGAGGGAGTATTGCCCCTCTGGCTGGAGGAAATGCAGGAGCCCAATGCGATTGATGCATTTCCTTTGTTGGCGAATTCTGCCTGTAGCTTATAAATTCCCGTCATCAAGCTATTGGCTTTCGGCAGCGCGTCTTGCTGTTTGCCGTTGGTATTGCCTGCTGCAATGCGCATGGTAAAAAGGGAAACCTGCGAATTTAGCTGTGCTGTAATGATGCCTGCTTGTCCTGTTTCGATGGTCGCATCCACATGCAGACCCAATAGTGCGGACACATCGGCCAGCGCTCCTGCTTTTATCAGCATTCTGGCGCTCTTATTGCCGTCGCGTTCAGCTTCTTCGGTGGCCGGTTGCAAGATGATGCGCAGGCGACCGGCCGGTTTTGCTTGCAAAACAAGCTCGGCGGCGGCAAGTACAATCGCTACGTGGGCGTCGTGGCCGCAGGCGTGCATGATGCCGGGAGTTTTGGAAATATAGGCGGTGCGATTGGTTTCAAACCCAGGCAGTGCGTCCATATCGGAGCGAATCGCTACAGTCTTTCCGACTCCGAAGTCCGCGATCAGGCCTGTTTTGGCCACACCGCTTTGAACCGTAAATCCCAGCTTCTCAAGTCGTTCTTTGGCAGCGAGAGCTGTACCGGTTTCCTGAAAACTGAGCTCCGGATTGGCATGAATCTGTCTTCTCAGTTCTATGATCTGTGCTGATAGCTTGGCTGCGTTTTCCAGCATTTCTTGCGGTTTGCTCATAATCAGAGAGACTAGCACGCCGTTTTAGTAACAGAAAGGGCAAATTGCGCTATCTGCGCTAAGTGGCAATGTGGTGGTTTTTCCGTCCTTAATGATGGCCGCGCCTTAATCTCCACTTGAATACAGCATGTGCAACCCAATCGGGTAATGCTCATCATCCGTTTGTATACCCCAAAAACAGTTGCCAAGAATTGCTTCGGTGGCCATGCCGATAGCTGTATGGTGGCTATTCGAGCTGCTTGGCATCTTTCGCTGCCCTCTTTTAGGTCCTTAAGAAAAAACGAATCACTTGAGAATTAGTTCTTGAGTTCTTAGGCTCACTTTACTCTCACCACTTTTCTCTTTCTGCAACTTCTTCCGCTCAGCTTTCAAATCTTTCCCAGTAATCACTCGGACGCTTCTTCTCTCCGCAAGTTAGCGGTGAAGACGCTGTCCGGTAACGTGTTCCATCAAGTCTCTGAAGAGGAAAAACTATGAAGTCTTGCACTCAGGCCAAAATCGAAACCTACTTCGTCAGGTTTCTCGCTGCTGTCGTGGTTGGCGCGATCGCATACGTCGGTGCCGAACCGGTGGCCCAGTACTTCCAACTCGACCTGCCGAACACCGCGCGTTGGCTCGGTACTGGCGTTCTGGCCCTGGCCGGATGGTTCGCCACCAAGAACCTGGTCGATTTCACCACGGACTGCCTCGATGTTCCGTCGGCCGTCGCTCCTGCCATCACTTCTCGAAAGCAGGCCGAACGCCCGGCGCCCAAGCGGCTTCCGCAACTGGCAAAGGCGCCCGTCCCGGCGACCTTCGTCAATGTCGGTGATACCCCCCACGTCATCAAGAGTTCGAAAATCACCGCCACGGTGACCAAGAACGATGACGCTTCTCTCGTCGTTTCGGTCGTCGTCACTGGCGTCTCGGGCGGCGATTTCAAGGGCAACCACGGTGTCCGTGCGTCGCTCGAATCCGTTCAGGGTATCTCCTGGGCGAACCCGACCAATGCCGGCGGTGGTACCCGTCGCATGGAAGGACGCATTGCCGCTGGCGCGAATCACCAACAGGTGCTCGCCAAGCTGCAGTCTGTTGTCGAGAGGAAGGGCGCTTAACTTCGCCCACTTGAGCGTTTAACCAGGTGCAATCTGCGGCCGTTTTGGCGTAAATGACGCTTGGTGAGCGGTCTCCCCTCTGTAGCGGAGCACACTGCGCGCGTTGCTGTGCAAATAGAGTCTCGAGAAATTAGTGAGAGAGACGCTCGGGTGGCGAGAATCAGGCTGCAAAGCTTGGTTTTTGCTGCCCGGCGTCATTTCTTGAGACCAATCGAGGAGAAAATACGATCATGACAATGCCATTACCTGCGGTGCCGGGAGGCATCCTGGTTATTGTCGACATGCAATCGCAAGGCTTTCCGCTTGCACGCTCCGCCATGCGCGGCGTGAAGCAAGAAGTCGCCAATGCGATGGCTCGCAGCTGGCACATCATGGTCGTCGAATATGACCTCGAATGTGCCGGTCAAACAGACAGCGATTTGCTCGCGCTTTTGTCCGGTTATGCCAGGCTGCATACCGTCAAGAAGGCGAAAGAAGACGGTTCGCAAGAAGTCGTCGAGTATTGCCGTCTGATTGGTCTGACCACGAACTTGTTTCGTGTCGTCGGGGTGATGACTGACGTGTGCGTGGCTCAAACTGCATCCGGCTTGGTTGGGCTTCTGTCCGACTCTTCCGTTGAGGTAGTTAAAGCCGCCTGTGCATGCGCCTTCAGCCGCTACGACTGGAACGCTTTCCCGTCACACGAGCGCATCTTGCTTGTCGACTGATCACGACAATTTCGTAAAGGTCCTGCTTTGCGGCGCAAAGCTAGAACCTTTACGTTTTTTTATGGCGTGAATACGACAAAGAGTAGTAAGCAAATTTGATCGTCTCTTTAGCGCGGCAGCCATGTTAGCCATTGAAGTTAATCAAGCAAAGATAGACAATGTGCGGGTTTCACCAGTGAGGTAGTAATGAGGTGTTTTCATCTGGACTGGCGAACCTTTTTGGTTTTGGCGTGCGCCAGTTTCACCATTCTGCCTCTGACTGCAGTTGCCGATCAGCCTGCACGCACGGCTCCTCCGCTTGAGCAACCGCCGCAGTCGCAAGCCGCGCAAGAAGCGGTTGTCGTGCCGCCGACAGACAACCCGCAAGTGCTGCAATTCAAGAACAACAGGGTTGAGTTGACCTTGCCGAAAGGTTACGCCATCAAAAAATTTGCACCGGCAGGCAATGCCGAATATGCATTCAGCGGACCGAAAAACCCTGATGGCACCAGTCCTGGAGTAATGACACTGGTCATTGATCTGCAGGCAGCCGATCAAAGACCAGCCGATAAGGCTGTTCTGGAAATGATGATGAATCCAGGCAAAGCAAACTTGAATGACTTTCAGCAAAAGGACAATGCCGCCGTGGAAATCAACGGAAAGTCTTTTGAGAATGCTGATTATTCAGGCTCGCTACCTGATGGTAAGTCGCTCAAGGGCTTTTTCTACGTCGGCCGCTTGAAGAATGGTTATCTCGTTTTTGCCGGACGCGATGGCGGCGATTACTTCAAAGATTCCTCTGACACCTTGCGCGGCATCGTCAGCTCCTGCAGAGTTCAGGGCGAATAGGAAAACCCGCAAACATCTCAAAGGAATAACGGGCAGCTGCTGCTACCCGTCTTCTCTTAATGCAGTGTTGAGTCGCGATCGGAATTTTTGCCGTCCGGCATGCGGATTTCAAAGAACTCAAATCTCAAGCCTTTAAAGTTTCGTCAGATTTGGAACCGAGTGCGGCAAGGAAAGTCTTATCTGTATAAAACCTAGATCCTTATGTAAAGGATGGCGATTGAAACTGAAATTGCACCTCTGAGTGATACCGCTAACGGTGGCGCCAGGTGAAAAACAGTGTTGATTCTTCCTCCTTATTCGGCATCGGTAACCTGCTTTTGCAATTTCTCTGTGGTGCGTATTTGGTGGCATGGAAAAGCTCTCCGCGAAAATGTCGCTTCTTGGAAATTGGTTCGCGCCGCATTTAATTCAGCCAGTTGATTTGTAGAAGCCCACTCTGGCAACCTGTGACAGATCATTTACTTCTTCCTTTACTAGTGTTTGTAAGAGCCGACTGGATGTCGATTTTAGTCTCCGTGTGCCGTCTGGGCGATATATTCTTTATTGCTTGAATGCCGCAATGGGTGGCTGTTTTGGGAATTTGCTGCAAAAATAGCTATGTTATACTGATCCTGTTAAAGTACGGTTTCTTGCGTTTATTGTGCATGGCGATGCGCAAATATCTCCGAAAGGGTCTTATACAGTCAGTTAAGAGCTGAACCCACTCGTTGATCCACGACACCACACTTAAAAGACAAGACTCTACCAACGAGCTCTCCTCGGGTGTTGTGCCCGCGCCTGATTTGCAAGCATCTTTCGAGGCGGAGGAGGCATTTTCGCTTGTGGAAAAAATAGCGACGGTCGTCTCTTCTGAGCGCGCTTCCTTTCATACCCCCGGTCACAAAGGGCGTCCTCAGTCGTTCGGCAAAGACGGACGCTTCGCTTTTGATATTGCGCATGACGTCACGGAGTTGCCCGGGCTTGACGATCTCAGTCATCCGGGCAGCGTTTTGCTTACTCTGGAAAATCGGCTGGCGGCGCTCTTTGGTGCTCGCCGCACTTTCATTTCGGTAAACGGTGCCTCTGCCTGCTTGATGGCGGCCTTGATGGCCGCCGCGTCTCTGGGGCGCCGTGTACTTGTTCCTGCTAATTTGCATCGCTCGGCCGTAGCCGGTTTGACCTGGGCCAACCTGGAGCCTGTCTGGTTCAGACCTGAGTGGAATTCTGATTATGGCTTTTACCAACAGGTTTCAGTCGAGACCATTGAGTATGCACTCGCTCAAAACGACGTCGCTGCACTTCTGATCGTTTCGCCTACATACCAGGGTGCCTTAAGCGATATAGCTGCTATTTCCTCATTGTGCAAAAGGAAGGGCGTGCTTTTGATCGTTGATGAAGCTCACGGAGCGCATCTTTTGGCACCTGATTTCTTGCCGGTCTCCGCCCTGGAATGCGGCGCCGATATTGTCATCCATTCATTACACAAGACGCTAACGGGTTTGACCCAAACTGGCGCTCTGCATATCGCGCCTGATTCGCGGTTTTCCCTCGACCATGTTCGTTCTTTCCTTTCGGCTGTGCAATCATCCAGTCCGAGTTATCCGCTTATGGCTTCAATCGAGCAAATGGTGGACTTCATGAGTTGCGATAGAGGTCTCTTGCGTTTGCAGTCGGTGGCCTGCTTGGCCGAGAAGCTGAAAGGCGAAGTTGAAAAACTCGCCTGTTTTGATGTATATGCGCAAGCGGCTATTCACGATCCCCTGCATTTGCTGATCCGGCCTCGTTTCCAGGTTGACCTTGCTTTTCAGTTGCAAAAACGCGGCATCGGCATAGAAGCGGTTTTCAACCAGTCAGTGCTTTTGCTGCTCGGAATGGGAAGCGAAACCGAAGACATCGATACTCTGGTTGACTTCCTGACCGATATTGCCGCCGGCTCGGACCATTGCATTGTGGAGGCTCAGAAGCATGATGCTCCGCCGCTTTTCATGCAGGTGCTCAACCCGGCGGAAGCTTTGCTTGCGCCATCACAGGTGGTGCCTGTCGAAGAAGCGCTCGAACGCATATGCGTCGAGTGTATCGCCCCCTGCCCGCCAGGAACACCGGTGGTTGTGCCGGGGCAGCTGATTGAAAAACAAAATCTTGCGTACATGCTTGAGTTTACTGGTATAAGGAGCCTAAGGGTCGCACAAAAATGAATCGTCCTCGATTGAGCGGGCCCAAAAATCCCGCGGAAACAGACCGACTACGGAGAAACCAAATGGAAGTAATCCCCGCTGCTGACGACCTTTCCTCTTTCCTGGCTATTCTGCCGCCTGCGATCCGGGGCATCCTGGAAAAGGATTCGACAGGACTCTACGAGGTCGTCCTCGATCTCGGACGGTTGCCGGAGGCGCGATACCTGGACAAACATACTCTGACATTGTCGCAAGAGCCTGTCAGTGAGCTGGATTTGATCAAGGCAGTTGAAAGAACCGGACAATTTTCCGGAGATAACCGTGCCGGCATTGAACGCACATTGCACCGCATCTCGGCCTTGCGCAATCGCTCCGGAAAGATAATCGGATTGACCTGCCGGGTTGGTCGCGCCATTAGCGGCACCATCAATGTGATTCGCGATCTTGTTGAAAGCAATAAATCCATTCTTTTCCTCGGACCTCCGGGCGTGGGCAAAACGACCAAGCTGAGAGAAATGGGCCGTGTGCTGGCTGACGAGCTGGGCAAGCGCGTAATTGTTATTGATACCTCCAATGAAATTGCCGGCGATGGAGACGTGCCGCACCCAGCTATCGGAAAAGCCCGCCGCATGCAGGTCGCTCATCCTAGCGAGCAACATGCCGTCATGATCGAAGCCGTGGAAAACCACACGCCTGAAGTGATCATCATCGACGAAATCGGCACCGAGCAAGAAGCAGCAGCCGCCCGCACGATTGCAGAGCGGGGCGTTATGCTGATTGGCACGGCGCACGGCAATGCGCTGGACAATTTGCTCAAGAACCCGACCCTTGTCGATCTGGTCGGCGGCATTCAATCAGTCACCCTGGGCGACGATGAAGCGCGTCGCCGCGGCACCCAGAAGACTGTTTTGGAACGGGCGGCTCAGCCGACTTTCGAAGTTTGTGTCGAAATTCTCGATCGCCAGACTCTGGCTGTTCATCGTGATGTGGCGGGCGCAGTCGATCAGCTTCTGCGCGGTTGGAAGATTCACCCAGAGATACGAAAAAGAGACGATTCTACGGGCGATTTTGCCGTGGTTCAAAAACAAGAACCAATTGTTGCCGCGTCCGCAGACGGGCTTGCCGCCTTCTCTCAGGATTGGGGCAACCCCCAGGATACACACCTCAAAGTGTATCCTTATGCAGTCAGTAAGGGGTTGCTCGAACGCGTTGTAAAAACACTCCAGCTGCCTATTGAGGTGGTCAAATCAATCGACGAGGCCGATGCGATTTTGGCGCTCAAGAGTTATGCTCGCGCCGGAGCCAAAATCTATTCGCTGGCCGAAGCACAGCAGGTGCCCGTCTATGTCGTGAAGAGCAATAACCTGCCGCAAATTCAAAAAGTGCTCAGAGAAGCACTTCATCTGGATCAGTCGGCAATCGGCGCTGTCGATATCGAAGAGGATGTCGACGAGACGGAAATTGCACTGGAAGAAGCACGTCAGGCCATCACACGGGTGACCGACCGAATGGAGCCGATCGAGCTGACCCCTCGCCGCTCTTATATTCGCCGGCTGCAGCATCAGTTGGTCGAGCGTTTCAATTTGAGCAGTCGCTCGGTCGGTGACGAACCGATGAGACGCCTGCGCATTTTGCCGCCGGCCAGCTCGCAAAATCAAAAGATCGGCTATATCTAAGCCGTTTGAAAACAATATCGAGATACAAAAAGGGGAGCCGCAAGGCTCCCTTTAAAATTTCACGGCGCTAGAACCAAAAGAAGATTGCCTGAGTTTTACTCAGGAGTTTTTCTTCTCGTTGTCCTTGCGCGTGAGATCCGCCGCGTCCGTTAGGAAGCTGCTATCAGCACCGAATCCCACGCGCGTGCTTTTTTTACGTCAGATACTGCTACGACAATCATTTTGAGCTGTTCGTCAACTTTGCGTTGCATTTCGCGCAGCCCTTCCATATCTTTCGCCTTGATCATTTCTTCGATGCGTTTTTGCTGTTCATCAAGAGCCTTGAGCGATTTCTGCGGATCCTTAAGCACCGAGGCCCAATTGCTTCTAGCCACGTCGACTTGTTCCGCGGTCATTCTCAATGTTTCTCTCTCTGCGTCTGTCAAAAGATCACCCGTCTCTTCGACAATGTCGTCATTTACCGCTAAGTCTATAAATTGCGCCTGCTTGTCGAGTTCTTTCTTCTTCAATAGATCCAGGGGATCGAAGTCGTTTTCCGGTTGCTTGGGCGGCAATTCGCCTTTTCCGGAATTTATGTTGTCGTTAGACATGCCGTTACCACCATTAGGTCAGACGTAAAACAGCTACATGAGAGAGAGCGGTCTATCCTATATACCCGGCTGCCGCTGGGATTTTTCCCGATCGTGCAAGATTAAAGCAGAGCTGACAGTCGGGTTTTTGCACCCCTGCCTTCACCGTTTAAATTGCATATATAGACTAAATCTGTCAGAAGCTGGCTGATCAGCGTTCCCGCCAACGGAACGTGGACGATATTAAGCGACAAATTTGCGGTCGTCAATTCACCCGGACTAATTTCTTCCTGTTAGTGGTGGGAAAAACACCACTTCAATTGCTGAGTTTTGAAAAGAAGTTTGGCCGTGCCTTTTCAGCAGGCGGCCTTCTTAGATCAGTTTTTTGCGACGCGGAGGTGGCTTGGGAGGCAGATCTTTGTCGTCTTCGTCTTCGGCTCCGATCGGCCTGGGTGGCGGCGGAGGCTCATGGTGAATGGCTGGAGAGGGGGCATCTTCGCTTTCATCTGACTGGTCGGGGCTGACTTTATCGGACTCAGCATAGCTTTCGCTATCTGTTTCGTTCGGTGAACCGGACACTTCAACTTCCTGAATGAAAACCTGAACCAAGTCATCCTCAGGAGGTGCTTCCACCTCGCCGGCATATTGGTCGGATGGATCCTCATCCGGTTGAGAAAGAACCTGGTTGATCAAACCTGCATCTAATAACTCTTCCAATGTGTCGGCAAAACTTCTGGTTTTCGCCGGCTGCATCGTAACCTCCGGCTCAATTGCGCCAAGCCTTGGTGAAATTGCAAAAGCACGGTCGGCCAGTACTTCCATGTCGTCTTTCTGCGGAGTAAATGCTCCGGACTGATCGGCACCTGCAGTTTGAGGCGTTGGCGCGCTGCGCGTTTGCGTGGAGCCCTCGGCCGGTGCTGCTGGTGCCGGTGGAGAGGCTGGTTTTTCGGGGGTGGCTGCTGCTTCGGAAACTGGCGGGGAAACAGTTGGTGCAACTTGCGTTAAGTCCTGGCCGGGCGCGGCGCCCATAAACTGCACCGATTCATTCACGAACTCTGTACTGGAAACCGGTATTGCGGCGGGGTCTAGAGCTGGTTCGAAATCGGGCTTTTGGTGAGTGTCTTCAACAGGTTGAGCGGCCGGCTCGGATACTGTTTCAGATTTCGCTTGCAGGGCCGGTTCAGAAGGCTGGTTTGCTTCAGCGCCCGAACTTTCTTGAGTTGATGCAGAAAGACTTTCAGCGCCTGACAAAGGGCCTGGAGTCAAGCCAATGTCGCCGGGCAATGGACTGATGTTAGGCATGAATGTGTGATGCGAAAATGGTGACGAAAGAGGAATTTGCCCTGAGGGCATCGGCAATCCGTAAGGCGACCTGGTCGGTATCGTCGGTGTCTGGAATTGAAAGGGCATGCTCGCTGCTCCGCCCGCTGAGTGCGCAGGCGGCAGAATCAGCGACTCTTCTATGTCGTCCGGGTAATCATCCGGGTTGAAAGGAGCGCCGTCGGTGAGAAAATTTTCCTGCACGGCAGGTTGCATGTATTCGGCAGCCGCTTCGTTGCAGGTTTCTCCTAAAGCCAGAGATGATGCCAGAAGCGGACCGCTGCCACTGCTGCCGGCAATTTCGGTGAGCAAGGTTGTCGACACGGTAGCTTCGCTTGCCAGCACTTTCAATTCGCGGTGCAGGCGGCGTAATTCTCCGGCGATCAATCGCCAGTCGGGATCAGCCTGTACAGCCGTGGCAATCTGAGAGCCTTTCTTGGCGCTGTCTGCTTCTTCCAGACCGAGAAAATGCAGAAGATTTTGCCGCACAAAAGCGCCGACGGACTGCGCACCTGCTGCCCGGGCCTGTTTTTGAACTTCCTGGAATTGCTCAGGTTTGAGGCTGATGACGATCTGGTGTTCGCGCATTTGTGCTACTGGACGACTTTTCCAAGGACTCAAAGCCATTTTAGTAGAAATCGCGTGAAGGAAACAGACCAGACTCACAGGGGGCGACCGGGAGGTCGTTGAATTTTGCTGAACTGCCCTGTCCAAGAGGATTCTGGTAGGATTCTCTTTGATAAAAATACTAGGACATATAATAGAAATTCCGCAAAAGAGAAAAGCGTGGGGGAGGACCCGCGCTTTTCAAAGGCTACCAAAGCCGGTGCTTGCGGATCTTAATGCGTTGCCGCATCAAGTCCCCAAGTGCCGGCGCCCTCCTGGTAGTTCAGTTCCAAAGCGGATTGCTGGAGCCGAACAGCCGACGCTCGCGCATGGCTTCCTTGTCGAAGCTTCCATCCTCGCTGAGGATGTAGAAGCTGTCGCCAGTGAGGCCGCTGTTGAACGTCTCGACATCGCCGTCGTGGTCGTCGGCGCGGAAGTTGCTGCCGAAGATGCGCTCCTCACGACGAATGTCGAGAGCCATCTCCAGAGCGTCTTCCGGCGTCCAGCCCGTCTCCGCGGTGAAGCGGGCCGGGTCGCTGACCATCAGACCGACGCCGTCATTGCGCTTGGCGTGACGACGACGGTTGCTGCGGTTGCCGAACAGACGGCGCTCGCGGGACACTTCTTTGGCCATCGCGGCGGCATCCGCGTAGGTCCAGTTCGTGCCCGGGATGATGTCGTTGCCATTGCCGGTGGTGATTGCGATTGCGTTTTTCATAACAGTTCTCCATTTTGCCCGTTGTGGGCTGTCATGACCAGGTAAAGCGCATCCTGAGTGCACTTCCCTTTGTCGGTTCAACAAACAACCGAAACGCGACAGGCGCTCCGGCTTCCACGCGATGGAGGATTCCTCCGCATGGTTTTGTGACGCCACCACCCGGTG